>CAIODU010000255.1 GCA_903857165.1 uncultured Methylococcaceae bacterium | reverse complement strand
GCCAGTCGCCATTCTCCAGCGTCTTCAGGTTCACTATTTGCTGTTCGGTAAGTTCTGTAACAAATTTGATGCTTTTCATTTTCAATACCAGATTTTTGATTATCAATTCATATTATACTATTTATGCAAATGAACTTATGGCTTGCCAACGGCCATGCCGATTGCCGCAAGATTCTGAAATTCTCGGCAATCCTTGTCAGCTTTCTAGTGCTTGCTTTCACTCTGTTCGTCAAGGATTGGTTTGCGGCCATTTGGGCCAATGGATTGAATATCAACCTGGGTATGAAACTATTCACCATCCTAGCTGGGCTACTGATCGCTTTGTCCCTGTGGCTAATATCCAAAGCCAAAAACCAAGCATTTCCAGATTTTATTGCCAATTTCTTAGGTCTGGAATGTATCTTCAATGGTTTGGGCGATATCAAAACCGTGTTGGCGCTCTCGGTTTACTCGACCAGCCACAGCGACGCACAAAACCTTGCCGAACTGACCGGCATTCCCAGTGTGGTGTGGGCTTTGGGATGGGGGTTGGTTTCGTTGTGGGTAATCGCCTTGACCTTCAAGGCCGTCCTGAAAAACCGTTCGTAGGGGCGGGTTCCAAACCCGCCCGGCAACCAAAACCTACAACTCAACAAGGACGGGTTCCAAACCCGCCCTGCAATTTTTTGAATATCGACTCAAGCCTTCAACTGCGGCCTTCCAGCAACCGGCCAATCCAGATGGTAGAACTGCCCCCTGGGCTGATCAACGCGCTCATAAGTGTGCGCCCCGAAATAGTCACGCTGCGCCTGTAAAAGATTGGCGGGGAGCCGGGCCGAACGGTAGCCATCGAAATAGGCCAGCGCGGAGGAAAACGCAGGAGTGGGGACACCGTTGTACACGGCTTTGGCCACCACGTCTCGCCAATGGCTTTGGCCACTATGCAAGGCATCACGGAAATAGGGGTCGAGCATGAGGTTCTTCAAGCCCGGATCAATCGCATACGCATCGGTGATCTTTTGCAGGAAGCGGGCGCGGATAATGCAGCCGCCACGCCAGATTTGCGCGAGGGTGCCAAAGTCCAACTGCCAGCCATAGACCTTTTGCGCCTCGGCCATCAGTTGGAAGCCTTGGGCGTAAGCGCAAATCTTCGAGCAATACAGCGCATCACGGATCGCAGCGATCAACCCGGAGCGGTCTTCTTCCTGTTTGGCCTCAGGGCCTTGCAACAGTTTTGAGGCTTCCAAGCGCTCATCCTTCAGGGCGGAAAGGCAACGGGCGAACACCGCCTCGGCGATGGCGTTGGCGGGCACGCCCAGCTCCAAGGCGCTGGTGGCAGTCCACAGCCCGGTTCCCTTTTGACCCGCCGTGTCCAACACCTTATCGACAAAAAAGCCGTCCCCGGTTGGATCGGGTTGCTGGAGGATGTCGCCCGTGATTTCGATCAAATAACTCGACAACTCGCCCTCATTCCATCCCTCGAACACTTTGCCGATTTCATCGGATGCCAGGCCCAACAAGTTTTTCAGCAGCCAGTACGCCTCGCAGATCAACTGCATGTCAATGTATTCGATGCCGTTGTGGACCATCTTGACATAATGGCCCGCGCCGTTTGGCCCGATGTGGGCGGTACAGGGCACGCCGCCTACGACTGGCTTGCCGGGGGCTGCCCCCGGCAGTGGCACACCCGATTGCGCATCGACCTTGGCGGCCACGGCGTTCCAGATGGGCGACAGTTCGGCCCAGGCTTCCGCGCTGCCACCGGGCATCAGCGAGGGTCCGAAGCGGGCGCCGGTTTCGCCACCCGAAACGCCGGAACCAATGAAACGCAGGCCCTTGGCATTCAAATCCTTTTCCCGGCGGATAGTGTCCATCCAATTGGAGTTGCCGCCATCAATGACAATATCGCCGGGTTCAAGATAGGGGAGCAGGCTTTCGATGGTTTTGTCGGTAGCCTCGCCCGCCTTGACCAGCAAAATGATTTTGCGCGGACGTTTAAGGCTTTGAGCCAATGCCTCCAAAGTTTCCTTGCCCAAAAGCCGTGTGCTGGAGGGTTCGTTTTTCTCGCATTGACCGATGAAGTCCCTCATCTTTTCCGCATGCCGATTGTAAACGGCGATGGTGTAGCCATGGTCGGCGATGTTCAAGGCCAAGTTTTGGCCCATGACGGCCAGTCCAATGAGTCCGATATCAGCTTGTTGACTATTCATGTTGTGCCCCACGTTTGGAAATGCAATCACTTTATAAGAAAACGGCTTCCGTGTCGCGTTTAGATCACGGTTATTAGCTGATGTTACGCATGGACCTAGGGCTGGAGCGTCAAAGCTTGCTTTGACTGGCAAGGCTTGCCTTGCACCAAATGCCGTTAAGTTAAGGGTTTTTCCGTTCGCCCTGAGCTTGTCGAAGGGTGGACGGAAAACCCCAGCTTACTGAGCGTTAAACCGTTCATGGTTCGACAAGGCTCTCCTGAGCTTGTCGAAGGGCTCACCACGAACG
>CAIODU010000254.1 GCA_903857165.1 uncultured Methylococcaceae bacterium | reverse complement strand
TCATTCCGGCATGGACTGCCGGAATCCAGTCACAAGGATGTGAACCTAGGGGCTGGCAACTTACCTGAATCAAGCACTTGTGCAAGCGGCAAGTTACCGTCCTTAGGCTCTGGATTCCGGCATCCATGCCGGAATGACGGCATTTTCGGTTTGGCGGGACTTGTGTATAACGGCGAGAGCTGGAGCTTGGGAACGAGCAAACCCCTCCCCCCTTCGGCTCGGCATGTCGATGCTACATCCATCGCTTTTCCTCTTCTTCATGCGTAGAAATTGAATGGGGAGATTTTTCCACTGGTTTTCCTGCCGCGCTTTCCCGATAATGTTCGTTTTCACTACGGTCACAACGGGGGAACTCATGAATAAAATCGCAGCTTTAGTATCCATCGCGCTGTTTGCTTGGGGCGGCGCGGCCCACGCCGAGGCGCCAGCCCGCACGAAGGTGGTGGAAAGCATCGAAATTAATGCCGCGCCTGATGCGGTGTGGAACTTGATAAAGGATTTTGGCGATGCCAAGTGGATTCCTGCCGTGGAGGGTGCCACGGTCAACAATGTGGGCGACAAGCTGGTTCGCGTGCTGACCTTGAAAAAAGGCGGTGAGATCAAGGAGGAATTGAAAGAAGCCGACGCGGCGACGAAAACCCTGAAATATCGCAGTCATGACGACCCCGATTGCAAGGTGTTTCCGACCAAAAGTTATTCAGCCGCCATTTCGGTCACGCCAGTCGGTGCCAGTTCCAAAGTTGAATGGATGAGTGCCGCTTACCCTTGCTTCATTAACCACAACCCGCCGCCGGGCCAGGACATGCCAGCCGCCATCGAGGCGATGACGACCTTGTCCAAGGACGCTCTGGCGAATTTGAAAGTCTTGGCCGAAAAGCCATAAACGCCATGGGTTGCAACAAGCATCCAGCCTTGGCCAAAGGGTGCGGTGGCACTGGTCGCCGCCTTTTTGGCAAGTACAGCCGCGTTGGGCTGGTTCCCAAGCTCCTGCTTCACTGCCATTAAGTTAAGCCGTCATACCGGCATGGACTGCCGGTATCCAGATCACAGGGAAGTGAATCTAGTTTGCCATCCGTGGCATCTGGGTTCCGGCAATCCCTGCCGGAACGACGTGGTTTTTCTTAACTTGATGGCTTTGAAGCTCCTGCTTGGGAACCCATGTCCTTGCAAGCTCCTGCTTGTTCGTTGACCTTTCATTGGGGAAGCTAGAGCTTCAAAGACCTCATTCCCAAGCTGGAGCTTGGGAACGAGCCAACGGTTTCTATGAGGCGCGTAGGCAACCTGTGAACTCCGTTGGACTTACATGTTTTTCCGTGACGCGATGCTCAACTCCAACGTTGGGCTATTTCGCATAACTGATGGTGGATATATGAAGAATACGATGTTCGTGATGCTCTTCGTTGTGCTAATAAGCGTCTGTGCGCAGGGGCAGGAGAATCGATCACCCACGCCGCTCGAAGATATAAACGTCGAGTTCATGATGCGCGGCTACTTCTTAGCGGGTTCGTTATTTAAGAAGGATGAGGAGGGATTCGGCGGCTTCGGAGGATCCAGTAACTACCCCAAAGCCCTCGATAAAGTCGCCCCCGACGGGGTCGTCTCGTTGATCGCTATGCCCGATCAGGATGTCATTTTTGCCAAGAAGTATAAAGGGTTAAAGGTGCTACTGATCAATGGGATGGATGGGAGGGTCAAGTTCACGGCTTCAGACAGCCGACTCAGCATCGTGCAGGAGGCCCTCGACGCGGACGGTCAGTGGAAGCCAGTCGAGTACCTGCCAGGGAGCTTTTGCGGCAACAGCTACCACATCGTATCCTTGGGGCCGAAAGAGTACTGGGAGTTCGCTGCGGCGCGCTACAAGGGCAAGTTTAAAACGAGGCTGCGCTTTCGCTTGGACTGGAACAAGTCTGAGAACGAAAATCTGAGGATTTACTCGAATGAGTTCGACGGCAGCGTAAACGCGGAGCAGTTCACTGTCATGCAAGGGCATAAGCGGTCGAGCATCATGGACCCTTATATCAATTGATCTGCTACAAAGTTAGGCAGAGCGTAGGGGCGCAATAGTGGCCCCGCCGCGTATTGCGCCGGATGGGAAAAGGCAAAAAGCAAAAGCCATGCGGCCCCGGCTTCCTCTTGTGTATAACGGCGAGAGCCGTAGGATGGGCTGAGCTTGCGAAGCCCATCATTCGCGGAAGATGCGCCTCCTTCGTCGGCACATTCTCTCGTTCCCACGCTCCAGCGCTCATCGTTATACACAAGTATACGGATGCCGATATATTGCAACCCGGTGGGTTGCCAGCTATTAGCCGGGGGTTGAGCGCCAGCGACACCCCCGGTTAAGATCGGATACCGCATTCGACCCCGGAGGGGTCGCAGCAATTGTCCCAAGAACCTAGGCGATCTTCCGAAAACGCTGCAAACGCAAGGTTCAGGCCGGTAGTATCCTGGACCGCGCAGGTAAGACTGCGACCCCTCCGGGGTCGATATTTTTATTTGGTTTGCTGTCCGGGGGTGTCGCTTCGCTCAACCCCCGGCTAATGGCTTTGAACCCCTTCGGGGTTCCGTGGCTCCCGCAAAGACTTGTGTATAACGATGAGCGCTCCAGCGTGCGAATGCCTGCCCCGGCGCTCCAGCCGGGTAGGTCGGGCGCGTCTCTTTGCGTTGCGCCCGACAATCCGAATGTCGGGCAACGGTGAAGCTGTTGCCCGACCTACTTGGCTACTTGGCTTTTTTGAATAACCATTGGTTTGGCGCGACGGTGTTTGTGGGGTTGGCTTTGCAGTATTGGTGGGGCTAGGCAGTTACCCTGACCATCACCGCGCTGTAGGTCGGCAACCCTTTGCCGACTTAGGGTTTTTTGGCTGGTTCCCAAGCTCCTGCTTGGGAACCCATGTCTTGCAAGCTCCTACTTGTTAGAACCTCAAAGACCGCATTCCCAAGCGGGAGCTTGGGAACGAGCAAAACATGGCTTGCATGGTATCGGGTGTAATTGCTGTTTCAGTGCTGTTTCACACAAACATCTTTAATTAGTTGAAAACTTATGAAAAAAAGATTACTCGTCATTCTGCTTCTCGCCAATTCTGTGGCTTTTGCTGGTATCCGCCTCCAAGATGGCGACTTAATCATGGAGGGGGATAACTATGTAAAGCTGTCCAAACTAGGTAGTCCTGCCGGAGAACGCAGCTATATGACAACCGACCCGAATACAGGCAACTATGCAAAAGCTTTTGAGTACACTTACAAAAGGGAAGACGGGTATTATACTGTTACTGTAATAAACGGAAAGATCACAGAAATATCTTGGAGCAGATAAACGCTAAGAGCGAAGCGCGGCGGGGTTTGCAACCCCGCCGCTAACGTTTTGAGCTTGCGAAGCCCATCATTCGCGAATGATGCGCCTCCTTCGTCGGCACATCCTACGATGTCAACCCGTAAGCCGCAATGGCGGTACTCCGCGTATTGCGCCGTATGAAAAGGGCCGTAAGGGCTGAACCATGGCTGGCTGTACATCGGCACTCGGTGAATCACGTCCCTGTATCCGCCTTGGAGTTTAGGTGTTTCCTGAGAAAGAGCATCCCATGAAGAATCTGATCCGTAGAAAAAAAATTGAGTCCACGAAAGACACGAAAAGCACGAACAAAAGCAAGATTCGTTCGTGCCTTTCGTGTTTTTCGTGGACGATTCTTTTGGTGGATTCATTATTGGAAATCACCTATTTCGTAGAATGATCCCACAAATGATTTTCACCTAATGCCCAACGTGAGCCAACAACCTTCCACGTCCGCATCACTACCTTTTTTACGTTGCGTCGTTGCGTGAGACTTTTTTTGCTTTCTCACCATGCTGCTTGGCTGTGCAGTGGGCAACGATTTTTTCCTCACGCAACGACGCAACGCTAAGGGCAGCGCATTGACTGGTTCCCAAGCTCCTGCTTGGGAACGGGCAGAACTGCTTGCCACACCCTGTGGTGTCGCTCGCTTTCACCGCCCGCAACCTTGCCGAGACTTTATCAAGGGGCAATGACATTTGGAAAAATATAGCGGTTTTTCACAGAGGGCTTCCGAGGCTTTAGGTTCCCAATTCGGACTCCGATTGATAAACTATAGGCAAAATTCCCTTTTTAGGGCATTGGCATCAAACCCTAATCAACTGCGGAGCCGAACTTGAAAACTCAGAAATCCTTGGAAATATCTTCAGCCAACCAAATCGCCCACGTCCTTATTGAGGCACTGCCCTACATCCAACGCTTCACCGGGAAAACCATTGTCGTCAAATACGGTGGCCATGCGATGACCGACGAGCAATTGAAAAATAGCTTCGCCCGCGACATCGTGCTCCTCAAGCTAGTGGGCATCAATCCTGTGGTCGTGCATGGCGGTGGCCCGCAGATCGGCGATCTGCTGAAACGCCTGGGCAAGACCAGCGAATTTGTCCAAGGCATGAGAGTCACCGATAGTGAAACGATGGATGTGGTTGAAATGGTGTTGGGCGGATTGGTGAACAAGGAGATCGTCAACCTGATTAACCGCAATGGCGGCTCGGCGGTAGGGCTGACCGGCAAGGATGGCGATCTGATCAGGGCCAGGCGGATCGTCGTCACCCAGCGTTCGGCCGAGACGGAAGAACCCGAGATCATCGACCTCGGCCATGTTGGCGTGGTGGACAGCATAGACCCTGCGGTGGTGGAGATGCTGCACCATGGCAACTTCATCCCGGTCATAGCACCCATCGGTGTAGGCAAGGACGGACGGTCTTACAATATCAATGCCGACTTGGTGGCAGGTAAAATGGCGGAGGTGCTGAAAGCGGAGAAACTCATCCTGCTGACCAATACGGAGGGCATTTTGGACAAGCAGGGCAAGCTGTTGACCGGCCTG
>CAIODU010000253.1 GCA_903857165.1 uncultured Methylococcaceae bacterium | reverse complement strand
TGCCATCGGTAACGTGGCTGCTTATATGCAATAACGGCAAAAGCCAACCTGTCGTAAAGGTTAAGGGCCGATTCACCAAGCGTGGACCGGCCCCTTTCCCGTCAAACAATGCTTAAGCAGCCTGTTCGCACAGCCATAAGGCAGCATCCCCGACAATCTGGAGATTCATTCATGAGAGCCTATATTCTATTGCCCGCATTCGCCCTTGTTATTGCATCCGGTGGCTATTGGGCGGCTAAGCACGGTACGCCAGTCGCAGGGAAGGACAATGTGACGGCGGGCGCCGCCACCCAAGCCGTCGGCTTGAGGCAAGATACATACACGCCCAGCGCAAGCACCCAGCCGCCGTTGCCTCAACAGGCCGACGTCAAAGATGCGGAGGTTTACGACTTGGGCAACCCCTCTGACACGGAAAAGTTTGCCGCCTCGCTGAAGGCCGAGGGCATTCCCGAAGAGGAAATCCAACGCATCCTGAATCCTCACGCAAGGGAAGCTTCCCCTCCGATTGAGGCAAATGCGGCGGAGGCAAGAGCCTACGACATGAACAATCCCGCCGAAAAGGAGCAAATGGCCGCCTCGCTGAAGGCCGAGGGCATTCCCGAAGAGGAAATCCAACGCATCCTGAATCCTCACGCAAGGGAAGCTTCCCCTCCGATTGGGGCAAATGCGGCGGAGGCAAGAGCCTACGACATGAACAATCCCGCCGAAAAGGAGCAAATGGCCGCATCATTGAAGGCCGAGGGTGTCCCCGAAGAGGACATCCAACAGATACTGAGACACTCTGCGACGGAACCCCAATTTCCAACCTCCGATTGACGAGGTCAACGACAGAAATGTTTCATAGGATTTCTTGAAAAGTCATTGCGTGCGTGGCTTTCGGCCACTTTAGCGTCTCCCAAAAGTCTCGGGCGCAAAGCGGCGGCTGGGCGGCACGAGGCATTTTGAATCCTTTTGCCCGGTTATGGAAGCCGACCCCCGGCCCCGTCCGTGCCCGTGGCGCATACAACGGCGCTATGTCAAATTTCAAGTCGTTTTCAACTGTTAAGAACTTGCATGTTACAGTTGATTGCGGTATGAATGGCGGTGTCCCGACACGCAACCTTTGAGGGTAGGCGTAAGGATTCCTTTCGTCTGGGTTATAAAATCACCGGAACAACTCCGCGTGAGTGCCTGCCCTGGTGAAAACAACGGCGTCGCCCGGAAGTTGGTAGATCAACAGAAAATCGCCGCCTATGTGGCATTCCCGGAAATCGGCCCATTCCCCCGTCAGTTCATGGTCGCGGTATTCGGCTGGCAAGGGGCCATCGTTGGCGATCAGTAGCAGCATCGCTTCTTTAAGCCGATGCATGTCATAACGCCCCGAGGCGGAAAGCCGCTCCCAATCCTTGTCGAACTGCTTGGTTCTGTCGCTGTTGCGAGGTGCTTTAGTTCGTTTTTGCGCTGCCGTTTTTTTCGAGGTCATCAAACAGTTCTTGGGCGGCATGGAAACGGGCTTGCGTTATCGTCCGGGACTCGTCCATGGCGGCAATGGTCGTTGCATTCGGCGCTTTCACCTCGAATGGCAAACCGCGTTGCGTGACAACCTGCCTTAAAAATAAGCGGATTCCGTCGCTCATGCTCAGGCCGCATTCGGCGAGAAGTCTGGAAGCGGCTTCTTTTAGCTCTGGCTCAATGCGTGTCCTGACATCGGTGGTTTTGATCGAATTCAGCATAATGTGTCTCATATGTAGCTACATCTGCCACTGTAGCATGTCCTGACAACAGCCCGCAAGGCGCAAGCCGCTCAGCGTCAAAGCCCCACTGCATTCCATGCCACCGTATCAAGCGGGGTTCCAGAGGGGGAGATGATGGCTATCGGATACGTCTGTAGCCCAATAGAGGCTCAAAAGCCTATCCTGCCCTAGCCATAATTCCACCATCCCACTCTTATACGATGAATTACGGTTAATTACGACAAAATACGGCGAACTACGACAAATTCAGACAAAAAAAGACAAATTCGTACAAATACAGAACAAATAGCAAATAGAAGCTAACAGGTAGCAAAATGTTTAACGCCCGCGCTCTTAATCGATCCGCCGAGCAGACGAAACTAGGGAGCCGTACCGCGGCTAGTCTGTTTCGGCTGTGAGGCGGCAATAGTCCCAGCCGGTTTTGATTTCAGGCCGCTACAGCTACACTTAAGGTGATTCCTGAGAAAGAATATCCCATCAAGAATCTGATCCGTAGGCAAAAAATAAAGTCCACGAAATGCACGAAAAACACGAACAAAAGCATGTCTTGTTCGTGCCTTTCGTGCCTTTCGTGCCTTTCGTGCCTTTCGTGTTTTTCGTGGACAATGCTTTTGGTAGATTCATTATTGTAAACCACCTAACTGGTTTTACGTTCCGCCGCCCCCTAACCCAACAGCCCTGACATGAAAAGGATGGATGCGCGACAGTGGCGCACCATCAATGCGTCAATGACGCACCACGCAACGATATGATGCTCACCCTGACGCAAGCAGCGAAAGCTACTGGCAAAAGCAAATCAACCATCCTTAGGGCCATAAAAACCGGCAGAATTTCAGCTTCTAAAGGCGAAGTAGGCGTTTTTTTGATTGACGCGGCGGAATTGCATCGCGTCTTTCCATTCACCATTGACTCGCCAAGTGACTCGGCCGTGACGCATCATGACGCGGACGTGCTTCAGTGTGGGTAGGCGTAAGGATTCCTTCGTAAATGAGTAACATCGTGCCGTAACTACTCAGGTATCCAAAAGCCGCGCCCACCGATCATGGCGAATGCGGCTTTTTATTGAGGGGCGCAGGACGGGATGAAGGGTTTGCCGCAGAACGCGTCCCGGATGGCATCGAACACATTCACCGCATTCTTGCGGG
>CAIODU010000252.1 GCA_903857165.1 uncultured Methylococcaceae bacterium | reverse complement strand
TTCTATATCTACTTGTTACTTTATTATTTATGCCCATGTCGGCAAAGGGTTGCCGACCTACTGCTTAACAAGAGTTGTAGGGCGGCAACCCTTTGCCGCCAACGATTTTAAAGTAATCAATGGATATTAAAAACGCTGTAAAAATTTAACTTATGCCCGCATCCGTCTACATTGAATCCTCACTTGGAACTTCAAGCGCATTAACGATGCCGAAACAAAAGCGCTCATCGCCCGTGTTATTGAAGCCGATGGCTGGGCGTGTCCTATTCTCTGCTCACCCGAAGAACTCGCAGGTAACGACTATGAAGAATGACCCTATCGTCAATGAAGTCCGAAACAACGGCCTGGCACTAGCCGCACGATACAACAATAACATTGAAGCAATCTACACGGCGCTCAAGGAAATAGAGCGAACATCGGGGCGCGTGGTTGTCAATCGCACACCGCGTCGGTTGGTACCAAAAGCTCGCGTAGCTGGGTAGGAACTATCGTTTGCCCACGAGGGCTTCATCAAACCCACATAGCCTACCCGGCTCACTGCCATTAAGTTAAGCCGTTCGTGGTGAGATTGTCGAACCATGAACGACTTAACTTCCAAAGATTTGGTTTTTTTCGTTCACCCCCATTCGGCAAGCTCAGGACAGGCTTCGACAAGCCCAGGGCGAATGGAAAAACCCTTAACTTAATGGTAGTGACCCTACCGCCAGGAACCCAAAGAGATCGTTATGAGAAGCAGAAAATTCAAACTTAGTCATAAATTGTTGTTGGTCATTGCTTTTATGCTCGCTGTCATGACCTTGCCACCGGGCGCGGATGCACACAGTCATCATGCTAATAAAATCGGCAGTTCAGAAAGCCATTCGGAGAATAAATCAGATTTTACCCTGCCCTTTCATTTGATTGACGGATACATTTTCATCGACGGTGAGGTTAATCGGAAAATAGGAAAATTCATGTTCGATACAGGGACTGGTTTTGCATTTTTTATCAACAGTCATTTTATTCCCTTAGCTAAAGATAATTACCTGTCAGAAGGACATGCCGCTTCCGGGCAATTGTTGGTTCTACATACCCAAAACAAGGCTGTTTCCATGAAACTGGCAGATCAATTACAATTTGATAATTTGAAATTGCTGCCGCATTCCAATTTTAATTTTATTGAAAACAATGTGGTGGAGAAGTTCCTAGGCACAGCGGGGCATGAGTTTAATAAGAATTACTTATTCATCATCAATTATGATAAGCAAACCATAGATTTTCATTCATTTGAAAATGATGATAAAACACTGAGTGCCTATGTCGAGAAAGATAAAGTCATCGCCACCCTGCCTTTCACCGCAACAGAGGGTGGCAAAATGCCTGAGCTTGATTTTTTTATTGGCAACGAAAAAATTGCCGGGTTTTTTGATACGGGCAACCTAGGCAGTTTGACGCTTACTCAGGACATGAAAACCCGGTTGGAAAATGAAGGCTACATAAGTGTGGAAAGAAGGAATGAGTTGTATGAACCCCACGAACCTACTTTATACTGTACTGTAAGAAAATTAAGATTTGAAAATCAGGTGCTGGAGGATATGCATAATATCACTCTCAAAATTGGCAATGAAAACAAAATAGGCATGGGATACCAATTTTTAAAGAATTATGTCAGTGTTTGGGATTATAAAAACAAAACGATTACATTATTAAAGCGATGAATATTTCAGAAGCGCGATGGGGTTTGCAACCCCGTATTACATCCTTCACGCCCACAAATCCGCCAGCGAGAATTCAACCGCGTCGAAGGGCGCGACGGCTACGCGGTCATCATCTTTCAGCGTGGCAATCAACGTCCAGCGGCCTTCCCGCAGTTCAAAAGCCTCCAAGGTTTGTGCAACGGGGTCCACCATCCAGACATGGGCAACGCCGTAATGGGCGTAAAGGGGAAGCTTAATCGCCCGGTCTTTTTTGGCGGTGGAAGGGGATAAAATTTCGCAGAGCCAGTTGGGGACAATCTCAAAACGATGGCCTTCGGGGATGGATGGCATCCGTTCGCGCCGCCACCCGGCCAAATCCGGCACGGCCACTTCCACGTCACGGATGAAATGGACTTCCGGTTCGTCAACGATCCACCAGCCGCCAGGGCCACCTTCGCCGAATCTGAACGGCGGGCCAATCCGCATCCCCAGTGCGCTACTTGCCCCGGCATGTCGCCCTGTGGGACGAGGCATCGCATACAACTCGCCGTTGAGGATTTCGCCGGTGACATGGTCGGGCAAAGCCATCAGTTGTTCATAAAGGCTCAAATTTAATACAGCGTTCATGGTGTCCTCACTTATCAGGCTTCATATCATGGTTCAACAAGCTCACCACGAACGGCTTAACCTGCCCCGCCTTAAGCTGGTAGCCACATATCCCGTCCGGCTTCGCCATTCAGCGGATCGCACCGTGTATCTGCCTCGCATCGCTCACGCCCACAAATCCGCCAGCGAGAATTCAACCGCGTCGAAGGGCGCGACGGCTACGCGGTCATCATCTTTCAGCGTGGCAATCAACGTCCAGCGGCCTTCCCGCAGTTCAAAAGCCTCCAAGGTTTGTGCGACGGGGTCCACCATCCAGACATGGGCAACGCCGTAATGGGCGTAAAGGGGAAGCTTAATCGCCCGGTCTTTTTTGGCGGTGGAAGGGGATAAAATTTCGCAGAGCCAGTCGGGGACAATCTCAAAACGATGGCCTTCGGGGATGGATGGCATCCGTTCGCGCCGCCACCCGGCCAAATCCGGCACGGCCACTTCCACGTCACGGATGAAATGGACTTCCGGTTCCGGGATAATCCACCAGCCTCCCGGCCCTCCACGGCCTAAATCATACGGCCCACCTAAGTTGACGTTTAGCCCACGCTCCACAACACCGTGCCGCCCCGAGGGGCGGCTCATCGCATACAACTCGCCATTGAGGATTTCGCCGGTGACATGGTCAGGCAAAGCCATCAGTTGTTCATAAAGGCTCAAATTTAATACAGCGTTCATGGTGTCCCCCTTATCAGGCTTCATAGCATAACCGATGGGGCTTGACTTGAATAGTTGAGAGGCAAATGCCCCTTCTGCGAACAAATGGCAAGGCTTGCAAAGAGTGCCTACCGTAAAGCTTCTTGCCCATCCATCGGTCATTGCTTTAAGATGGCTATCCAGTGACCATAATCTGACTTTCCAAACTTATCATCATTGATGTGACGACCCGTTCATGACCAGCCTGATTCAAGTTGACCAACTTTACCGTTTTTACGGCGACCACTGCGCCGTGAACAATGTCAGTTTCACACTGGAAAGAGGCGAAATTTTAGGCTTTCTCGGACCCAACGGAGCGGGCAAATCCACCACCATGCAGATGATTTGTGGCAACCTTGCCCCCACTGCGGGGCAAATTTCCATCAACGGCATTGACATCCTCGACCAACCCAAGGAAGCCAAGCGCGAATTGGGCTATTTGCCCGAGGTGCCGCCGGTCTATCGGGAATTGACAACGGACGAATTCTTGGTCTACTGCGCAAGACTGCACCGCCTCCCTCCCGGCATGGTAGCCAAGGCGGTGGACAATGCCAAGGAAAGATGTGGTTTGACGGAAGTGGGTAAGCGGTTAATCGGCAATTTGTCGAAAGGTTACCAGCAGCGAGTGGGCATCGCCCAGGCCATTTTGCATACGCCTGCCGTCATCATTCTCGATGAGCCAACGGTCGGCTTGGATCCCATCCAAATACGCGAGATTCGGGAATTGATCCGCGAGCTGGGCAAGGAGCATGGAATAATCCTGTCAACCCACATCTTGCCCGAGATTCAGGAGGTGTGTACGCGGGTGCAGATCATCCATCAAGGTCAATTGGTGTTGAATGACAGCATTGAGGGGCTTGAGCGCAGCATGTGTGCCTTGAGTGTGCTGCTGAGAACGCAAGGAACACCGGATTTGGTCAGGCTTTATAACATCAAAGGGATTCATTCGATTGATCAACTGGGTGACAACCGCTATCGGATTTTTCATGACAAGGACTCAAGCCCTGCTTGCGCCATCGCCGAAACCGCCGTTTCCGCCGGCTGGGGCCTGCTCGAATTGATCCCCGAGAAACGTAGCATGGAGCAAATCTTCATCGAAATAACCAAACACAGCCCGCAACCGGAGGAGGAATAGCCTGTCATGATGGCCTTCACTATCGCGGGGCGCGAGCTTCGCACCCTGTTTCTGTCGCCGTTGGCTTGGGCCATCCTAGGTGTCATCCAAATCATCCAGGCTTTTTTATTCTTGGTGTTGCTGGACACTTACCTCACTGAAATCCAGCCCCGTTACGCCAGTTTTGAGCAGGCACCGGGAGTGACTGATTTCGTCGTGTCGGGTTTGTTTCAAAATGCGGGCATCATCTTACTCATGGTGACCCCGCTGTTGACCATGCGGCTGATCAGCGAGGAGCGCCGCAACCGCACACTGAGCTTGCTGTTCACGGCACCGGTTTCCATGGCCGAGATCGTATTGGGCAAATACCTCGGGGTGTTCGCCTTTATGTTGATAATGGTGGGCATGGTAAGCTTGATGCCGCTTTCCTTGTTGTTGGGCGGCGGGTTGGATTACGGCAAACTAGCCGCCAACGTCATGGCGTTTGCGTTGTTGTCGGCCAGCTTTGCTTCCGTGGGGCTATTTATCTCTGCCTTGTCGAACCAACCCACGGTTGCGGCTGTCAGCACCTTTGGCGCTTTGTTATTGCTGTGGATTATCAACTGGAGCAGGAGCGGTGCAGGGGGCTTGCTGGAATATATCTCCCTATTGCATCACTACGACCGTTTGTTGACCGGATTGGTCAATACCGAGGATTTGCTTTACTTCATCCTGTTCATCCTCGCCTTCATCGTGATGAGCATCCATACCTTGGATAATGACCGTCTGCAAAAATGAAGATCAACGCCCGAAAACATCTCGAAATCCGACTGCAAAATTTCATCTTCACCCTTTTGTTCTTAGGCGTGATCGGGCTGCTTGGCTGGCTCGGCACTCGCCACTCCATGCAATTCGACTGGACGGCAGGAGGGCGGCATACCTTGTCCGAGTCCAGCACCAAGGTCTTGGGGCTTTTCCATGAGCCGTTAAAAATCATCGCTTACGCACGGGATGAAAAGTTGGTGCGCGAACATATCAGCGATCAGGTTTCGCGTTTCAGTCGCAGCAAAAAGGATGTGACCCTCGTTTTTGTCAATCCCGACACCCAACCGGATCAAGTGCGCGAGCAGGGCATCGCAGAGCGGAACGAAATGCGGATCGAATATGAAGGCCGCAGTGAAGAGGTCATGGAACCGACCGAAACCGCCATTGCCAATGCTTTGCAGCGGCTGGCCCACGCCAAGGAGCAGCACATCGTTTTTCTGGAAGGCCATGGCGAGCGTTCCCCCAAGGGTCAGGCCAATCATGACCTGGGCCAGTTTGGCGAGGAGTTGGCGCGCAAGGGCATTAATGTCTCCATGATCAACCTTGCCGTCGCTCCCGGCATTCCCGACAACACCGATGTGCTGGTGCTGGACGGCCCCAAAGTCAACCTGCTGCCCGGCGAGGTCTCCCAAATTTTAGACTACGTCAAACGCGGCGGCAATCTTTGGTGGATGGCCGATCCCGGCGATTTACATGGCTTGGCCCCTTTGGCGGGTCAACTTGGATTGAAATTCTTGCCAGGCACGGTGGTTGATGCATCAACGCAGTTGCTTGGGATCAATGACCCCACTTTTGCCTTGGTGGCTGAATATCCGGCACATTCCATCACGACTGGTTTTGACGCGATGACGGTGTTTCCGATTTCGGCGGCCTTGGAAAAAACAGGCGAAAGCGAATTCGAGCACACCCCTTTTCTGAACACCGTGCCGCGTTCGTGGACCGAAACTGGCCCGATTGCAGACAAGATAAAGTTTGATGCCGACAAGGGCGAACGCGAAGGCCCTTTGGTTATTGGCTACGCTTTGATCCGAGGAGGGAATGCCGATTCCAAAACCAAGCCCGAAGATGAAAAGAAAGCCCCCGACGACAAAGCCGCCGACCAGCGCATCGTGGTCATTGGCGATGGCGACTTCCTTGCCAATGCCTACTTGGGCAACGGCGGCAACCTGAATTTGGGGCTTAACATCATTCATTGGTTGAGCCAGAACGATCAGTTCATCAACATTCCGGCCAAGACGGCTTTGGATAAGACGCTCGATCTTTCAGCCATGGCCACGGTGTTTATCGCCGTAGGTTTCCTGTTCCTGTTGCCTCTTTCGCTATTTGCGGGCGGCGCGTTTATTTGGTTCAAACGGCGGGGGCGCTAATGAAGCCTAAAATGTTGCTAAACCTAGTTTTGTTGATCGTGTTGGCGGCCTTGGCGGGGGTGGCTTTTTTTGAACCCGGAAAAGAGGAGTCAAAGACTGTCTACTTGACGGAGGTGGACATTGACTCGTTAAACCGCTTCGAGCTAAAGAACCAAGAAAGCCTGGTCTTCGAAAAGCGTGACGGTCACTGGTGGCTGGCATCCCCCTTTCAGGCACCGGCCAATGACATACGAATCCGGCAATTGCTCACGATCGCCAAGGCTGAAAGCCGGGCTCATTATCCGGTCAAACCGGAAGAATTCGCTAAATTCGAGCTTGACAAGCCCAAGGCGGAGTTGAATCTGGGGCAGGTTGCTTTGCGTTTCGGGGGTTCCGAGCCCATAGACATGCTCCGCTATGTGCAAATCGGCGAAACCCTGCATCTGGTGTCCGACGATTTCTCGCATCAACTGCTTGCCAGTGCCACCGATTATGTGGACAAGAAACTGCTGCCCGAAGATGCCAAGATTAAGGAACTGTCCGTGCCCGGATTGAATGCGAAATTGGGCGACAAGGGGCAATGGAACCTTGAACCCCCAGGCGATGCATCCGCCCTATCCGAATTGGCAAACGCATGGCAGTCGGCCCGCGCCATTGAGGTCAAGCGTCACGAAGAACAATCCATGGGCGATAAAATTCATCTTGGCCTGGCAAACGGGCAGGCGGTGGAGTTTGTGATCCTCCAGCGCGAACCGGACCTTCTGCTGGTCCGCCCCGATTGGAAGTTGGAATATATGGTTGCCGCCGAATCGGGGAAACGTCTGTTGAGTCTGCAAAAGCCTAGCGCTGAAACCGATGGCGGGCCGGAGGAAGAAGAATCCGAATCGCCGCCTGAGGGACGCGCAGAGGAAGTAATGGAGAATAATCCGAGTGAAAATGCCGACAACGACGGCGATTAGGGGATTTCCGAAAATGTTCCGCCCCTTTTGCAAAAGGGGGAACCGGGCAAATCATTTTCGGAATCGGCCTTAGGCATTAAGGGCGCATCACCATGCCTGAACTTCCCGAGGTTGAAACCACGCGGCGTGGCATAGAGCCTCATGTGCTGGGCCGGACGGTGCTTGGGGTCATTGTCCGCCAGCCCCGGCTGCGCTGGCCAGTCCCCGAAGATTTGGACGAAAAGCTAAAGGGCAAGCAAATTCAGGGCTTGCGCAGGCGGGGTAAATACATTCTATTTGATGTCGATTCCGGGGCGCTGATAGTCCATTTGGGCATGTCCGGGAGCTTGCGGATGATTACTGTCGCCGACGAGCCGGTAAAAAAACACGACCACATCGACATACTGCTCAAACAGGGGGTTTGCTTAAGATACCACGACCCGCGCCGCTTCGGCTGTCTGCTGTGGGCGGAAGGTGACCCGCTGGCCCATCCGCTGTTGGCGGAACTGGGGCCTGAACCGTTCGACCTTGGCTTTTCCGGCGGGTATCTGTACGCTGCCGGACAGGGAAGGATGGCGGCGGTGAAAACCTTCATCATGGACAGCCGTCTGGTTGTCGGCGTGGGCAATATATACGCCAACGAAGCCCTGTTCCGGGCGGGGATAGATCCAAGGCGGGCGGCTGGGAGAATCGGGCTTGAACGCTATGGCGTCTTGGCCAAGGTCATCGTGGAGGTGCTTGGGGAAGCCATTGCCCAAGGCGGGACCACGTTAAGGGATTTCGTCAATGCCAGCGGCAAGCCGGGTTATTTCCAGCAAACGCTGGCGGTTTATGGCAGGGAAGGCGAGCCCTGTTTGCTTTGCGGTTCACCCATCCGTTGTGTCCGGCTGGGCCAGCGTTCTACGTTCTTTTGCCCGCGTTGCCAGCATTAAAATGATTGTAATGTGCATTTGTGTTGTTTATGGTAACGTAGCCAAGGCCAGAAATAAGCGAGTATTGAGTTATGCACCTATCAATTGAAGTGACCCAAGAACAACATCAACGGCTCAAGGCCGTCGCCGCTTTGCGAGGCCAGAGCATCAAAGACTATGTGCTAGAGCGTGTCTTGCCGCCCCCGCCAGAGGTCAATGTGGCGGATGAGGAACAAGTATTGCGCCAGTTGGAAGCATTCTTGCGAGTGCGCGTAGAGGAGGCGGAACAAGGCACTATCATCAACAAATCCGTGCGGCAAATTTTCGAGGAAACCCACCAAGAAGAAACACGGTGATGCAACCGTATGATTTGACGCAATCGGCGCAGGATGACATCAAGGAGGTTGCCCGTCATACCTTGGAACAATGGGGAAAACAGCAGTCATTGCATTATGCCAGCCTGCTAGAGACACGGTTTTTAGAAATTTCCAACCTGACGGCAATCACGCGCCGATTCTCCGAACGCTACCCGCAAATAAGAGTATGCCGGTGTGAGCATCATTACATTTTTTACCTACACCTTGAAGGGAAGCGCCCATGCATTGTCGCGGTTCTGCACGAGCGTATGGATATGATCGCTAAGCTTAAAAAGAGATTGGAATAATAACAACGTCTAACCCCACAAAAACTGCCAGAGCCGGCAAACGCGCCTTAAGCCGGATAGCCGATTGCGCCGGTTCCGCGTGGGCAAACGATGGAGCGGTTTGCCCACCCGGTTGGGGTAAGAGTAAGTTTGAATAGAATAAACGCGGTAAGGCACTCCTATCTATTATAACTAACGAGGTAAAAAATGGCTTTAAATACCGGTGATTTTTGGATTGCAGATGATGTAATAGCTCATGTTGATCATGGAGAGGTTACTATAAATATTCAACGCCCTATACGTTCTCTCCCTAGAGAGAGAGCAGAAAATGTTGCTAATAAAAATTGGCTTGAAACACAACTCCATGAACTGAATCTTGCCAAAAAACAGAGAAATACTATTGATATTCCATTGACTGATCGCTCAATTCGTTCATCACTTCGTCTGGGTGGTGGATTTGTGATTATTTAGGGTACAAGGATTATTCTATTAAGACGTGATAGCAACGCTCCACGTAGAGCATGTCAATTATGTGAATGTGGCGGAATTTACGAGGTAATTGATCCCGATCCATATCATCCATCAAACGATTATATTGCTTCACTTTTGAAAGAAAGTGCTGAAGTGGTAATGGTACGGGGAAAGAGGGTTTATGTGCCTGAATTTTCGATTGGCGCAACTTCACTTGCTTTTCAACCACCAGGTTTGCAAATCAAAGATTACAATGAAATTGTATTCGATGAGTTTAAAAATGAGATAGCATCAGCGAAACTCCCTGTTACTGTTGCAACTCCTGAATTTTTAAAATTCCATGCCAGCATACTCAATTATGAAAATTCAGTAAAACTGCAATTTGCTGATTCACCGACTATTTCCGTTGATTTTACTGCCGAATTAGATACATCATCTTTAGAATTCGTAGGGGTACTTAGTTATCCTGACGATGTTGATTTAGCTGCAATAGCTTATTTAGAGGGAAGGTCAGATAATACAGAAGCTGAGAAAGAGACATTAAAAGTACTAAAAAATGAAAAAGAAAATGACAACCAAATAAGACCTATCATTGAGTATTGGGATACGGAATGTCAAAATGGAAAACCTTTAAATAGAGACATACTTCTTATTAATTTTATGGATAGAAAAACTCGCGTTTGGAACACACCAAAAGAAGATTCAACAGGAAGAACAATAGCACCAGACTCTACGAATAGAGGAAGGATAAATAGGGAATCTGATTTAGGAACAGAATTATCGAGGACTCACTTGGCAGAAACAAGTGGAAGACATGCCACCGAAAAGGCTGAAAAAGCAATAAAAATGCATTGCCCATTGCCGCTATTACAACCCTTGATAACCCTCTAAGCCGGGTAGAGCCGGGTTTTGCTCGTTTGCTCGTTCCCTAAACTCCAACGCGGTAAGGCGCAATAGCGGTACTCCGCATATTGCGCCGGATGAATAAAAAGAGGGCCGTAGGATGCGCTGAGGAACGAAGCGCATCAATCGCGAACGGTGCGCCTCCTCCGTCAGCACATCCTACGACGAGAGGCTGTAAACAAGGTTTGCTCGTTCCCAAGCTCCAGCTCTCATCGTTATACACAAGTCCCGCCGAGCCAAAAACGCCGTCATTCCGGCATGGACTGCCGGAATCCAGTCACAAGGATGTGAACCTGGGGGCTGGCAACTTACCTGAATCAAGCACTTGTGCAAGCGGCAAGTTACCGTCCATGGCTCTGGATTCCGGCATCCATGCCGGAATGACGGCGTTTTTGGGTCGGCGGGACTTGTGTATAACGATGAGAGCTGGAGCTTGGGGACCAAGCAAAGCGGCACTGCCTTTTAAAGCTTCTCCTGATCGGCCATTTCAATGAATTTCCGCACGAACCCGACGGCGGCATAAAGCAACACAGCATACAGTATCCACTCCTGGGCCGAAACGCTGGCGGGGTCTTCGTCAAAAAAAACAATGCCAACCGTCGAGACTAGGGCTAGGGCGAAGTAGTTATACATGGGTGCCACTCCTCAATACTAGTTATTTTGCGGGGTTATTCTAGGGGCATTGAAGCCAGTGCCCTGCTCCATGATGATGGGGGAAGTGCTGGGTTTCGGGTCGTACAGGCTGCTTAACCGACGGCGGTATTCGTTGGTGATCTGCTGCGAAGAGGTGGAATTTTCGACCACACGCGGCGTCATCAAAATCACCAGTTCAGTGCGGGCCAAGTTTTTCTCGGTGCTGCTGAACAGTGAACCCAACCAAGGAATCTCTGACAATAAAGGTATTCCCGTCACCGTGTTATTCGCGTTTTCAATAATCAAACCGCCCAACACGATGGTTTCGCCGCTTCTCACCGCCACTTGGCTTTGGATTTTCCGCTGCTGAATGGTCGGTGAATTGATCCCGCTCGCAGAAGCGGCGCCTTGGTTCTTCAGGGTATCGACTGCCTGGGAAATCTCCATGGAAACCAAGCCACCCGCGTTGACACGGGGCCGCACGTCAAGTAACACGCCAGTGTCCTTGTATTGGATCGACTGCGTACCCAACACGCCACTTGCCGTCCCCCCCGTGGGTATCGCTGCCACTGAGCTTAGAATGGGTACTTGATCGCCGACCTTGATGGTGGCCTGCTGGTTGTTCAGCACCATCAGCGAGGGTGACGACAACACATTGATCTTGTTGGATGCCGCCAATGCATCCAACTGGACTTTCATATCCCTGGCGATATTCGTTATGACATAGGTAAAGCCACCCGCAACCGCAGCCGCACCCAAGGTAGAGCCAAGGTAACCGGCACTGCCGGTGGTGCCTCCAAGATCGTGCGAGAAATACCACTGAAGCCCATATTTTAAATTATCCGTCAGCCCGACTTCGACGATGGTGGCCTCGATCAACACCTGCAAAGGCATGATGTCCAACTGTTTGATGACTGACTCGATATCCCGATAGTCTTGGGCTCTTGCCATGATGATCAGGGCATTGTTGGAGGGGTCGGCGACAATTTTCATATTGTTGCCCAAATCGGCCACCTGTGAACTCCGGCTTCTTTGGTTGCCCGAACCCCCGCCTCCAAAACCGCCCCCACCCCCAAAGCCGCCCCCGCCCGAGCCAGACCCAAAAGAGCCGCCTGAACCCGACGAACCGCTGGAGCCGAACTGCGACCCCGTTGATGTTCCACCGCCCGTGGCCCCTCCCATTCCTGACGAGGGTGAGGAACCGAAACCGGATGACGACGAACCGCCCATCCCGGACGACGACGAACCGCCCATCCCGGATGACGACGAACCGCCAAAACCGGATGACGACGAACCGCCAAACCCGGACGACGACGAACCGCCCTGTCCTGAGCCACCAAACCCGGAGGATGCCCCGCCACCGCCACCGCCTATGGTGGAACCGCTCATCCCCGGTGACAGGGAAGCTCCCGGCGTCCGCGAGCCTCTGCCGCCTTGGCCGAAAATTTGGCTTAAGGTATTGGCCAGTTCCAGCGCGTCCACATTCTGCACCCGGTAAACATGCATGTTGCTGGTCTTGGTGGGGTTGTAACGGTCCAGCCGTTCAATCCAGCTTTGCACCTCGTCAAGGTAGCGCGGTTGCGGCGACACCACCAAGATGGATTGGAGGCGTTCAATGGGCATCAGACGGAACATCCCGGCCAATGGCCCTTTGCCGCTGACGATGAGGAGCTTTTCCAATTCCTCGGCAACCGTGCCTGCCTCGACATTTTTCAGCGGATAAAGGCCCACCGACATGCCTCGCATAAAATCGACGTCGAAGATGCTGATGGTCTCCAGCACACTCTGTAATTCATCGGCGGTCGCGGCCAGCAGCAGCAGGTTTCTCGATTCGTCGGCGCGGATGACCGATTTCGGCGGCATCAGGGGTTCAATCACTTTCTGCATTTCAGCAACGCCGACATAACGCAGAGGCACCACCCGCAACTGGAAACCCGGCGGGATGGATTGCCCGGACCGGCCCACCCCCACGGAAGGGGCGTTGACCGTGCCGCTGGCCTCCGGTTCGATGCGATAGAGCGAGCGATCCCTGATCAAGACCGCGCCATTGGTTTTTAGCAGCATCTCCAAGGTTGGGATCATCTCGTCTTCAGTCAGTGCGCGTGTCGTTTGCAGGCTGACCTTGCCGGTTACCTTCGGGCTGATGATGTAGTTGACTTTCAAGGTGTCCCCCAAGATGACCTTGGCCACTTCGCCAAGGTCGGCGTCTTCAAAGTTGAGTGTATATTTCCCCTCTTTTGGCCGGAAATTTCGCTTAACGGTTTCGTCGCCGCTTTTGTCAGGCGCTCCGAACAGCGTACCGGTAGGCGGGAAGACTTCAACTTTGGTCGCCCCGCGGGTTTCCATGGTTTCAATGGGCGGTGGTTCATCCTTGGGCTTTTTGTTCTGAATAACCAAGGAATCCGGGATGGCCATTTTCTTGGCCCCGGCAGGCCCCATGTATTCGCATCCTGGCAGAAACATGAGTATCGCCGCCAAGCTTGCGACAACGACCCGCTTTCCAGCCGAGCCTTTCATGGCAACGGAAGAGTTTTCATTGCTCATACTGCGGTTCTTCAGGTGGGATTGCGGTTTCATCGACTGGATCATTCGGTTGTTCTGAATCAAAGGGGGGTTCTGGCATGTTAGGGTTGTTGGGATTCACTGCCCCGAAGGGAGGCACTTGCTGTCCGGGTACGCCGGGTTGGCCAAAGGGCGGCGGCCCACCCATCGGGCCGCCTGGTTTTGGCTGCCCCGTACCCTTTTTTTGTTTGGGTTTGGCGAGTTTCAATTCTTCCTTGGTCCCGTCCTGCTCCATGATAGCCTTGTCTGCTTCGATCCCCTCCACTTTCCAGCCGCCTATCGAATCATTGATGCGTAGCCGCTTGTATTTTCCTTGCGCATCGACGAACAATCCCAACGTTTCCTTGGGCGCAAAAACAACACCCATCAGCTTGACCGCCAGCGGTTTTTTTTCCACCGGGGCGGCTTCTGATTCGTTGGCTTCCACTGTGGCGGGACGCCTCCCTTCCATGAACAAGGGGCGTTCGACGGTTGCCGAGTACTCTTCAAGGCTAGGCAACTCGAAATGCTGTTCTTCCTCTTTTTGGTCTTCCATGCGGGCTTCAACCTTGGTGGCCAGCAGCTTTTTCAGGTCAGTCCGTTGGTGGCGGTAGTGTAGCCATTGCGAAACGAATACCACTGAGAGAAGCGCCGAGACCGCAATGAATAGCAGCGCTAGGTTGTAATCCCGAAATCGTTTGACCATGTTCAACTCCCCCTGATATAGCCGATTACGTCAAAATCCACGCTGAGCTTGTCCATCACTTTGCCCGGTTTTCGTCCGGGCAACGCGGGTTGCGCAATGCGTATCGGACGGATATTGAGGTTTTCCACGAATAAAATAGGGTGGCCCGATTCAAACGAATGGAGTACGTCCCGTAACACAGTGGTGCTGCCGGTCATGCGCAATTTCACTGCGACACGGGTGAATTGCTCCTCCTTGTGCTCGGGTATCACTTGGGTGCTGATCAATTCCCCGCCGGCCCGGTTTACCGCTTCCTTGATCAGTGTTTGCAAGTCGGCGGAGGCGAGTGCGGCGGTGTCCCGCGCAATGAGGCGACCCTCGGCTTTGCCTTGTTTTTTGATTTCCTCCAAACGGTTCAGCCAATAGTCCTTTTCCGCTGCGATTTTGCGCAACTTTTGCAGTTTGAATTCCGATTCCTCAAGACGATCCCGATAGCCGTTGCCGATTGCATAAAGAGGCCCCAATATGCCGAGGAATACAATGAGAACCACGACAATCAGCAATGCCAGGGCGGAAATCCTGGATTTATTCAGGCTTATTTTCAGAAAACCTCCCATTGGTCACTTCACTGGCGATCTGAAAGCGTTCCTGCCCGTTGGAAACATCTTTGGTGACGGGGGATACGAAACTCGTGTTTTTAAAATGAGTCGAGGCTTCCATGCGCTCAATAAGGCTGGAAGCGGCGGGGGACTGCCCTTGGATGATGACTTTGTGTTCCCGGTATTGCAGCCCGTTGAGCGAGGTTTGGTCGGGTATCACTTTGGTGAGTTCATCCAGCATGTCGGTCATGACGGGTTCATGGCGTTTTTTCTGCAACAGGAAGCCGTTTTCATTAGATAGTTTCTCTGCATTTTCGCGTAATTCTTGTACTTCTTTGGCAACTTTCCCCACTGCTTTGACTTGGGTTTGCAGTTCATCCAGCAAACGCTGATTCATCAGAATGGGCAACCCCAACACGGCGAGCAATAATGAGAATGACAGCACTGCCGAAGCGACGGTGATTATTTTTGGCAAACGACTTTTGGGCGGGCGGAATTTCTCCGGCATCAGGTTATGCCCTAGAGTGTCATGCCCCCTCTCCAGATCGACCCGTTCAGGCCGCCAACCGAAGGGAATCAGTTCATCCAAGAGGGCATCCAAAGTTTTCCGGGGGGCCAGGGCCAATTCGACACGGATTTGGCGCGTCGCTGCCAGCCGGCCAAGCAACTTGACATCGAAATAGACTTGGCCAGCAGTGAACGGTGTCAACCGATCCATCTCGAACGCGGTGACCTGTTGCAGGTTTTCTTCGGCAATGGCTGGCAGTTTGAACACCCTGGCCATGGATTGTTCCGGGCGAAGCCGCAATACCAGTTCGGCATTGTCGAGTCCGGGGTTTTCCGCAAGCAATTGCCCGCGTTTGCTTGGTGCGCTTTCGTCCAGCGGCAATAGACCCAATTCGCGCACGCCATCACCGTCAAAGTAGGCGGCACTCAGTCCGTCCCCTGTGCGCATCAGCACTAGGCGCGCCCTTCCCCCCCCCAATAGTTTTAACAACCGTTGGGGAATGAAAAACGCCAGTTCCCCGCCCCACCAGCGAAGAAACTTTTCAAAGTTCAAATCGATCCGTGTATCCAGCTTGAGCATGAGTGGCTTATCTAGGAGTGCCAAGTTCGGTGGGAATTGTTTGTTCCGACCCTAAAATCTGTTGTTTCCAACTTAGGAAGGCGAATGGCGCGCCGTTGCTACGCGAAAATTGGCGGCGGGCGACGACTTTGAGTCCGGCACCGGAGCCTTCCTCAGTTCGCGACTGCGCAAAAATCGTATAGGTGGTATCGCCGCCGCCAATGGTGCGCACCCCGCCTGGAGGTACGTTCAGGGGAGGTGCCGGCGTGTTGGGCTGGCTCGTCCTGCGCAAGTTCAAAAAGTCGGCGACGGCCTTCTCATCCATGCCGAACAATAACCGCAGGGCTTCACCCGAAGCCTTTTGCGGGTTGATTCCGTCCTGCCCGCTGTAAATTGTCAGCAATGGCTCCAATTTCTTGTAAAGGGCGGGGGTCATCCCCAACACCATCTGCAACTCCTCCAATACCTGAAAGTTTTTGTTCTGCGGAACATAAGCCTTGCCTTCCGTCTGATAATCCTTCTCCTCGGCACCGTTTATGCGCTTGAGGTTGTCGCTGTCGCGCCAGTCTATGATTTTATCCAAGAGTGACAGGGCGGCCATTTCGTCGCCCCCCATCAGTTTGCCCAGCACGGTGCGCAAAGTTTGCTCCGAAGCCGAATTGATATCGATCTTGCCACTCTCGTCGAATAGGGTCACGCCCACAACCCCGCCCGGCAACGCCACTTTATAGTAGGTGCCATCGCTGCGCCAACGCTTAATCGGGTCGGGCTGACTCAGCATGATTAAGGCATAGTGTACGCCAGCATCAGCCAAGGCCAAACCCCGCGCCCTTTCCTTGGCATTGTTGACCAGTCCGGTATTGCGTTGCGTGGACAGGGAAAAACTCCCCGCCATGATGGTGAGTAGGGACACCATCCATAGCACCACGACCATGGCCATGCCGGTTTGCCGACTTCGATAGGGTGGAAAACGCCGCATCATTGGCCTGTCTCCGCGCGCGGGGCGACGACAACGGAAGGCCATGCGGGTTCGCCGCGCAAGGAAATTTCAATGCGGATGAGTGATGGAAGAAAACCTTCCTTCCATTCTTCCAACCATTTCGATTCTCCATTGGCATTGCTTTTTTTATAATAGGAAAAATGCAAACTTTGCACATTTTCCAATACGAGCACATCTTCAATCGGCTCGACAGAGCCACCCTTCTCGCCGGTGGAAAACGGCCGCATGGCAAGCTTGAGGTCACGGCGCTCGCCTTCCTCGGCAAGGTGCAGACGAAACTTGTATATTCCACCCCGCACCTGTGGCGGCAGGGTTCCTGCGTATTCAAGCCAGTCGGTTCCTCCGCGGAATAATAGTTGCGGCGGCGCGCCGACTAGCCGGTTGTCCGTAGGGCTTTCAAACAAGGGTTTCACATCGCTTAGATGGGAGCGGAAAAAATTGTCCACCACCAGTAGGCGGGAGGTGCGGTCGGCCAACCGCTCGCCCTGTTCCCAACTGCTCGCACCGACGCGCATTCCGCCTAGCAAGAGGGTCATCATCACGGCCAGGAGAACTGTCGCGATGATCACCTCAAGCAGGGTGAAGCCGGTTTGGCTTGGTTTGTATGGCATGTGCTTCATTGAGGGCCGGGGGGGAGGGGGCCGCCGAACCCCAAGCCACGGTTATTGTTGTTGCCCACCAGCCTCAACGTGGACAGGGTGAATGCGTGGGGTTCATTGGTCTCGCCCCATTCCACGGTCAATTCCACCCAATAAGGTTTGAAGGATTGCTGTTCGGGTAATCCTTCCTCAGGTGGCACAAAAGGAGTGACCCGCATGACCCAAGAGAACCGGCTGTCTATTTCGCCGCTGAATTCCCCGGGTTGCAAGGGTGCTTCCACACCGGCATTCGCCAGCAGCGATTCGGCCAGCACCACCGCCCTTGAATGTTCCTCCGCAAGCCCGGCCAATCGGCCGTCCCCGCCGAAAATGCGCAGCAGCACTCCAAGGCTGAGTGACAAGATTGAAAAAGCCACCAGCACTTCCAGCAAAGAAAAGCCATGCTGATTAAATCGAATCGGTTCAATCATTGGTTACTTCCCGGATCACGACGGCACCCGTCAGCCAGTTGACATCGACAAGCCAGCTTTTCCCAGCCCCGTCAAGCGTGACCCGTCCCCCGCTTGCGGAACCGTCGGGATAGAAGATGATGCTGCCCTGCCCCTCCGACATCAGGAAATCGGCCGTGAACAGGCTCACTTTGACCACGGGTGGCAGGCCATAGGGTTTATGTCGTCCGGGAACCTTGTAGAAATGTTGGTTTACGTTCAAAACAAATTCTGCCACACGCCCTCTGCTCAACGCCTCACCGCGAGTGTAACGCAAAGCCGATGCCACATCTTGCGTGGCGGACCTTAATTGCATGCTGGCAATGGCCGGCTGGATATTGGGCACCGCCACCACCGCCAACATGGCGGCGACGACCAAGACCAAAATCATTTCCAGTAGGGTGAAGCCCCGTGAATGGCAAACCATTATTCCTCCGCCAGTGAACGGCGGACGGCATCCACGAACACTTGAAAGCTGCGTGAAGCGTTGTTTTCCTTGCAAAGATATGGACCAATGCGTCGAGCGCCGTCACGTTTCTGGTAATGGGGAATATGTTTGCGAAGCTCCGCCACAGGATTCGATAAACGATCCGGCTCGTCGCGGTAAATGGCTTTTTGTTGCAATTTCGTTAATTTCGGGTTATCAAACGCTTTGGCTACGGAGGCCCAATCCCCGACAAACCAAGCCTCCAACTCGCGGCAGGCGATGCGCACCTTTGACTCTCTTTCACGTCCGGCCTCGCGGCAACGCGCCAATAAACCTGCTTTGATGACCGCACAGTCTCCGGCATCCTGATCACGCAAAATAATAAAGTGCGTGTCGGGTTGCAGCCATCCACGCAATATTTTGATCATCCTTTTTTCCAAATCTTGTTTTCCTTCAAACACCAGATATTCGACGCTAACCTCATCGGGAAGGATGTGGGGCAAAAACCCTTCCAATGCATCTTGGGCGGATGGCTCTTCCAGTAGAAATACCAACGATCTCATTTAAGGGTTGGCCCCTGGCAACAAACCTGTCTTCCAAAGATAGCCCATCTGGTCTCCTTCGGCCATATAGGCTGCGACTTGCTTATCATCGCGAGCGCGTCTGACTTGGGTATAACCTCCTTCTTTTACCAGCCAAAACACTTCATTCAACTCGATGGCATTTAGAAAGTCCGGCGAATGACTGGATACGAATACCTGTCCGCCTCGCGTGGCATAGGCGCGAAACTCCTCCGCCAAATGCCACAGTAAAGAAGGGTAAAGCTGATTTTCCGGTTCCTCCACACACAATAGCGGATGTGGAGCCGGATCGTACAACAGCACTAGGTAAGCTAACATTTTAATGGTGCCATCGGAAACATAGCGAGCAAGAAAAGGGTCTTCAAACGCCCCGTCCTGAAATTTCAGCAATACACGCCCCTCTTCCGTTGTCTTTGCCTCGACCCCAGTGATACCGGGGATGCCCGCTTTCAATCTATTCAGAATATCACTGAATATATCTTGATGGTTTTTATAGAGATATTCCACTACCAACGAGAGATTTTCCCCCTCACGGGAGAGATGCTCGGCATACCCCGCCTCTTGCTCGGGGCGAGCGCGGCTGATGTGAAAATCCGACAAATGCCAGTTTTCGATTAAGTTGCCCAATTCAACTACCGCAGGAAAGCGTTGGAATTGGGCCAAGCCCTTGATGGCAAGAATGTCTGGGCTTTTCAGGGTCTGGTGCTCCCGTTTCAAATCCTTTTCATCGGTCACGGAATCCAGTTCGTTAGTGACAGCCTCACCCTCGCCACGGCTGAAATTAAGGAAATGCCAAGGCTGACCTCTGCTGCCACGGCGATATTTGAGAATTTCACGCAATACGATAGGACGCCCCTTTTCCTCGTCGATATGCAATTCATACGTGATAAGAGTGCTTTTGCCCCGCCACAAGGATGCCCGAATCTTCAATTCGATCTCGATAGGCCCGCTTGAGTTGCGGCTGCGCACTTCTTGCAAACCTCGACTACCCCCCAATCGTCCCAAAGCGGCGGTCAAATTGCTGGCCATTGCATCGCGCAAAAATCCAAAAACCGAAAACAGCGTACTCTTGCCGGTGCCGTTAGCCCCCACCAGCACACAGAAATGTGGAATTTCGCGCAAAGTGACATCCTTGAAGGCACGAAAGTTTTTCAGCCTAATCGATTCGATTTGCATACATTCACTACATATCTCTAATTTTCAAGAGATTCAATCATCCGGCATCTTGACTAAGGGGATTTGCGGAAACAAAGTCCCATTTTGAGCGTGCAAGCTTGCCCTATTCCCAACTCGTCACATCGGCATCCTCCCCGCTGCCACCTTCGCCGTTGTCGGCACCCAACGACCATAAGTCAAACTGACCGTGCTGGCCGGGGACAACATAATGGTAAGGATTATTCCAAGGGTCCAAAGGTATTGACTTTTTTCGTAGGTAAGGCCCATTCCAGACTTTTGCCGAACCCGGTGCTTCGATTAGAGCGTTAAGCCCTTCGTCGGTGGTGGGGTAGCGGCCCACATCCAGCTTGTACATGTCCAAATTTGTAGATAGCTCCTCGATTTGCAGCTTCGCTGCCTTGGTTTTCGCTTGGCTAAATTTGCTCATGAGGTTAGGCCCGACCAGCGCGGCCAACAGGCCCAAGATGGCGAGCACCACCAGCAGTTCGATCAGGGTGAAGCCGTGGGCGATACGGGATAAATGTGTGTTGTTTCGCATAAATTTGTTTTCGTTGAAGGGTGTAGGGTGGCCTTCAGGCCGCTTTTCGCTTCCAAAAAAGGCGGCATGAGGGCCACCCCAAGGTTAAAAGGCCAAATCGTTTACGCTCAAAATTGCCATTAGAATGGATATAATGATACCAGCAATCATGATGCCGAGTCCCACAATCAGCACCGGCTCCAACAAAGCCAACATGCGCTGCACGGCATTTTTGACTTCTTTGTCGTAGGTCGTGGCGACCCGGTCCAGCATTTGATCCAGATGGCCGGAGTCTTCACCCAGCTTTATCATCTGGATCGCCAAGGTCGGAAACAGGCCGGATTCGATCAGGGGCCCCGACAACCCGCCGCCTTGTTTAAGGCTTTCCACGGCCAGATCAATTTTTTCAGCCACCAATAGATTAGTCACGGTGTCCTTGACAATGGTCAGGGCGGTCAACAAGGTGACGCCATTGCTCAGCAAGGTTGCCAAAGTGCGGCTGAAGTTGGCCACAGTGACTTTTTTGATTAAATCCCCGACCAAGGGCAGATGGATCAATCGGCGGTCCCAAACGTAACGCCGGTCACGGTCGGCCATTTGATAACGGAAATAACTGGTGATGGCAATGAAAATCAAGGGTAAGGCCCACCAATAATCCCTCAACGCTTGGGCCACGCCGACCACGATTTGCGTGGGGACGGGCAACTCCTTCCCTGCGCTTTCGAACATCTCGGTGAATTGGGGGACGACGAAGGTCAGCAGCAGCAGTAAAGAGGCCGCCGACATGGTCAGCAGGATCGCCGGGTAGATCATCGCCGTACTGACGGTTTCGCGCAACTCCTGCGAGCGCTCCAGATAGTCGGCCAGCCGTTCCAGCACCTGTTCCAGCGCCCCGCCCGCCTCGCCAGCGCGAATCAGGTTCAGATAGAAACGGGAAAACACCCCGGTTTGTTGTTCCAATGCATCGGAGAACTGCGCCCCGCCCTTGACCGCCTCCAGCACCTTGCCGACCATGGCGTTCATCGACGGTTGCGATTCCGTCAATTCCAGCAGGACGACCAAAGCCCGGTCCAGCGGCAGGCCCGATTGCAGCAGGGTCAGCAATTCGTGGGTGAACAAGGCGACATCCTTGCGCGAGATACCGGATTTTTTGGCACCAAAACGCAGCCATGCGAATGGTTTGGTTGATGCCAGTGCAATTTTGATGGGCAGCAGCCCGTCATGTTGCAGGGCAAGCAGCAAGGCGGTTTCGTCAGTGGCTTGGCGTTCGCCTTCTTCGGTTTCGCCGTCGCGGTTGACGGCTTTGTAGAAATACAGGGGCATGTAGATTTTATCCTTAACAATCTAGAATCAGTTTTTCAAGTTGTTCTAGGATGATTTCAATGGGACTCAGTTCACCGCCAACCTTTACAAGCTTATTTCGTAGACGAAGAATCTCAATGTATATTTGATCCGGGGGTTTTTGGTCTTGAAATATCTTGAAGAAATCAAGCCAGTTTTGCGCAGAAATTCCAGATATAGAAATGCCTTTGGTCTGAGACAAATATTCATCCATTAACCCTGTCCTTGCGAATCTTCCAAAATTCCCGCCGTCGTCAGAGGTAGGCTTATCCGCTATTTGATCGCTTTTTTTTGGATACGGCGAAATATTAACTGGTTGAGTTATTGATACATTGGATGCAGTTTGTCTTAAATGCTGCCAGTGGTAATTTCTGTATTCAGCAGCATACCTTGCTGATTCGACATATGGCGCGAACACTACTGGAGAGCCGGATATAACATTACTCAAGGCCCATGGGACAACCACAATCATATCTTGATTGGTGCATGCAGACGGCGTGACTTGGAAGCGGAAGCTCGGAGCGGCTTCTTTGGCAAGCAGATACCAACCTTTAAGTTCAATTCCAAGTATAATATCCATTCGATTTGGAACGGCACTTTTTAACAACACGTCCGGAAAAGTTTGCGACTGCCGCACAAAGGAATAAGATATATATTTTTCGTTCGGATCCCAAACCGGGCGCATAAGGTTCAAGGTGTTGACAACTTGGGATTCAATTGTCGCACCAAGCGCAGTATTCAATGTAAAGATGTCAGTTGCCGAAATTCCCTCGATATAAGTTGAGGTTTTAAAATAACCTGGCAAAGCATGGATTGCCTCCCTCACTCGCTGATAAAGTTCTGTATGCTCTGCATCATGCGGCAAAATGGGTCGGGTTGGTTCAGAAGACATCATAATTTCCTAGTCGTTGGCAAGCTATATCAAAAAATTCTGGAATGATTTCCGACGCAAAAGAGTGGCGTTTAAATTTATGCGCGGCGATGCTTGCCGAACACAGACCGCCAAACGGTTCCCAAATAACATCATCTTTGTCTGACGAAGCCTCAATGCAAAGCCCTAGAAGTTTTAGTGGTTTCTGGTTCATATGGATGCACTTATGTTGCTCCTTAAGCCGTTCGATGCCTCTTACCGCATTTTCCCTCCATACATTAGTTGTTCCGTTGTGGCAGTAAAATTTGGCCCGCATTTTTTCCCATTCTGTTGCGGTAAGCGATTCTTTGCCATCTATCGAGAAATAGGGTCGGCCGTTCGGGTCGCCAAATTTGTTCGCATAATCGACAAATGCTTGGAAAGCTTCCGGGGGTGGAAAGTACCAAAGGTGGCATTTTGTAAAATACTTGCGCGTAGCGGCATTCTTCATACCGCTTGCCTCATTCGTCTTGGAAAAAGGCAAACCAGTCCTTGACCACTCATGGCGAAGCCAATCGCGCATGGAAAGCTTCTGTCCACCCGCCATGAAGGTAACTTTTCTAACATATTGAACACAGACTTCACTGACTACTGGGAATTTTCTAAGGGTTTTCGTGTTGGTATTGCCCGCTATATGTGATATTCCTTTGTCCCAAATATGGCAGTTTCTAAATTCCCACCCATTCTCGGACAGTAGTGGGTGTACCGTTGCCCAGCCCAATTCACTATTCCAAAACCATAAGGTAGTGGATGGCATCGCATATTTCGACCATGCTTCCACATGAGGACGATAGACCGTTGGCAACTCTGTTGGTGTCTCTGGGTCGCCGGGATAGCTTCCAAGCCCATAGGGGCCATCAGAAATAATCACAGTCGGGCTATCCCATTTGTGATAGTAATCCAAAGCATCTCCAAGGTATATCTTAGAGTTACCACGAGCAAACTCACTATCTTTTAGAAATATTTCCAAGCAAGCATTTTGTTTCATTTTAATTATCCGAAGTCACCCTCAACACTTCCTCAAGCGTCGTCAACCCCGCCACGGCTTTGCGCAGGCCGTCCTCGTACATCGTGTCCATGCCTTCTTTTAGTGCTTGTTCTTCAATCAGCCGGGCTTGGGCGTGGGTCATCACCAAACGCCGAATGTCATCGGTCATGACCAAAAACTCCTGAATGGCCAGCCGGCCTTTGTAACCCAACCCGTCGCACATTTCGCAGCCGACCGGGCGGGGCAGCATGACTTCGCCATGGGGTTGGAAACGGCGCAATCTCATTTCGGCCACCACCTCCGGCAGGGCCGGATAGGTATCATGGCAATGCGGGCAAAGCCTGCGCACCAAGCGTTGGCCTAAAATGCCGTTGACAGTGGAGGCAATCAGGTAATCTTCCAAGCCCATGTCCAGCAAGCGGGTGACGCCGCCCGCCGCATCGTTGGTGTGCAAGGTGGACAGCACCATGTGACCGGTGAGCGCGGACTGCACGGCGATGCGGGCGGTTTCCAGATCGCGCATTTCGCCGATCATAATCACGTCCGGGTCTTGGCGCACGATTGAACGCAAGGCGGAGGCGAAGGTCAGGCCAATCTGCGCCTTGGTTTGAATCTGGTTGACCCCTTCCAGTTGGTATTCCACCGGGTCTTCCACGGTGATGATCTTGCGCTCGGGCGTGTTGATCTTGTGCAAAGCGGTGTAGAGGGTGGTGGATTTGCCGCTGCCGGTGGGTCCGGTGATGAGGATGATGCCATGGGGCAGGGCCAGCACTTCCAAAAACCGATCCAGCGCCTTCCCTTCGAAACCCAAGGAGGAAAAATCGAACTTGATGCTTTCCTTGTGCAGCAGGCGGATGACCACGCTTTCGCCGAACATGGTGGGGACCGTGGAGACGCGCAAATCCAACTCTTTGCCGACCACTTGAAGTTTGATGCGACCGTCTTGGGGCAGGCGGCGTTCGGCGATGTTGAGCTTGGCCATGATCTTGATGCGCGAGATCACGGCGGCGGTGGAGCGCACCGGCGGCGCTTCCACTTCTTTAAGTACGCCGTCCACGCGAAAGCGCACCTTGAGGCGTTCCTCAAAGGGTTCGACATGGATATCCGATGCACGGGACTCGACCGCCCGCTGCATGATGAGGTTGACCATGCGGATGACCGGGGCTTCTGAAGCCAAGTCTTTGAGGTGTTCGACATCCGCCTCGTTGACTTCGTCATCGCCGCCGAAGTTGTCCACCAACTGGCCCATCAGGGATTTGCCCGCGCCAAGTTGTTGCTCAATCGCCCGCTCAATCTCAGAAGGAATGCCCACCTTGGCAAGCACTGGTTTTTCACAGGCCAAGGCGAGCGCATCCAACAGACTCTGTTCCAAGGGATTGGCGATGGCCACCTCGAAGGCATCGTCCAAGGCGTTGATGCCGACGATATGATTCTCCTTGAGAAACCGTGTTGCCACGGTTTCGGGCAAGGGCGAGGCTTCAGGATAATCGCTCGTGCCGACTAACGGCAAACCGCTGACTTCGGCCAATGCTTCCGCAATGTCGCGCTCGGAAACAATCCCCAGCTTCATCAGCAAGGCGGGCAGGGGTTGGTCGTCGGTTTGCGCGGCCAGGCGGCGGGCGCGATTGATTTCGGCCTCCCGTGCCTTGCCCTTGCGAACCAAGCTCTCCGCAAACAAGCCGTAGTTATCAATTGGCGGTATTTCGATGGTCGGGGTTGTTTCGACGGAAGCAGGTTGAGCGGACAAAGGAGTCACCTCGCGGGTATTGGGGTACATGATTGGAAGTAGGTTTCAGCTATTCCGTCATTCCGGCATGGATCGCCGGAATCCAGATTGCAGAGCCTGCCCCGGCATGGAGCGCCGGGGGATGCCCCAAAACCCCACCGTCCATGGAGCCTAGGTTCCGGCGCTCCATGCCGGAACGACGGTTTGAAACAACTTGTTCCGCGTCAAGTGCCGAGAATGTCGTCAGAGGGCAATTCTTCGTCATTATCGTCGGTTGGTTTCGCTTTGGGCGGACGTTCGAACAAGGCAACATCCCCAACGCCGATGGCACATTGCTTCCAAGCGGGCAGCGAGAATTCGATGGAAACAATGCTGCAAGTGGGCATGTCGTGGATGCCCCCCCCCGTCAGTCGGTTAGCCAACTCGGTGATGACTGGATTGTGCCCGATGAGGTATACCCGTTTTAATTTATCGTCAAGTTCGCCAATGAGTCCAATCATAGCCTTCATGTCTTGCTCATAAATGGACTCGCGGATTGCGATGTCCTTTTTCGGATAGCCGAGTTCTTCGGCAATCAACTTCGCTGTTTTCAAAGCCCGTTTGGCCGGGCTGGATAGGATCAAGTCGGGGAGCAAGCCTTTTTCGCCAAGCAAGCGGCCCATGGCAGGCGCCTCCCGCCTCCCACGTTTGTTTAGGGGTCTTTCAAGGTCGTTTAGCGCAAGATCGTCCCAACTGGATTTAGCATGTCGAATCAAAATTAGGTTTTTCATCAGTGTTGTGGCATTGAGTTGAATACTCGCACAGTTTAGGCTTTTTTAATGCACAATTGAACGGGATTTTGTTTTCTTGACAAATAAATAGGAGTTAATGATGTCTGAATTTTCCGGTTCCATGCAAGTTTGGCCGCCACTTGCCGAATTCGGTAAGAGGCTGACACTTAAACACAGTGGAATCAGCCTGTTCTTTTACGATTCCGGCCCATCGCCCAAGCCACCCTTGTTGCTGTTGCATGGTTTGGGTGATGACGCAGACAGTTGGCGTCATGTGTTCGCGGCGCTTGCGGACACGTATCGGGTTGTCGCAATGGACATGCCCGGTTTTGGCCGTAGCGACAAGCCACGGCGGAGTTACTCGATGGAGTTCTTGCGCGACACCGTTTTGGAACTGATGGATGCGTTATCCCTGGGACATGTTGCATTGATGGGGAATTCGCTGGGGGCGATGATGGCCGAGTCGGTGGCGATCAAGCGCCCGGACCAAGTCTCTTGCCTGTACCTGCTTGGCGGGTCATTGACCACCCGTGTTTTTTCTTACCATCAAGCGCTTCTGCTCATGGCATTGCCGTTTCTGGGCAAGCGCATGTACGATGGTTTGCGAGACGACCCAAAGCTGGCCTTGGAAAGGCAACGCGTGTTCTTCGCCAATATGGACACACTCCCGGAGGCAGACCTTCAGTTTCTTTATCAGCGGGTCAATGAACGGGTATGGGACGACAGGCAGCGGGACGCCTTTTTGTCCGTCCTGCACCAACTGATTTGGCGACTGCCGCTGCGACGAAGCCACTATGCCGCTTGCTTGACTGGCCTAGGCATTCCAACCCATGCAATCTGGGGTGACAAAGATGCCATCAATTCTTTGGAAACCGCCCGTGAATTGGTCGCCAGCCAGCCTAACGCCCGCTTGACCGTGCTGCCGGAAGTCGGCCACCTGCCGCAGCAAGAAGCGCCGGAGGCTTTGTTGCGGGCGGTGCTTTGAGTGTCGGCATGGGATGCCAACCTACTGCTTGTCGTAACAAAGTAACGCGGTAAGGCGCAATAGAGGCCCCGCCGCGTATTGCGCCGATTGTCGAAACTGGTTAGGACGGTTATGGCATCGGGCTTTGAATCATTCTACTCGGGCTGTCCCATGTCGCCATTGATTAGATATACCGTTTTGGTATAATATTTTATATGCATGTCATAGCCAAACCAGCGCTAGTTACGTTTTGGAAAAAATATCCCGACGCAGAGAATCCGCTGCAAGCGTGGTTTCGCACGATGGAAAGCAGAAATTTTTCTGACTTCAACGATCTGCGGACCACCTTTGCCAGTGCCGATTATGTCGATGGTTTGACGGTGTTTAATGTCGGCGGCAACAAATACCGGCTGATTGCTTCCATCCACTACAACCGGAAAAAAGTGTTCATTCGAGCGGTCTTGACGCATCAAGAGTATGACCGTGGAGGCTGGAAACAGAGGGTTTGACAATGGTTCACGCAATCGAAAATATTCCACAACCACAAGCGATTCTGCGGGCATGGCTACCCTTCAAAGAATTGATTGGTGTGACCAAAATCCGCAACGAAGCCGATTACGCACAAATTTGCGCGACGGTCGAAGCTTTGCTGAACGAAATAGGTGACAACGAGGCGCATCCTTTGGCCGACGTACTCGACTTCTTGGCCGACCAAATGAAGGCGTATGAAAGCGAACATTTCCCCGTCAAGGAGACCGGACCTCGCGAAGTGTTGCGTTTCCTGATGGACCAGCACGGTCTGAAGCAGGAAGACCTCGCCGATTGCGCCCCACAAAGCCGAATATCCGACATACTGAACGGCAAGCGCCCGGTCAGCAAGGTGATTGCCAAGAAATTGGCCAAGCGGTTTAGTGTTAGTGCGAATTTGTTTCTCTGAACAACTGATGTTACGCATGAGCATTTAAGCCGGATGACGATGGAGCGTCAAGGCAAGCTTTGCCACTCCGTATTTAATTCAACAGCATTTCCCCTACACCACCCCTCCCCGCGTCAGGGACTCGTAGATTTCCGGGTAAAACGTCTGATAAAACCAAGCAAAGCGTTGGTGAATCTCGGTCTTTAACTGTTCCGGGACGGCATGCGGCGGCGGCGGGGTGATGCGCTCGCGGGTCTTGTGCGGGTATTTGAAGCGGTAATAGCTGTCGCTTTCGTGCGGCTTGACGCTGAGTTTGTCGGGGTCAAACGCGAAGCGGGGCATCTCCAGCCAATCATACAGCGTGTTCATGACCTCGCGGGGCTGATGCACTAAAGCATTGAATTCAATGTAGCATATCCTGTCCTTAATGTCATCGTTGGCGATGTATTGCAGGTTTTGCAACCCCAGCAACGGCCCTCCGATCACCCCGTCTTCCTTGAACAGAAATTCCAAGCGGCTGAAATAATGATTGTGCGGGGTGCGGTCGGGGAAATTCAACAACCGGGTTTTATCGTGCGATGCCTCCACCGAACCATACACCTCCGTCAAATCGCGCAGACACACCAGCATCTTGAAATCGGGGTCAAGCAGGTGCAAGGTCTCGATCACACTGACCCAATGGCGGCTCTTGTCCACCACGAACAGGCTGTCGGTCTCCTCAAACCAGCCGTTCATCAAACCCTGGCTGGCGTTGATCATGCGTTGATACGCCAGATCAAAATTCACATCCAATTGCGAGAGGTGAAACGGCGACTCGCTTAAGCATTCGCGGACCGACTCCAACAACAAAGCCAAGGGCGAGGAATGGCCGGGGCTATAAATGTCAGGATGGTGGCCTAGCAGTTGGCACAGCAAAGTAGACCCTGCGCGGGGCAGTCCGGTGACGTAGAGGATTTTTTTATTCAAGGCCATGGTGGGTTATTCGATGATTGGTGGAATGCCATTAATTTATCATGCAGGCGCACGCCATGCCCACTATGGAGAGGTTTTTTATGGCTGCGCCACTTCCCCGCCAAACAGCCAAAGGATAAGACCAACCTTTGCCATAATCGTAGGTTCGGCGATAATATGCATGTCATGAGATATTGATAGGCAAACGAACGACTGAAGCCGACATTTTGCCCCAAGCCCAAACGAAGGCAACAACGCCCATCAGCCATTTCATCCCCCGTAACAGTGATTAAGACAAACCAACAATGAACCGATTTTCCATCTCAGGGCGTCAATTCAATTACCAGAATGTCGAAAATGCGATCAATTTCTGGCAATTTTATCTCGCCAAATTTTATGGCGGCGGACACATTGAATCGTTTTTCAATTCATTGAAAGGCCGCAGCCCCTTGTATGGCGGTCGCCCCTGCACGGTGGAGTACAGTTTTTCTGCCCAGCATGTGCAGGCACTCAATGCCAAGGGTATCGGCGTGATGTTGACGCTTTCCAATCATTATTTCACTGCCGAGGCCTATGCCGAGACGATACCCGTCTTGGAGCGTGTGGACAACCCGTTCAATAGTGCGGCGATTGTCAATGACGAACTGGCCCGCCGCGTCGCCCAAGATTTTCCGAACATCCAACGCAAAGCCAGCGTCATCAAGCAGATCAAGACACTGGACGACATTCATCGCGCCTTGGAACTGTACCACTCGGTGGTGTTAGACCCCATGCTCAATGATGATGCGAATTTCCTACAAGCAATCGATTGCAAGGACAAGATCGTCCTATTTGCCAATTCGCGCTGCCTTTACAAATGCTCCAACCCGATTTGCTACAAATACATCTCCAAGCAGATGATTACCAAGGGCAAATGGGACAAGACAGTCTGCCACCATAAGGACGGCCGCCAGGCGGTCGATGGACTCACCGTGTTTGACCTGACCGACCCGCGCTTTGCCGGTTTCACCTCGTTTAAACTAATACCCGTACCTGACGAACACCTCAAACTGGATTACCGTCAGACGATGGCGCAACCCAGCCTGATTCCCACTCGCGCCGGTAGCCCCATGATTCGCTGAGGATAGGCATGATTGTCTCCAACACCCTCCAATGCATCTTCGTTGCCGTGCCAAAAACGGCGACCCATGCCATCCGCTTTGCCCTGCGTCAATACATGGATGAAAATCAGGACTGGGAGCAAGTTGGCCTGTTCGTTCACAAAAAACTGCCCTTCGCCGAATTGGAGCAGATCGACACCGGGCATATCAAGGCCGTCGAAGCCCGACCCGTGCTAGGGGATGATTTATGGCAGCGTTATTTCAAGTTTGCCGTGGTGCGCAACCCCTATGACCGCTTCGTGTCGTTCTGTGCCTTCACCAACCGCGAAGACCTAAATTTTGAACAGGAGGCACTGGCACGCATGAAGCGGATCATCGCCGACCCCGCCATCCAGCAACGGATTCTCTTCCGGCCCCAACATGAATTCGTCTGCGATGCCAACGGAGAGACTATGCTGGATTTCATAGGTCGCTACGAGCAACTGACCGACGGTTATCAACACATCTGCAAACGCTTGGGGATACGTGCAGACCGCCTGCCTCGGGTCAACCGCTCCGTGCGCAGGGCGTTTGCCGACTACTATGACGAAGAACTGCTTGCCACCGTCCATGCGTTTTATCACAAGGACTTTGAACTGTTTGGCTATCCTGAAGGATGGTAAGTAGGGCGGCAACCCCTTGCCGCCAGTTTTGTAGGGCGGCAACCCCTTGCCGCCAGTTTTGTAGGGCGGCAACCCCTTGCCGCCAGTTTTGTAGGGCGGCAACCCCTTGCCGCCAATAAGTCGGCGTGGATGATGTCGGCATGGGATGCCGACCTACGGCTTGCATCGGAGGATGCCGGTAGGGCGGCAACCCTTTGCCGCCAATGGGTCGGCGTGGATGATGTCGGCATGGGATGCCGACCTACGGCTTGCGTCGGCATGGGATGCCGACCTACGGCTTGCGTCGGCATGGGATGCCGACCTACGGCTTGCGTCGGCATGGGATGCCGACCTACGG
>CAIODU010000251.1 GCA_903857165.1 uncultured Methylococcaceae bacterium | reverse complement strand
TTGATTACGTTGTTTAAGTTTTGAAATCGTTGGCGGCAAAGGGTTGCCGCCCTACAGTCCTTGTTACGCAGTAGGTCGGCAATCCTTTGCCGACATGGGCGTAAATAAATAAGTAACTAATAGATATAGAAAACGCTGTACACTTTACAGCGAGAGACCTGAGTAGTTACAATTATTCAAACCATTACTCATCTTTATCAACTTAAAAACCTGCTCATGAATAGTATGATTGGGTGCGGCACCAAAGGCAGAAACCGTGCGGATTGTTGAATGGGGCCACTTCCATGCTTCAGACTGCAATTCCCCCTTTCCGTTCCTATGCATCCTGGCGTGAAAGCCGCTGTTACGCCCCTGTGAATGTTTTCATCCGTTTGTCCAAGCCTATCCAATTGCCTATCATTCAATCCGGTTCTTCAATGACTCTAGCTACTTTATGGCTCTTTGGGAACTTGAATGGTAAAAAATAAGCCCAATATAAACAGATGGTTGCCATGCCCGGCAACGTGATTTTAAAGCGAGGTGTGCCATGGCCGAGTATGTCACAATCCCTCTTGATATTGAAGGGATCAAAGTCGACCGTGTGGAAGTCACGGGCAATGGCGAGGTTCACATTCATGTGAGCAGCACCGTGAATGGCACCCGATGCCACCAGTGTGGCCGGAATACCCACCGCCGTTATGACGAGGGGAGGGAAATCAAACTCCGGCATTTGCCGATACTGGGCATGCCCACGTATATATTCCTCAAGCCGCCCCGTTATATCTGCGATGACTGTCCGGGGAACCCCACCACGACGCAACACCTGCCCTAGTACGAGCCGCGCCACGCCGTGACCAAGGCGTATGCGGAACATGTTTTGAAACTCCTGGTCAACAGCACGGTTCATGATGTCAGCGAAAAGGAGGATATAGGCTACGACGAAGTGGAGGGCATCGTCGAGGGGCAATTCGGGCAAGGCGTGGATTGGAGTTCGTTCAGCAGCCTGCCGACCTTAGGGATAGACGACCTAGCCTTGAAAAAGGGCCATCGGGATTTTGCGACGATTGTCTCTGTCCGCACCGAGGATGGGGAAAACCGCCTGCTGGGAATTTTGGAGAATCGCGAGAAGGCCACGGTGAAGGCGTTTTTAATGAGCATACCCAAGCACTTGCGCGACACGGTGCAGAGCGTGTGCAGTGATTTGTACGAAGGCTACACCGAAGCGGCGAGGGAAGTCTTCGGAGACAAGGTCGTGATTGTGGCGGATCGCTTCCATGTCGCGAAACTCTACCGGAAGGAGGCGGACACGGTCAGGAAGAAGGAGATGCGGCGGCTGAAGCGGGAATTGGCCGAAGGGGAATACAAGAAGCTCAAAGGTTCGATGTGGCTGGTGCGCAAAGACCCGGACACCCTCGACGAGGAGGAGCGGGCCACCCTGCGCCTGCTGTTTGGTTAGGTGATTCCTGAGAAAGAACATCCCAACAAGAATCTGATCCGAAGGCAAAAAATAGAGTCCACGAAAGGCACGAAAACCACGAACAAAAGCATGTCTTGTTCGTGCTTTTCGTGTTTTTCGTGGACGATTCTTTTG
>CAIODU010000250.1 GCA_903857165.1 uncultured Methylococcaceae bacterium | reverse complement strand
TTAATGTCCATTGATTACTTTATAATCGTTGGCGGCAAAGGGTTGCCGCCCTACAACCCTTGTTACGCAGTAGGTCGGCAACCCTTTGCCGACATGGGCGTAAATAATAAAGTAACAAGTAGATATAGAAAACGCTGTAAATGGTTTATACGGAAAAATAAATTTAGAAATACTTATTGCTCATATCATAGGATTGAAAATTATTTTTTTGATATTCACGGAAATGATATTGCTGAACTTGAATATGTAGGTAGTTCTTATGCAATGAAATATGTTAACGGTAATTTATCTATAGAAAAAAACCATGAGGCAAAATATTCATTACCGCAAATTATGTATGTTCCAGCAGAAAGAAACTTTATTAGTACTGTCAAAAGCCCAAAACTATTAAAACTCACTTCTGATTCCTTAGTTGAATTCTTGGCGGAATTTGATAACGCAAAGAATGAAATTAAAGGCGTATTAAACCTCCCAATAAACAATACTATTATAGAATATGATAAGTTGAATGATATTATTAATATCAAAGGAAATGATTACAAGGTTCGCTTAACCGAAGCTTCCAGTGGTTTTCAATCAGTTGTGCCGCTATATTTGGTGTCATGGTATCTTACTAACTTAGTAAAACTTCACGCCGAAAGCAATAATGAACCAATGAGTAGCGATGAGTTAGACCGTTTCAAAAAAGGAGTTGCCGGAATTTGGTCGAACGAGAGTTTGACTGACGACCAGAAAAGAGCGGCATTGTCAGTACTCTCGTCAAAATTCAATAAAACAGCCTTTTTGAATATTGTGGAAGAACCTGAGCAAAATTTATTTCCCAGCTCACAAAGACAGGTTCTCAATAGCTTGTTGGAGTTTAATAATCTAAACCCTATGAATTGTCTCATAGTTACTACTCATAGTCCTTACATGATTAATTATTTAACATTGGCAATAAAAGCTGAACAACTTAGTAACAATATTAACAAGCCGCATACCACAGAAATAACAAATCGATTGGAGGATGTCGTGCCTTTAGGTTCACATCTAAGAGCAGATAATTGCATTATCTATGAACTTCATAATAACGGAAGTATTTCAAGGCTTGACACCTACCAAGGGCTCCCGTCAGATGAAAATGAACTCAATCAAAAAATGGCTGAAACCAATGAATTATTTGCCAGCCTATTAGAGATTGAAGATCAATGCCAGTAGATTTCTTTGCCGCATCATGCATTAGAGTCAATGGCAAATGCCAGCTACCCAATGTTGCTTGTAAAAGCACAGTACAAAATCATACTTTTGGACTGTGCGATGACCCACCCCCATCGTCATTACCTGCTTACATAGACACGACTGACCAAACGAAATGGATAGCCCATCTTCTTAAAGCAAACAGAAATATTTCGATTTAAAAAACTCTTTTTTCCTTGTGATGGGCTGACACCCAAAAGATGATTTTCTTGAAACGCGACTAGGCAAACCTTATCTTGACCTGTTATAGTCACAGCCATGATAGCCGCAATGAAACGTACACCGTCCTCCCATCAGAAATCAGTGTCGCGTTCCCTGCTTTTGGCCCAGAAGCAGCGTCGCGCCCTGCTGCTGCCCTGCGCGGGCAAATGACACGACGCGCTTACCCCATATCACAAGAACACTTTCCGAAAAATTCACTAAGGCAGCCTCTGTTGTGGACGGCGGCTACAGGAGCAAACTCATGAGCGATAAACTCATTATTTTCGACACTACCCTCCGCGACGGCGAGCAAAGCCCTGGAGCTTCAATGACTCGCGATGAAAAAGTGCGCATCGCCAAAGCGCTGGAAAGGCTAAAGGTGGATATCATCGAGGCCGGTTTCCCGGCGGCCAGCCAAGGCGATTTCGAAGCGGTGCAAGCCGTGGCCCGCGCCGTCAAGGAAACGACGGTGTGCGGGCTGGCCCGCGCTTTGGACAAGGACATCGATCGTGCCGGTGAAGCCTTGAAGGATGCCCACAGTTCGCGCATCCACACGTTCATCGCCACCTCGCCCCTGCACATGGAGCACAAGCTCAAAATGACGGAGGACCAAGTGGTCGAGAATGCCGTGCGCGCCGTCAAAAGAGCCCGGCAATTCACCGACAATGTCGAATTTTCCCCGGAGGACGCGGGCCGTTCGGAGGAGGATTTCCTCTGCCGGGTGTTGGAGGCGGTCATCAAGGCCGGCGCAAGGACGTTGAACATCCCCGACACCGTAGGCTATGCGATGCCGGATCAGTTCGGCATGCTCATTGCCCGTCTGCGCGAGCGGATTCCCAATTCCGACCAGGCCATCTTCTCCGTGCATTGCCATAACGACCTCGGCTTGGCGGTGGCCAACTCCTTGGCCGCTGTGATAAATGGCGCACGCCAGGTGGAATGCACCATCAATGGCTTGGGGGAGCGTGCGGGTAATGCGGCTTTGGAGGAGATCGTGATGGCAGTGAAGACGCGCAAGGACTTTTTCCCCTGCCACACCGAGATCGACACGCGGGAAATCGTCCCTTGCTCCAAATTGGTTTCCAGCATCACCGGCTTTCCGGTGCAGCCCAACAAATCCATCGTCGGCGCCAACGCCTTCGCCCATGAGTCCGGCATTCATCAGGACGGTGTCATCAAGCACCGGGAAACCTATGAGATCATGAGCGCGGAAGAAGTCGGTTGGAGCGCCAACCGCATGGTGTTGGGCAAACACTCGGGCCGCAACGCCTTCCGTGTCCGCATGGCCGAATTGGGGGCGGAGTTCGCCTCCGAGGAAGAACTGAACGCCGCCTTTTTCCGCTTCAAGCAACTGGCGGACAAGAAGCATGAAATTTTCGACGAAGACTTGCAGTCGCTGTTAAACGAGGCCGATGCCGAGGCATCGGAGGAGGAGCATGTGAAACTGGTGGCGCTGGACTTTTCATCCGGCATGGGGGAAAGGCCACAAGCTAGGGTGACCATCAAAACCGGAAATCAAGAACACCAGGCGGATTTCTCCGCCAGTGGTGGGGTGGTCGATGCCAGCCTGAAAGCCATTGAGTCGCTGTTGAACACAGAGGCCAAACTTACCCTCTATTCCGTCAACAACATCACCAGCGGCACCGATGCCCAGGGCGAGGTCACCGTGCGCTTGGAAAAAGGCGGGCGCATCGTCAATGGCCAAGGTGCCGATACCGACATCGTGATTGCCTCGGCCAAGGCTTACATCAACGCAGTCAACAAATTGCAAGCCAGCAACAAGCGCATGCATCCGCAAGCCGACGAAGTCGCGGTCTAAGCCTTAAGGATGGAAGCTGAAGAAAAAATACGGCTGTCCTATCTGGATGCCATGGGCATCCAAGTCTGGAGTCTGCGAAATAAACCACCGGGATTTGAGGCAGTGGAACACAAAACCGCTGCCTTGCCTTGTGAAACAACGATGGCCGGGCGTGTCGAGGTTGCGGGTGGAATGCTTTCACCAGAACTACCGCCCTCCTTGGCCTTCCCCGGTAATCAGATTCCGGTTAAAGCCCCAGTCGCGCTGACTGCTTCAGTGGACAAGGTGCTAGATTCTCCTAAGCCAAACAAATTGCCCATTCCCACTTGCGGTTGGGACGAACTGCAAGCACAAGTCGCCGCCTGTACCGCCTGCGCCTTGCACCAGACCCGCACCCAAACCGTGTTCGGTGTCGGAGACCGTGGCGCGAATTGGATGGTGATCGGCGAAGCACCTGGGGAACAGGAAGACTTGCAAGGCGAACCCTTTGTCGGGCGGGCCGGGCTGTTGCTTAACGAAATGCTGCGGGCCATCGGCTTGGAGCGAGGGCAAGTCTTCATCGCCAATATTTTAAAATGCCGCCCGCCGAAAAACCGCGACCCCCAAATGGAGGAAGCCGCAGCCTGTGATGCCTATTTAAAGCAACAACTTGGTTTGGTCAAACCGAAGATTATCCTCGCCGTGGGCCGCATCGCCGCGCAAAACTTGTTGAAAACCACCACACCGATTGGCAAACTTCGCGGATTGGTTCACGACTACCAAGGCGTGCCTTTAGTGGTCACTTACCATCCTGCCTATTTGCTGCGTTCGCCCTTGGAAAAACGCCGGGCTTTTGACGATCTCCGCCTGGCACTGCACACTTACCGCAAAACTATTTGACTTGGGAGCCATGTTTTGTATGTCCGGCCTTATTGACAGCTTGAGGAGATGGATTGTGTACGATGCGGATCGAGAGTTTTACGCCAAATTCAACCCCAGCCTAGTGGAAACCGCCGAACTGGAGTTCAGGCCCATGCGCAAATCCGACCTGAAGGCCATAGTATCCATCGAGGACAGCGCTTACGAATTCCCCTGGGAGCCTTCCGCCTTTAAAGACTGCCTCAATGTCGGCTACTGCTGTTGGGTGGGTGAAAAGCTTGGGAAGGTCGTGGCCTATGGCATCGTCACCGTCGGTGCCGGCGAGTCGCACATCTTAAATGTCTGCATTTCGCCCGCCATGCACGGGCGAGGTTATGGCAGGCGGATGATGTTAAAACTCATGGAAGTCGCCAAAAGCCACCGCGCCGAAATGATGATTTTAGAAGTGCGACCCTCCAACCCCATAGCCATCAAACTTTACCAAGACCTGGGTTTCAATGAAATCGGCACTCGCAAGGCGTATTACCCGGCCCAAAAAGGGCGCGAGGACGCCATTGTGATGGCGACGAATCTTTGAGGTTACGGATGGCAATGTTATTGGCAGGAAGCTTTGAAAGCGATGCTTGAGGCAAACACAATAAGCCTGACCCGTCTGGGAATGTTCAAATTACTCACCAACCAGGATTGACCGATGAAATTCGAGACCCTTGCCGTACATGCCGGCTATTCCCCCGACCCGACGACGAAAGCGGTCGCCGTGCCGATATACCAGACCGTTTCCTACGCCTTTGACGATACCCAGCACGGCGCGGACTTGTTCGACCTGAAGGTGCCAGGCAATATCTACACGCGCATCATGAACCCCACCACCGATGTGCTGGAAAAGCGAATTGCCGCTTTGGAAGGCGGCATAGGTGCGCTGGGCCTTGCGTCCGGCGCAATGGCGATTACTTATTCGCTGTTGACCATTGCCGAAGCGGGCGACAATATCGTATCAGTTGGGACATTGTACGGCGGCACTTACAATCTGTTTGCGCATACGCTGCCGCAGTATGGCATCCAAGTCCGGTTTGCGGATTACCGCGACCCGGATAGCTTCAAACCGCTGATTGATGAAAAAACCAAGGCTATGTTTTGCGAATCCATCGGCAATCCATTGGGCAATATCGTCGATCTCGGTGCGCTGGCAAAAATCGCGCATGAGGCGGGGCTGCCGTTGATTGTCGACAATACCGTACCCACGCCTTATCTATGCCGCCCGATTGAACACGGTGCAGACATCGTGGTGCATTCACTGACAAAATACCTAGGCGGGCATGGCACGACCTTGGGCGGTGCCATCGTGGATTCTGGCAAGTTCCCTTGGGCTAGGCACAAAGCCCGCTTCCGCCGTTTGAATGAGCCGGACGTTTCTTACCACGGCGTGGTCTACACCGAAGCCTTGGGGGAGGCCGCCTACATCGGGCGTGCGCGAGTCGTTCCGTTACGCAACACGGGCGGGGCGATTTCGCCCTTTAACAGTTTCCTGATCCTGCAAGGCATTGAAACCTTAGCCTTGCGCATGGATCGCATCTGTGCAAACACCTTGGCGGTGGCGGAATTCCTGCGGCGGCACAGCAAGGTAAGCTGGCTCAATTATGCCGGACTGGCGGATCATGCGGACTACCCTTTGGTGCAAAAATACATGGATGGCCGTGCCTCGGGGATTTTGACCTTTGGCGTCCAAGGCGGGGCAGCGGCCGGGGCACGTTTTCAAGATGCCTTGAAGCTGTTCACCCGCCTGGTCAATATTGGCGACTCCAAATCACTCGCCTGCCACCCGGCCAGCACGACGCACCGGCAACTGTCCCCCGACGAACTCAACAAAGCCGGGGTGTCCGAGGACATGGTGCGCCTGTCGATTGGCATTGAACATATCGACGATTTGAAGGAAGACTTGGTGCAAGCGTTGGCGGCCGTCTAAATAACCGGATGGCATCGCATCAAGCGATGTCATCCCCAAGATTTTCCCGTGCGGCTATCGGTGTCGCCCGCCATCGCCAAACTTTCGCCCTGTTTTCTTCCCCCTTGAATCTGCCCGCGCCAGGGGAAATCTTGATGGCCAAGTCCATCTTGATTGGCCGATGCCAGGTTTGATTTCTGGCATCACCCGCCACTTAAAAAAATATTATTCTCGTTTATCGTTCTCGTTTTATCAGCCCATTGACGCGCTGTAAAAATAGTGTAATTCTTAAAAGCGACAGAGGCATATCAAACTGATAATGCATTGTCGTTTTTGTGGAGTGGGTAAGTGCGGCAAAGTTGAAGAGACAATGACGTAAAACTCATGCATCGAGTTATTACCCTGCTAATAAAAAAACAATAGAGGAGTTATGCTTATGCCCAAGATATATCGAAATAATTGTGGTTCTTCGGTTCGCATGGGAGCCATTGGATCATTTCACGGAAATTGTCCAGGGAATGCCGTTGCAGTTTTTATATTCGCGATGTTCGCCGTGCAATCCGCGCAGGCGGGGCAGGAAGATCGCGTCGTGGAAAACCCGCCATTGCTCCAACTTCGGAGTGAGCCGGCACAGCGTGCGACACTGATGGCCTCGCAAGCAGCGGGCCCTAGGGTTGGGGCAGAAAAGCAGCTTGACCTCAACATCGTTTACACCGACAGTAAGCTTTACAATCCGGCAACCCAACGCTATGACAAGGTGCATTTGCGCAGCTACGTCGGCACCGACACTCATCCCGATAGGCCTTTTGTGGCCCCCACCATTGAAGTCTCGCCGGGGGACACGGTGCGCGTCAGCCTGAACAACAAGCTGCCGAAGGATGACAGTTGCACGGATTGGAAAGGCGATGGCAACACGCCGCATTGCTTCAACGGCACCAATCTGCATTCGCACGGGCTGTGGGTCAGCCCGACCGGCAATAGCGACAACGTGCTGTTGTCGATCAATCCCGGGGTTGGCTTCCAATACGAATACAACATTCCGCCCGATCATCCTGCCGGTACCTTTTGGTATCACTCGCATAGGCACGGTTCGACCGCGCTCCAAGTATCCAGTGGCATGGCCGGCGCACTCATCGTGCGCGGCAACCGCCTGCCCAGCGACAAGGTCAACGGCGATATTGACGCGCTGCTGAAAAACCCTGACGGCACGCCCATGCGGGACCGTGTTTTGGTGTTGCAGCAAATTCAATATTACTGCCAAAATTCCACCAATGTTTGGGATTGCGCTCCGGGCGAAACCGGTGTCATTGAGTCCTACGATCACTTTGGTCCGCCTACATGGGGCGAATCAGGGCGCTACACCAGCATCAACGGCATAATACTGCCAACTTTTTATGCCAAGGCAGGGGAAATCGAGCGGTGGCGGCTGATTCATGCGGGAGTTCGCAATACCATCAACCTCGAGTTTCGGCGGCTGAAGGCAGGGGCACCCAGCGTCAACAACCTAAAGACTGCCGATGCCGACGGTTTCATCGGCAACAATTGCGTGGGCGATCCGATACCTTATCATCTGGTTGCCACCGACGGGCTGACTAGGGCAACAGCGTGGCAAACCACCTTGACGACCTTTCAGCCCGGCTACCGCAACGATGCCTTGGTGGTTTTCCCGGAAGCGGGGCCTTATTGCATGATCGATAGCTCGGCCCCTGCTTCGGCAAGCGTCGGCCAGTCGGCAGAAAGCCGCCAATTGCTGGGTGTCGTCATCGCAAATCCCGGAAACGACATCTCCAACATTCATGGCTTTCTGACGGGGCAACTCGTGGCCGCTGCGGAGCGCACCATGCCAGTCCCGGTCAGGGCCAAGGTCGTGGCCGACTTGAAGGATGGGTTGAAACTCACCAGTTTCACCCCGCATCCCGATATTCAGGAAGGCGAAGTCACCGGCAAGCAGGAGCTGGCTTTTTTCATTGATGTCAATGCCACCCCCGCCAAGTTTGAGGTCAGCAACGGCATAGGCCCGCGCTTCGACCCCAAGCCTTACGCCCCCACGCGAATTGATCGCAGCCTGGCCTTGGGCGGCGTCGATGAATGGACTTTGCAGTCGAACTTTGCCAGCCACCCTTTCCACATTCATGTGAACCCCTTCCAGATTGTCAAGATACTCGATCCGAACGGGAAGGATGTCAGTTTGCCCGGCGCGGTTGACGATGCAGGCGGAACTGCGGACCCTCAATACCCGGGACTGCAAGGCGTTTGGAAAGATACGCTGTGGGTAAAGAGCCTGATCCCTCCCGACGCGGCACCGAAAGGGCTGTATACCCTCGTGGTGCGCACCCGCTACCAGCGCTATATTGGTGAATATGTGCTGCATTGCCATATTCTCGATCATGAAGACCAGGGCATGATGCAGAACGTCAGCATCGACCTTCCGAATGGCTTGGGTGGAACCGTGTCCAGCCACCATTAGGCATGGCACAGTTCTATTTAGGGCTTCCCGGCCTAGTTAACACTGGGCCGGGAAACGTGTTCACCCAAGGAAAAAGGCACAGTGGATAATAGCCTGGCACATCATCCGAACACAGGAGAGAAGCGACATGTCATCAAAGAATAAGCACTTCACAGGCTATCGGCGGGTACGGGACATCCTGAATGCCGCCGCCGGGGGCAGTCCGGCGGACTACGGCGGGATTGGGCGGTTTTGGGATCAAGGCATCGATATCCTAAAGGCCGCGAATATCTACGGCTACCGCATGATCGCCCCGGAAACCCCGTCGTCATGCTGCGGGCATGTGCCGGGGGAGCGTTACCACCGGGGCGCGGCTTCCGGTCTCGTCCGGGGGCTTAAAGGCGAGAAACCTTTCGACGGCGAACAATTCCCGCGCCTGCCATGGGACGGCAACCCGGTGACGGCGGCGGACATTGAATTCATTTCCGTATGGATCGATCAAGGCTGCCCGGAAGAAACCCACGAGGATGTGATCGAAGTCTTGCCGCTTAAGTGCGAGACGGACACGGCAGTCTCCATCACCCAACGGGACATGTCCGAGTTTGGCCTCGCAACCGACACGGCACGGCGCCCCACTGAGACTGAGCATTCTTTTTGATGGGTTTTCTTGTCTATTTGATCAAATAGACTGAGGGTTGGAGGTTGAACCCCCTCAGGAAGCTTGACTGCAAGCCCCCTTCGGAGGAGTCTCCAATCTACCAAAACAGGAG
>CAIODU010000249.1 GCA_903857165.1 uncultured Methylococcaceae bacterium | reverse complement strand
TACTTATTTATTTATTTACGCCAATGTCGGCAAAGGATTGCCGACCTACTGCGTAACAAGGACTGTAGGGCGGCAACCCTTTGCCGCCAACGATTTCAAAACTTAAACAACGTAATCAATTGGAATTAAAAACGCTGTAACCCATGCACAACGAATTTACCGCCATCATCGAGAAAGACGACGATTGGTTTATTGCCTATTGCCCTGAAATACCCGGCGCAAACGGACAAGGCAAGGCAATAATTGGATGCCGTGAAGACTTGACCGCTGCCATAGAATTGATTTTGGAAGATCGCCGGGAAGACGCGATGCGTGGTTTACCACCATCTTTAGTGTTAGCCATGTAGGCCGGCATTCATACCGCCTACGCCAAGTTTCAACCTGCCAAACCATGGCGCGACCCGGGGCAATGGTGGGATGAATCCGGCCCTACGCCGGAAGTTCGGCGACATCCACTTCCACTCTCATTATTGGCGATTGCGGGGTGGCTGATAAAAACGAGCCAGCCACCGGGGGCAACGATTCGGGGTGCCGGCTGACGGCCACGGCGATGTGTTCGTTGCCGGCCACCAATCCGGACGTGGAGTCGAATCCCTTCCAGCCGCCGCCGGGCAGGTACACTTCCGACCAGGCGTGGGTCGCGCCCTGGCCCGGCATGGGCGTGGGCGAGTACACATAACCGCTGACAAAGCGTGCCGCGAGCCCTAAATAGTGGCAGGACTCAATGAACAAAGTGGCAAAATCGCGGCAGGAACCGGCGCGTTTAGCCAACGTGTCCGCCGGTGTCTGGACACCGGGTTCCTCGCGCTGTTGGTAGGTGAACCCGGTCGCTATGGCTTTATTAATCCATTCCAGCAGGAGATAGGTTTCAACCACTTGGCCGGATTGCCAGAATTGCTGCAACCATGTGCTTAACATCGGCTGGTCTTGGTCAAAGATCATTGACAGATAAGGACTCAGATCAACACGCTCGGCGGGATCGTACAGGAAAGGATAGCGGACGGCATAATCGGCCACCAGAAAATTTAGCGGCTGGTCATCATAATGCTGGAGGATGAGGCGGCTATCGATTGAGAGCAGTTTGCCCGGTTCGGTAAAGGTCGCCAAGGCCACGGCGTTGTCGTACACATCACGCTGCCATTGCAGTTTATGCGCGGGGACAATCGCAAGTTTGGCCGATTCGATGCGGACATCCCTTCCTTCACGGGGCCGCAACAGCAATGTGTGCGGTTGCAAGGTGACGGTTTCAGTGAATTGGTAGGTGGTTACATGAATTATTTGCAAGCGGCGCATCGTGATCGCTCCTAGGTCTCGGGCTACGGTAGGGTTTGCTTGTCATTTTAGCTCAAAAACATCTTCCTATCGTTCTTGTTTCTGGATACCATCGTATCATTCCGAAGTGTTATGATTAAGCCGTTTTACCGTTGCATTTGACGTAGTCTATCAAAAAAAACACGGATAAGCCGATGGAAACTGTTTGGTCTGTTGTCGGAATCTTACTTTGTCTGGTCACTTTGCCAGGCACAATTGAACTGGCTTTTCTCACGCCAAGCGGAGCCATGCCCCGCCGTTTGCAAACTTCGCCGCCCGAATCTAGGCGACTGCTCAACATTTGCGTGGTGGTGCCTGCGCACAACGAAGAAAAAGGCATCGGCGGATGCGTGTCTGCGCTGCTTGCCTGCGCAACAGGGGGGAATGAGGTTGCGGTGGTCGTGATCGCCGACAATTGCTCCGATGCCACCGCCGGGCAGGCACGTTTGGCCGGTGCCCGAGTCTTGGTGCGGAACGACGGACAGCGACGCGGCAAAGGCTATGCGTTGGATCACGCCTTTTCAATTCTCTTACCCGAAAACCACGATGCCTTTTTGATCGTCGATGCGGATACCGGAGTCGAAGCCAATTTCATCCTAGCCACCGCTGAATTATTCGGGCGAGGGGCTGAAGCACTCCAATGCCGGTATCTTGCCAGCAATCCGGGGGAGTCGGTGCGCTCCAGGTTGATGCATGTCGCCTGGCTGGCCTTTAACGTGCTTAGGTTGCGTGGCCGGGATTATTGCGGGCTATCCGTCGGCATACTCGGCAATGGTTTCGGCCTTGCCCGGCAAACGCTCGAAAAAATCCCGTTCGACGCGGATTCCATCGCCGAAGACCTCGAATACCACCTGCGGCTTGTGCGCGCAGGAAGGCGGGTGCGTTTCTGCGAGGCCACCACGGTCTGGTCGGATGTTCCCGCGCAGGGGGAAATGGCCGCCGGTCAACGGGCGCGCTGGGAGGGTGGGCGGTTCAGAATGATACGCGAGCAAACCCCCGGATTGGCCGCCGAGGTTTTAAAGGGGAATTTGCGGCTACTGGAACCCTTGCTGGAACTGCTGTTGCTACCATTGGCCTTCCACGTTTTTTTGTTGCTCGTCTTGCTGTCCGTGCCCACTGCCGTAGCGGGGTTTTTTGCCTTGACCGGTCTTTTAGTGGTCATGCTGCATGTGGCAGTCGCGCTTTGGGTAGGCAAGGCCGGCTGGAGTGATGTCCTCGCCCTTCTCGCTGCACCTTTCTACATCGTGTGGAAACTTACTTTGGGCAGGCAATTGCTCAAATCGGCCAGTTCGGGGGCCGCTTGGGTTCGCACTGAAAGGAAAGACTAATATGGCGATTGATATTTCGGTTCTTATCGTTTCATTCAACACGCGAGACCGGCTGCGTGAATGCCTTGAAGCCTTGCGGGTTCAAACTGGCGACATCCAATTTGAAACAGTGGTCGTGGACAATGCCTCGCGCGATGGCTCGGCGGACATGGTGCGGACGGAGTTCCCCGAAGCCATGCTAATCCGCAGCGATGTCAACCTTGGATTTGGCAACGGCAATAATCTCGCTTTACAGCATGCACAGGGCCGCTATGTGGTGCTGTTGAATTCTGACGCACTGCTGCCGCCCGATACCCTGTCTTCGGCACTTGTACACATGGAGGCGGAAAGCAAGGTCGGGATGGGCGGCGGCCGGTTGCTGGCCCCGGATGGAAGCTGGCAACCTTCGGCCCGCCGCTTTCCTTCGCTGCTGGACGAATTCCTCACTCTCAGCGGTTTGGCCGCCCGGTTCCCGCAATCCCGTTTCTTCGGTCGTTTCGACCGCACTTGGGCTGATCCGGGTTTGGAAGCGGATATCGATTGGGTGCCCGGCGCATTTGCCATCATCCGTCGGGGGTTAATCGACGCAATCGGCTTCTTCGACCCGCGTTTTTTCCTTTACTATGAGGAAGTCGATTTATGCCGGCGCATCAAGGCCGCCGGATTCAACGTTCATTACTGGCCGGACTTGAAAATATCCCATATTGGCGGAGAGTCGTCCAGGACGCTCTCGGAAATGAGCTTTAGCTCGGCAGGATCACAATTGACACTTTGGCGCATCCGCAGCCAATTGCTGTTCTACCGTAAATGGCACGGCCTGATACTGGCTTGGCTGGTGAAAAAGCTCGAACAGGGCTGGCACGGGCTTCGCTCTCTGCGCAACCGCAGACGCGATCCCGGAAAAGTGAATGAATCGGAAGCCATCGTCAGGCTCTGGGACCAAGCTTGGCGCGACACCCAAGGCGGTGTTGTCTCCCCGCCCCAACCCTGGTAATCAACATGTTCGACAATTTACGCGAAGATTGGCAAGTTTATGAACACGACATCACCCGCCAAGGTCTTTGGGCCATGGCGGTCTACCGTTTTGGCCGTTGGCGCTACACCATCCGTCAAGCCTGGCTGCGAGTGCCTTTGTCATTTGTCTACAAGGCACTGAAACTCCTGTCGCAAATCCTCACGGGCATTGATCTCCCCTGCGAAGTAAGCGTCGGCAAGCGCTTGCAGATTGACCATTTCGGCGGCATCATCATCAGCGGGGACACTGTCTTGGGGGACGATGTGGTCATCCGCAACGGGGTGACCATCGGGCTGAAGCGAACCGGGGAGCGGGGAGCGCCCGTCATTGGCAACCGCGTCGATATAGGGGCTGGTGCCAAAGTCTTGGGGGCCATTCGCATAGGCGATGATGTCGTCATCGGGGCCAACGCGGTGGTCATCACCGATGTGCCGGCAAACTCGCTAGCCGTTGGCGTACCCGCCCGCATTATCCCTCGCAAAATGGAACCCAAAAATAGCGGGCCATCGGCATGAAAATAGATCCCACAATACCCGGCCCCCTAGCGTACAAAACAAATTTCCTATTGATTTGGTGGAGGATATGGTTTGAACAGACGGCCATCCTATTGATGGATATGTTACCCCGAACCTTCGATATCTTCCTTTCACTGTTTCTCCTCATTGCCCTTGCCCCTATATTGCTTGTCCGGGCAATCGCGGCCAAAGTGTCGACGGGCAAGGTATTGAATGCGGAGCCTCTGGTTGGGCGGTTCAGAACGCCTTTCTGGCGTCTATGCTTCGGCGGTGACGCGCTTGGGGCCAAGTTTGCCGTCCTGCTGAACATCTTGGTGGGTGACATGGCTTTTGCGGGTCCACGGCCTATGACCGAAGAAGAAGTTTCGCGGTTGACACCAGAGCAAGGCATCCGGTTCACCTTGCGCCCCGGTCTTTTTTCACCTTACAGGCTACGGCGTAAAATCGGTATCGCCTACGACAACGAAACGGTGAGCGACATCAACTTCTACTATAGCGAAACGGTTAAAGGTGACGTTGGGCTGGTGGCCCGATCCGTCATTGGTGACTTGTTGGCTGGCGGCGACTTGCGGCCCACCCCGCCCGTCCTGCATTTTTTTGGTGTCGATATCGTCAACACGACGATGGACGAAGCCGTGGACTGGATGGTGAAGCGGGTCCGGGACAGCGCCCCCGCCTCGGTGGCATTTGTTAACCCGGACTGCCTAAACATCGCTTGCAAGAACGAAAATTACCGTCAAGTGCTTTCCGCAGCGGAGCGGGTGCTGCCCGACGGCATCGGGATTAATATAGGATGCCGAATGCTGGGCGTTTCGCTTTTGGCGAATGTCAACGGAACTGATCTATTTCCCCGTCTGTGTGAGCGGGCCACCAAGGAGGGGTTGTCCCTATTCCTGCTCGGGGCAAAGCCGGGCATTGCCGAAGCAGCTTCCCTTAACCTACGCGGACGTTTCCCCGATCTTCGCATTGCCGGCGTGCGCGATGGTTTTTTTGCAGCGGAAGAAACAGGGCAAATCGTGAAAGAAATCAACGATTCCAACGCCGACATCCTGCTCGTTGCCTTCGGCGCACCGAAACAGGAACTTTGGCTTGCGGAACATCGTGACCAGCTCAAGCCCTGCGTGCGCTTGGGGGTGGGCGGATTGTTCGACTTTTATTCAGGACGCTTGCCTAGGGCACCGGTTTGGATGCGTGAAATCGGGTTGGAATGGACATGGCGACTGCTGCAGGAACCGGGGAGAATGTGGCGTCGCTATCTCATCGGCAATCCTTTGTTCCTCTACCGGGTATGGATGCAAAAAAGAAAGGAAATGTGATTATGACTAGCGCGAACCGCCAAGAACAACCGTCCAACAGTGAAGGCCAAAAAAAGGAACTGTTGGATCGTTACGAAAACATCGACCGAATTGCATTCCGCAAAACTTTAAGGCTATATTTCAAACGCGCCCTGTGGGTCGCCGTGGTGCGAACCACCTATTTACTCAAGCGTTTGTTCGATATCACCGCATCGGCCCTTTTGATTTTGTTGTTGAGCCCCGTGTTGATGGGTTGCGCCATCGCCCTCCACAGGGACTCCCCCGGCCCCGTCTTTTTTAAACAGGTGCGGGTCGGACGTTGGGGAAAGCTTTTTTTAATGTGGAAGTTCCGCTCCATGTACATTGATGCCGAGGCCCGCAAGAAAGAGTTGGAGGCCATGAACGAAATGAACGGCGGAGTGCTTTTCAAGATGAAGGAAGACCCCAGGATCACTCCGGTGGGGAAGTTTATCCGCAAAACCTCCATTGACGAATTGCCCCAGTTGTGGAATGTCTTCATCGGAGACATGTCCCTGGTAGGGCCCCGCCCCGCCCTCCCGTCGGAAGTGAACCAATATTCGCTGGCCGAACGCCGCCGCTTGGAGGTCATACCCGGCATCACCTGCATCTGGCAAGTTTCCGGGCGTTCTGAAATCCCTTTTGATCAACAAGTGGGCCTTGATGTGGATTATATCGAATCGCAATCCTTGTGGTTGGACATTAAATTGTTACTACTCACCATTCCTGCCGTGCTATTAGGCCGGGGAGCTTACTGATGCGCACCATAATTCTCGCAGACCGTTTAGGGCATGAACTCTTCCCCCTCACCGACAGGACCTGCACCGCATTGTTGCCCGTTGCGGGGAAATCCATCTTAGAACATAACTTGGATATGCTGGCAAACGCCGGCATTAAACGGGTGGTGGTTGTCATCGGGTCTTTTGCAGATCAAATCCGCACTTATTTTGAATATGGACAGCGTTGGGGCATGGAACTTGAATACTGGGGCACTCGTGGCGAGGAAGAGCCGCAGGCGGTCTTGGCGCAGCTTCCAAAAGGGCCGGACTACGATCAGCTTTTGATTATCCGGGGTGATATGGTCAGGACTGCTTGCATTGCAGAATTCCTACAACGGGCCGCCACCTGTGAAGGCCCGGTTTTGCACGGCGTGTTTCATGGCCAGGCGTTGGGAATAAGCCTGTGCCGGGCAGGGCAAGCGGATCTGAGCCCTCTGCACTGGCCGGCACTGATGCAAGGTTTGCCCGTTCCAGCAGAAACCTTCATCGAACTCGCAGAAGCAAAGGCGTACCGACTGGAGTCGCTGGCTGCTTACCATCAGGCAAACCTTGACGCGGCCTCAGGCCGGATTCCAGGGTTGCTTATCCCCGGACGGCAGACTGCCTTAGGGTTGACGCAAGGCCGTAAAAGTAAGGTCTCGTCGCGCTGCATCAAGCTCGGCGTCGCGTTCGTTGGCAGCGGCAGCGAGGTGCATCCGACGGCGGAGCTTAGTCATGAGGTCGTCATCAGCGACCAAGTGATCGTAGACCGTTATGCAAAACTTTCCGACACGGTGATATTGCCGAATACTTATGTTGGCGAGTTGGTCAACCTAAGCAAGTCAATCGCATGGGGGAACGTCCTGATCCGGGTCGATATCGACACGCATGTACGCATCACCGATGCCTTCCTGCTTGCCGACCTTAGGCAAACTACATTGGGTAACAGCCTCTCACCCTTGCTGAACAGGCTCGGGGGGTTATTGTTGCTGCTCTTGTCCCTTCCCCTTTGGCCATTGGCCGCGCTCGCCGCAAACCATGAAAAAACCTCGGGGAAACTATTCCGTTCACGCCGGCTTCGCGGCAATCGGATCAATCTGACGGAATTTGGCGAACGGCATCGGGCCGAGTTCACCGCATGGGAGTGGTCGACGACACGCCCCCTGTTTCGAGCCCTACCCCGAATCTTGGCGTTGCTCAGCGGTGATTTGCGTCTGGTGGGTGTCGAACCTGTCACCAGTGAACAGGCATTGCGGCGCACCGAAGAGTGGGAGCGCTGCGCTGATGGCGCTCCGGCCGGGCTGATTGGCCCCGCCCAATTAAGGTACGCGGACAAAACACCCGAGGAGGAGCGTCTGTTAGCCGATGCCTATTATGTGGGCCAACATGACCGGTGGAAAAACTGGCTATGCCTTTGGGAAGGTATTTTAACCTTGTTTAGCCGCCGCCCTTGGAGTCGGGAGGTGTGACCGTTCCCACCGGGCTTTTTACAAAAAGGAAAATGTCCAGCATTTTCCATAACCCTGCCTATGCGGCATTCACAAAAGCAAAACATCTATGAAAATATTGCTTGCCGAAGATGATCCTGTCACCCGGCTATTATATTCAAGGAATCTTAAAGCCTGTGGCTATGAGGTGGTGACGGCTGAAAATGGCGAAATTGCCTGGCAATATTTGCAAACCCAGCCCTTTCAAATATTGATTAGCGACTGGGAAATGCCGGAATTAAACGGACTGGAACTTTGCCAGCGGGTAAAATCAGCACCCGACCTACCCTACATTTTCGTCTTGCTTTTAACCGCCAGGGATGATGAAAGTTCGCTGATTCAAGGACTGGACATCGGGGCGGATGATTATCTGGCAAAGACCAGCGACATTGAAGTTTTGAAAGCCCGCATTCGATCTGCCGGGCGGTTAATCCAATTAACCGCCGAACTTGAGGCAAAGAATCTGCACCTGAAGGAAGTTAACGAACGCTTGGACAAAGCCTATTCTTACATCAAGCGTGACCTCGAATTGGCAGCCAAAACCCAAATTGGCCTACTGCCGCCGCAAGATGCCGTAATCAACGGGGTGCGTTTTGATTGGTTGTTTGTACCATCCACTTTTGTCGGCGGTGACACCCTTAACTATTTCCGAATCAACGATTCTCAGCTCGCGTTTTATCAATTGGACGTGGTCGGGCATGGTGTTGCTTCGGCATTGCATTCATTCAGTTTAACGAAGATCCTATCGCCTGCCTTCAACATGGATGTAACGTCGAAAAATTCAGCGGACGCAGATTCCCCCACGGCAGTGTTGAAGCAACGTATCCAAGGCAGACGACAGTGCCAGGATTCCTTATTTGCAACACCCTCATCTTCCGCAAACATCGTAGCGGAGTTAAACAGGCGATTCCAGACTGGCATCGATACGTTGGAATATTTTACGATGGCTTATGGCATTCTTGACATTCATGAGAAAACGATTGATATTTGTCTTGCAGGCCACCAGAAGCCTATTTACATACCCATTGACGGGAAGCCAGAATTGATTGGAACGAGTGGCTTTCCAGTCGGAATATTACCGGAATCGGATTATAAGTCTACGCTATTTAAATTTGCAAAGGGCGACCGGCTGTTTCTGCATTCGGATGGTATTGCGGAATGCATGAATGAAGACGGGGATGAATTCGGTGTTGAACGCCTGCAGGCATCATTGTTTGCTAGCAAGAATCTTGATTTGGGTGCGGCAGGAAAAATCCTGATGAGTCAATTGGAATCATGGAAGGGCAACAATCCCTTTGAAGACGATATATCAATGTTGGCCCTTGAGATTATCAGGGATGAAATTTAGTCATTCATGATAAGCGGATCGGCGAGACCAACCATTGATATTACCGACAAAATAAATGCAAATGCCTGGAAAATTTCTCAATAATCGCCTTGGCCCCTACATTTTTTCGGAAAAATGCAGCATGAGTAAAATCGAATTAGTCATTGAAAGTCGTTACGAGAACATCGATCTCGTTGGGACGTGCTTGGAATCTTTATCGTCGCAACTTTTCGATGAACAGCAATGCCATCAGATTAAGGTCTGTGTCTACGAGGCGGTCACCAATTGCATAAAACATGGTTACAGTGGCTCTCTTGGACAAAAGGTATATATTAGCTATGAAATGAATGCTGAACGAATTATTCTCGACATATCCGATGCCGGCGCTTCGATGGATCCGCAATTGCTTAAAGACACTTCGACGGACTTTCAAATTGACCTTGACAATCCTAAAGAAGGTGGCATGGGGCTTAAAATCATCAAGTCATTCATGGATGACATCCAATACCAAATTAAGGACGGCATGAATCATCTCACGCTGGTGAAATATGCCAAGCCATTATCCAATTCACAGTGATTATTTTCCAGCCTACCCGCCGATGATTCGTCACTTCCTATCCTAGTACAGGTCGAATCATGGAATTGAATAAATTTCGCCGTATCTTTTTTTTGGGCCTCATGATTTTGACTTTGTCAGCCATGGCATCGGAACCGGTCAATATTGAAGTACTCCCCGACATTCAAACACCCAACGTGCCACGAATCGGATTAAATTTAGGTGAGAGAAGCATATTCGGAGGAGCCCAACTCATCAAGAATATTCTGCTCAATCCCGGTTTTGAGGGTCAGATAGACCGCACCGTCATTATCGTGGCCCATGCCACGGATCAAGGTTTCGACGATGACATGAGTTGGAGTGGGCGGCCCGACGGATTTTGGAGCGGGGCCCGATTCGACGTGCGCAGCGGCAAGGCGGCAGGCCAGGGTGGAATATTATCCGACTCGCAAAAGCGCGGCGAGGACGGCCTTCCCACCTTTTCCACGAAGGAGCCGGCCCCGGATCTATCGGCAGGCGATGCCATCATTCTCACGCGCATTAACGACACGAACCTCCCGACAACTTGGGTGGCACCCCGAGACACCCCCTCTGACCAAGTCACGCCAGAATTGAACGATAAACGCCCCGGCAGCTCTGGAAGGCGTTCGCTGGCGTTGATTCCCCTGCCCAACGCCCCAAAAAGGGTTACCCCCCCGGCGCGAGTCACCGCCTATTTCGACGCGATCGGCGATCGCGCGGGAAAGCTGTTGCCGATTGACGGGAAATGGAAATTTTCAATATGGGCACGATCCAACTCGGGAAAGGGAAGCTTGAGGATCACTTTTCAACGCCAAGGTTCTCAACCGTTCCTTCGTGAAACGGTAAAAGTGCCAAGCGAGTGGAAACTGGTCGAGTTTCAATTCAATGGCAAAGACAACGGGCCTCCCGGAGTGCTTTCTTTGGAATTGGCCGCCGAAGAAGACAAGATTATATTGGACGATGCCAGCCTCGAAGCAATGGACGCGGGAAGCGGGGTGTTCAGGCGCGAAGTGGTCGGCATCCTGGAGAAATTGAAACCCGGTTATTTGCGCGACTGGCAAGGTCAGTTGGGCAACACATGGGAAAACCTGATTGCCTCGCCCGATGCCCGCAGGGCGGATCGTTACCGCCCGGGCATGGAAGACCGCTACGGTTACAGCTTGCCTGAATTCCTTGATTTATGCAAAAAAATCGGTGCGAACCCTTGGGTGATTCTCCCTACCACATTCAACGACAATGAATACGAGGCATTTGGCCGGTATCTCGCTGAACGTATCAAACTAGATGGCTTCACCGAGGTGGTGGCGGAGTTCGGCAATGAAAACTGGAATGGGATTTTTCGTTCCGGCTGTTTCCCCAACCCGCAAACCCACGGACTGGTGGCCCAGCGTGCCTTTGCCAACTTAAGAAAGGGCGCAGGCACCGATGCACCCATACGGTTGACCGTCAACGGGCAACATGTCAATACGGGTTTCGCCTTGAAGATGTTGGACTCCACACCGAATGCAGAAATGCTGTCGGTGGCCCCCTATATGTTGAGCGAAATAAACCGGAGTGATTTTGCAGACACGCCATGGCCTTTGATGTTCAAAGCGGATACGAGCTTGCCGATCTATGGGCCAAGCATCCGCAAACGGGGAAAGGAATTGGTCGTCTATGAGGTGAATTATCATACCACCAGGGGCGATCTTGAGCCTGCCCTCCGTGAGCAAATAGTCGCCGGGTCAGCATCGGGCAGCGGCTTGGCAAAGCGGCTACTCGAAGCCTTGAACATCGGGGTGCGTAGGCAATGCATATACAATTTAGCCCAATATGACTTTTCGCTGCCTGACCGCAACTTCGTCAAATTGTGGGGGATCATGCGCGATTTGGGCCCCACACAGAGAATGCGCCCAACCGGCTTGGCGATGGTGCTGATGAACTCCGCTTTGCCAGGGGATGCCCATGCCTTGCGCATCAGCGGTCCGAACGCGGAATCGCTGACAGCCGCCGCCTTCCTGCGCAAGGACGGATGGACTCTCGCTGTGGTCTCTGCTTCCGCACAGCCCCAAGAAGTTCAAATCAAATTCCCCCCATCCAGTCCCTCGCCAAGCCGCGTACTCAGGCTTGACGCTGCTTCGCCTTCATCATCCAACGAAAATACTGAAGAAGTCCGCATAGCCGCGCAAGCGTTATCCGGGAAACAGCCATTGACCGTGACTATCCCGCCTTGGGGATTTTTGGTGCTTACAAACTGATCTGCACAATCTCAAATCACCCAATTTTTGACTATACTCCCGTCTCGCCCCTCGGATAACCGGCTTCAATAGCCACCAATTTTTAAGGAACCTCGCCATGTCAATCTTCACACGGCCCGCAATTACATCCACCCCCTTCATTTCAATGAGGCGGGTCATCTCAATGCAAGCTTATACTGTTTTACTTGCCCTGCTGTCTCTTGTCTCTTATGACGCGCAGGCATGCGATGCCCCTTTGGCCAGTTTCTGTGTCGATTATTTTAATAGTCGCGACATGTCAGGGCCGGTCATTTTTTCGGCCTCAGAGACCGGCATAGACCACACATGGGGAAACGCCAGCCCCATCGCCACCGTACCCATCGACAATTTCTCCGGGCGCTGGCGCGGTCGATTCAATTTCGAGGCTGGAGGCAGTATATTCCGGGTTGTCGCCGACGACGGGGTGCGCCTATTCATAGACGGCACTAAGGTCATTGACGGATGGAAAAACCAAGCAGCCACTGAGTACCTTGCCAACGTTCCCCTGTCCGCCGGGGAACACCTGTTGGAAATCGAGTACTACGAGGCTTGGGGTGCTGCGCGCCTGGCAGTCAGTTGGGAGCCAGTGAGGTCTTGTGACGTGCCGACGGGCCAGTTTTGTGCGGCCTACTACGACAACAGGAATCTTACCGGAAATCCAAAGCTTATTGCCCATGAGGCAAACATCAACCACAATTGGGGAAGCGCCAGCCCGGCACCCAACCTGCTGGCGGACAATTTCTCCGCACGTTGGGAAGGGGAGTTCGATTTCGCGCCCGGCACCTATTCCTTCACCGCTTTGGCTGACGACGGTGTCCGCCTGTCGGTGGATGGCCAGTTGCTGATTGACGATGCCTGGGTCAGCCAAACGGCCACCCACTACGAAGAATGGCGTTGGTTAAGTGGGCGGCATCGGATCACCGTGGAATATTTTGATGCCTATGCCAATGCCTTGCTACAAGTGAGTTGGAGCCAAATCGCACCGGCATCCACAACCCCGCCGACCCCGATTGGCGCAAACGCCCGATCCACTTTAGGCACCAACCTGGGTGATTGGAAGGACTGGTCTACAGAACAGCCTTTCATCGATTTGTTTAAAACTTCACGTAGCTGGATCACGCAAGCGTCAGGAGCTTGGGATACCGGCGAACAACAGGCGTTGAACTTGGATCAAAACGGCTGGGTGCGTTCTTTGCCTGCCGCAACCGACTCCACCGTGCGCTACCGCACCGTTTCCACGCTGCTATTGGGCGGGAAAGACTTTGTCGGCATCCGTCCAGGGGGGGAATATGTGGTGCTCTATGAAGGCGAGGGAAGTTTGACCTATGGTTTTGCGGCAACCAAAATCGCTTTCCATTCCAGCTATGGAAGGGATGTCATCAACGTAGACAAAAACAACCAGACCGGGCTTCTAATCACCATTGCGAGTACGGATCCAAACCATAACGGCAACTACCTTCGCAATATCCGGGTGGTTCCGCCCGGTGTGGTTTGCGACGACGATGTCCTCGCTTTTTGCTACACTGCCAACGATCCAGTCTGCCAGCGTAGCGCCTGCCGCAACATGGAAGCCGCCCTGCCTGGCCATTTGTTTCACCCGCTGTTCCTGAGGAAGCTGGTGCATTACCGCTCGTTGCGCTTCATGGCTCCGCAGAGCACCAATGTCATTTCCGGCAACCAGCCCCAGCAAACGAATTGGGCCGACCGCGCCACACTTGATGAGGTTCGCTGGTCCAATCAAGCGGGCATTCCGTTGGAAGTTGCGATGGCCTTGTCAAATCAGATCCAAGCTGACCCGTGGCTGAACATGCCGCACCAAGCATCGGACGATTACATCCGCCAATTTGCCCGTTTGGCCCGCCAGTCACTGGACCCCAACCGCAAAGTCTACGTCGAATACGCCAACGAAATTTGGAACGGCTCCTTCTCGGCCGGGAGTTGGGTGGAACAACAGGGGCTGGCCGCTTGGCCGAATACGCCAGACTCCGCCTATACCAAACGCATCAACTGGTATGGCAAGCGCACTGCCGAAATGTGCGATATCTGGCGGTCAGAATGGGCCAGTGATGAAAACCGGGTTGTGTGTGTGCTGTCAGCGCAAGCCGCCAACACTTGGACTGCCAAGGCTGCCCTCAATTGCGCATTATGGAACCAAGCCCCCTGCCAGGCCCATGGCATCAAGGCAGTGGCCATCGCACCGTATTTTGGCCACTATCTGGGCAACCTATCCATCGAGGCTGTGGTGGCGGGATGGACGGCAGACACGGATGGCGGATTAAGCCGGTTGTTCGCCGAATTGGACGTTGGCGGTCAAATGGCCGGGGCTCCGTCAGGCGGCGCTTTGACAGAGGTGGATCAATGGGTCGGCCAATATGCCAGCTTGGCAAAAACCTATGGATTGATGCTGCTGGCCTATGAAGGGGGGCAACACTTGGTCGGCATTGGCAACGTCCAAAACAACCAAAGCATCACCAATCTGTTCGTCACCGCCAACCGCGACCCTCGCATGGGAGACATGTACCTGAAGCTGCTGGACAACTGGCGCAACTCAGGTGGGGGTTTGTTCATGCACTACGCCAACATAAGTTCGGCTGGCCAATACGGTAGTTGGGGTGCGCTAGAAAGTATGGGGCAGGAAACCTCACCTAAGTATGACGCGCTGATCCGGTTTATTCCCGCGAATCCGCAATAACCACTGCCAATACTGACCAGCGGTTTTGCACAGGATTAACTTCTGCACTTTTACATCGTGCGGACCACACGAGAGCCTCCCATGAATGCCCTGACACCTCACGCTGACTACCTCGACACGCTCGCTCATTTTCCGCGCTACCTCGCCAATGCTTGGCATGATTTAGGCGACGGTCGCGGCTACTTTGGCGACCCCTCTCATCTTGAAAACGGGATGAGGTCAACCGGCAATGTGATTTTCACCGCCGCGTTACTGGCATCCGACCCGGAATACTGTCCGCACGATGCCACTGGCAACCGCGATGCGCTGTTCAGCAAGGCCCGTGCCGGCTTGGCCTATATGGCGCGGGCGCATGTCACTGGCGGCGGGGCTTGCGCCGATGGCCAGCCTTGGGGCGGCGTTTGGCAATCGTCATGGTGGACGACACGCATGGCACTGGGCGCGAAACTGATATGGGACCGTCTCGACGAAGCCGAACGTAGGGCAGTCGGGCGCGTCGTGGTCTACGAGGCTGACCTGCAACTGCCTCGCCTCGTCCCTAGCGGGCTGGCCGAAGACACCAAGGCGGAGGAGAACGCTTGGGACACGGAAATCCTCGCAACCGCGATGGGGATGTTTCCCGAACATCCGCACTATAACGATTGGCGGAACAAGCTTTGTGCCTTCGCCTACAACACCTTTTCCGTCGCCCAAGACCTTGCCGATGACACGCCCACCGATGGCAAGCCCTTGTGCGGGTGGGTGCATACCGTCAACCTGCACAGCGATTTCACACTGGAAAACCACGGTGCCTACCATTTTTGCTATGTCGCCAGCCCTTTGCATTCTCTGGCGTGGGCCGATTACGCGCTGCGCAGCCAAGGCATCACGCCGCCCGACGCACTGTACCACCACGTAGCCGAGGTCTGGCAACGGGTCAAGCCTACGTTCCTGGCCGAGCGTTTCGCTTATGTCAGCGGACAAGACTGGGCGCGTTACACCTACGGCGCTTATTTCATCGTCCCGGCGCTGGTCTGGTTGCAAAGCCGGCTCGGTGACGGCGATGCCCGTGCGATTGAACTGGCCCGCTTGCAGACATTGCGCACGGAACAACGTGAAAACGCCGACGGCTCATGGTTTGGCCTGCGTTTCACCCAGCCGCACTACCATGGCCAGCAGGCCAAATACGAAACGGATTGCTATGCCAATATCGGCTTGGCCTATGCGCTGCATCGCTTGCTGCAACCGACTGTCGCGGCGACGCCAGCCGACGAATTGCCCGCCCGCTTGAAGGGCTGCCATGTCAGTCCCGAATGCGGCATCGCATTTGTCCGCAACGAAAAATTGTTCGCGTCGTTTTCGTGGCGAACGCTGACCGAGCCGCATCCCTTAGCCTTGTTCGTGCCGCTCGCGGATGAAAGCCTCGCCGAATGGCAGGCGCACAACCTATTGGGACGCATCGTGTTATGGAACCAAAACCTTGGGGCTGTGTGGGTGCGCGGCATGGAGGCGCGAGACAATGGCTTCAAGGTGGAAGGCACGGTGGTCTACCGGGGCCAAGGCGGGCATGGGCGCATCCTCTACACGCAAGAACTGCTTTACGAAGTGGATGCCGCGACGAATATCGCCCGCGTCTGTTCACGCTTTGTAGCGCAGGCCAAGCTCTTCGTGCGGCGCGTGGAGGGCTTGAGCTTGGCGATAGCCAATGACCGGTTCAACGGCTATAGACGGATGGTAACATCCCAGACCGGGCAAATGGACATCCGTTTCGACCCTGCCAAACGACTGTTCTGGCTGCGTGGCCGCAGCATTGCCCTGCGCATCGTCCGCCGCCTACTGAGGGAAACACTGCACGACGGCCCGCGCCACCGCATCGAAGGCCAATGGGTTAACATCGACGGTTTGCTCGGCATCGTCGCATTGGGCGATGCGCCGGGGTTCTTATTGCATCGGCCTTACGGGCGCAATCTGCCCGACGGCAGCCTGCATTACGAACTGCTGTACGCGCCACTGCGCCCGCTGAACCGTCATTTCAAGGCCGGCGAGGAAATCCTCAAAACCGAATTTCTGATACTAGTCGGCGACGCGGCGGCGACGCAGGCAGTTGCGGAGACATTAAAAGGCAATCTAGCAAGTCCATACACATTTTTAGACGACCCGACGGAAGTTGAATAAAGGCGGCGGTGGCCCCGGCGGGGCGACATCGCCCAACGGCGAATAATCCCTGCCGTTCATTTTCAAGAAGCTTTCTGCCCAACCGGTCAACATAAACAGCATAGGGACAGTCTGCCCGCCCATGTAAACGGTGGCAATCGCGATGATATAACCTAAGTAGATGCTTGCCAGCGTGAACGCCAGCGAGCCGCCGTTGCTCGGCGGGGGCGGGATGCGGAGACCGTACACCAGTAGGCGCAGCATGGTGCCGAACAGAACGTAGATAAAGCAGTAAAACGCGAGTTTGCCGTGCATCAAAAACAGCAACAAGTAGTGATTGTCAATCGACGGTGCGCCGGCCACCTGCGGCCATTTTGTCAAACCCCAGCCCGAAAGTTCTTTTTGCAACGCAATATCGACATAGAGTTGAATCAACTCATAGCGGTAGCAAGCGGTTTCCTGGTTGTCGTCTTTGGCGTTCGCCCGCCCCACCGAGGCATAGTCGATGAACGACGAAAAAGCCGGGATGCCGATACCGACGAGAAGGCCCAGCACCACCAGAAAAGCTGCCAACCGGTTTTTCATCCGTCCAGCCGCAACCACAAAACTGGCAATGATGCCAGCCAGCCATGACCCTTTCGCGAAAGTGATGAAGAAACCCCCGGTCAACACCAGTGACAACAAAACCGGGAACTTAACCGGTAGCCATTGCAGTTTCTTGACCTTGTCGGGCCAAGCGCCGGAAAAGTGCAGCCAGCGCTGTAATCTAAAACCCACCATCATAATGATGCCGGCGGACAGCGCATGGCCATAAGGCCCTGCCGTGCGGGCCATGCCAAAGCGGAACGTGACCACCCATCCCTCGCCTTGGCCCGGGAAAAACCGACCCAGCAGCAATTGCCAAACGTTCATTCCAAAGCGGGTTTCGTAGAGGTTGACTATCGAGATGATGGCGAGGCAGGTGACGACCAGCTTGGCGAACTCGAAGCGCATTCCGGCTGGTTCGATGAAGCTTTTAGCCATGAAATAAGGTGTGATCACCGAGAACAGCATCGCAAACATCAAATTCTGCGCGTCGGAATAGCCCGAGGCCTGAAGCTCCGAGTTGAACACACAGGCGGCGTAGACAAACACCACGACATCCATGTGGCTGAAGCGGTATCCCTTGAAGCCGCCGCGCATTATCGCGACAATGAGTATGGTCAATGCCACGCCTTGACTGAAGGTCGGGTCCGGCGCACCGGGCGTGATGACGCGGTAATAGTCGGGCAGGCATAACAACACCGGGATGTAGACGCGGAAGAACGCGTTGCTTGGCGAGGTGCTCATCGCGAGGCGAAACGCGATGATAGCCGGTAGGAAGCCAATGAAGGACAGCATGGGAAAGCCTCTGACCTGCCATTAGGCTACTTATATTCAATCAAACCCCGTTCACGGCTACGCCAGCGATCCCACGCCCACGCCAACTGCCCGCAAGCTATGGGGATTTGCTGAATGTGCGAATGGATGCCGTACAGGAGCATCGTTGCCGCGGAATTCGGGGCCTTCCATCGGGTTTTCCAAGCAGTGCGGGCACTGAGCGCGGCGATGAAGGCCGGCGCCAACAGCAACGGCCATAACGATGGAGCCGCCGCCGCAAGGCCAGCAGAGCCGGACAGCACGGCAAGTAGCACCGAAGCATTGATGAAATTGCGCCTGGACTCTGACACCCACAGTGGGAACGGGCCATCCTTCAGGCGATGGGAAACCTCCGCATAAGCGTGACCGGTGCGGAACGACCTCCGCCAGTAGGATCGCCAACGGGTCATCGCGAGGTCATGCCCGGTCATGGGCCGGTCCACATGGAGGATGCTGTAGCCAAGGGCGCGGAAGCGCTGGCACATTTCCGGCTCCTCGCCGGCGATCAAGCTGGCATCGTAGCCGTTGACCGACTCCAGCGCGGAGCGCCGCATGATCGCGTCCCCGCCACAAAACTCCGACGGCCCCAAAGGATAAATCCAGTCGAGGTCAAGCACGCGGTTGAACAAGGATTGTCTTGGATGGATTTCCCGGCGATGACCCCACACCACCGCCACTTTAGAATCGACGAATTCTGACAGGGAGTCGGCGACAAAATCGGCATGCAACACGGTATCGCCATCCAGGAACAGCACAAATTCACCTTTAGCCTTTAGCCAACCCGCATTGCGGCCAAGGGCGGCGGAGGGACGCTCCGGCCTGACTTCAATGACCCTTGCCCCTAAGGCTTGGGCACGAGTGGCACTGTCGTCGCTGGATGCGGAATCTACGTAAATAATCTCAACCTCGCCGCCTGGGTCGCGCATGGCCTGGACGGATTCAAGGCAACGGGTCAGGCGCTCGCCTTCGTTGCGGCCGATGATCACGACGGAGAGCAGGGGCGAGTGGGGTGCGGGAACGGGTTTCATGGCTGATGCGATTCCTGTGGTTCGGGGCTAGGGGTCAATTTGGTTTTGTTAAGGGGGACCCTTCAGACATCAAGCAACTCCGCGTAAAGATTCCGATAGTTTGCCAAGCAGGCGGAGCTGGAATAATTATCCCGCAGACGCCGGCTGGCCGCAGCGACGATGCCGTTCAAAGTCTCCGCCGGCATCTGCCGGATTCGAAGCAGGGCCGCAGCCAAATCGTCGGCATTGTCGGCACGGAAGTGAAAACCGGAAACCCCTGTTTTCACCAGCCCTTCGGCACCGCCTTGGTTGGGCACCAAGACCGGCACAGCGGCAGCCATTGCCTCCAAAATGGCCAGACCGAAGGGTTCGACCGGACACAAATGCAATAACAAATCACTGGCCGCCAATTCGTTGGCAACGTCTGCGCTGAAACCCTCAAACGCGACATTGGGATGGCTTTCCGTGGCCCTCGCCCGCAGTAAGTCCAAATCCCAACCGGTGCCGAAGACCTTCACGGGAAGATCGCGGAGTTCGGGGTGCCGATCCATGGCATCCAACAGCAAATCGACGCGCTTGATGGGATCGACGCGGGAAACGACGATGACCTTGCGGATGCCGTCTTCCACGAACGGCGGATGCCGGGGCGCTTCTTGGATTCGCCGGTCTGGCAGGAAATTGCCCACCACGGTGATCTGTCCCGGCTTGACACCGTTGGCAATCAGGCGTTCTTGCACATAGGCCGAAACGGCCACAAATCTCACTTTCTTGCCGTTGAGCAGTTTCTTGCGCCCGTAACTTTCCCGTTCGTCCGTCCCGCCATGAACCAGGTGCAAATGCACCGCATGGCGACGGTAAAAAAAGTTCCAAAAGTTGAAGGCCAGGGAATGGGTGACACCCGTCGCCGCAAAGGCAATTTGTTTATGGCCGGACATCTGATGCCGCAAACGACGGGCAAACTCGCTTGAGTTGCGGAACGGAATTGCCTGGATGCCCATTTTTTCCGCCTCGACCAAGGCCGGGCCGGGTGGGGCCAGCAACACTGGCGTAAACGTATCGCGCATGCCTTCCAAGGTGTACAAGGCCATCCGCTCCGTGCCATAAAGGTTGCCGCTATGCAGTGCGTATAGGAAAATAGGTTTCATGCCAACGATAGCATCCTGTTTTTTTGGGGCAAGGGAACGAAGGGTTTGTTTGGCCTTCTCAGCATAGGCATTGTACTCCTTGTTCTTTTCGGAATAGCCCCCATGCCGATAAACTTCCAAATTCGTGACGACAAAGCTAACCGCCGTGGGTGCCACCTTCTCCAGAATCGAAACCGCCTTTTTCAATTCACCCGTCGTCACATCGCGCGCCTTGATCAACAGCAGGGTATGGTCGGCTATGGCGGGGGCGGAGAGAAACTCGGGGTCGGGGGAAAGCAAGATCGGAGGCGCGTCAAGCAAGACGACAGGGTATCGGGTTTTCAGGGCAGTGAGGATTTCGCGCAACTTCTCATAGCCAAACAAATGCGGAGTGACAGGGTAGCCAATGCTGATCCTATCTGGAAGCGATCCAGAAGCCGGCACAATGGCATCGTCCAGGCTACCCTCGCCGTTAATCAGATCGATCAACCCGGTCTGGAATTGATCCACACTGTATCGGGGATCGGGTTTGGCGGCATTGACTTCCAGCGCCAAGGCTTTGACACCCAAATCGCCAAATTCCAACGCCATGTCAAAAACCAAGTCGGTCACGCCTGCGGCCGGCTTGACCGATGTAAACAGAAACATGCGTGAGTCCTGTAATTGATGCTCGCGCTCCAACGCAATGGCAAGCCTGCGCTTTCTATCGGACGTGACCCGGCGCTGGTCCAGTTCTTCACTTGGCTCGGATAACCCTGCCAGGGGTGCATGCCCTAGCAGGTTGTTCACTTGGTTGATGGTCCTGATCCCCCCGCCGAACTTGTATTTAATGAAATCAACCAACACTGGAACGATCAGCCCGATGAGAATCGATGCCACTGCGGATATGACGGCAAGTTTCTGCCATCCCCCGCTCCCTTTTTCAGGAGGGAGGGCCTTTGATTCCAACCTCGCCATGCTCGGCGCAAAAGACTCCATCATCAGCCGATCTCTACGCGTCTCGATTTCTTCCAATTGGTTTTGGAGTCTTTTGATTTCGTTGTTATAGCCGAGTGCCAAATTGTACTTTTCGCTAAAATCTTTGGCCGCCAAAAGGTTTTCCTCTATTTGGTGCTTGATTCCATTCACTATTCCTTGGAACTTGACGACTTCGGATCTTTTTTGCAGCACTAACGACCGGCCAACCCGCCGCGAAACCTCCTCGGTGCCCCGGTTCAACTCGTCGTTCACTTCTTTCAGTTCGCGGTCGATATTTTTCTTTAAGGGATGCGATTCTTCGAGTCCGCTCACCATTTCAAGCAATTTGGTGCGGCGCAGATTGATATTCCCCTTCAACGTATTGAGCGTTTGGTCCTGGGAGACAATGCCAAAGGATGCCGCTTCTAAAACCTCTTTGTTTTCCCGTCCTTGATCGTCCTCAAACACGGAATTTGCGCTTTTGGCAGCAATCAAATCACGCTCGGCGGCCTCCCTCGCTTCTTTACTGGCGAGCAGAATCTGATCGAACGGATTGATCATATTTTCGCTAAACGTAGTCACCCCCAAATGCAAGGCAATGGCTGTGCGTTGCGCCATGCGAAAGCTGATCTTTTTCTCCAGTTGACGACGCCTCGCCTTCAATAGGGCAAAGCGGATGTCTTTATTGAAAAAAAAAGTCTCTTTTTTAAATTTTCCGAGATAGACATTGACCAGTTGATTGAGGACCCTGTCCAAAAATACCGGGTTATTTTGGTCCAAAGTATCTTTCAGGGATATATTCATGAGGTAGCTGTCTTTGACGATTGTGGCTTCGATTGCGCCTGCCAGCCTTTCCGCGTCTGTGTGCATTGCCAATTCATTTGCTGCCTGTGCCTCTGCCAGGCGTTTCTTTGCCTCGGCAATGACCGGGGAATCCGACAGTTCTTGTTGCGCACGTTCAAGTTCTGCCTCATCTTGATCCTCATTCATGTAGGTGTCAGATGCATCCGATCGGGCAGCCGGTCCATTTTTTTCCTTGAGCATATCCAAACGCATTTCTTCCTCTTTAAGTATCCTGCCCCTTTCTTCGTCAGTGAGTTTCCTGACTTCCATTTCAAGGGTTTTCTCGTCTTTGGGGAGACACATGTCCCCTTCGGGTGGGGGTTGTATCCAGATACAATTGGGTTTACCGTCCGAGATTTTCTTCCGACCTTGATTCAGGCCTTTAAGCGTTTCCCTCGCCACATCATAAGACTTGACCATAATGGCTTGCTGCTCTTGAAATTGATGCAACTTTTGATAGGAGTCTAAATCGGTTTCCTTTTGCTCTGTCAACACCGTGGAATAGCGCGGCGCAATGTAAACCTTTGCCATCACGGAATAGCTATACATGTTGCGTTTTTTGTATGCGCGGAATGACCCGGCACCGGCCACGACCAACGCCGCGACTAGCCCATAGTGCCAATATTTGCGCAAGCTCTCCTTAAGGTTGACGGCCCCTTCCGGGAGTTTGGGCTGCTCGCCAGACTGGGCGGGGTTGGCGGTTAAGTTCGTCATGGGAGCGATGGCAATAACTTAAAATGCGGCAAAGCCTTTGAGTGCGATCAACGTGGCGAAAGGGTTGATTTTTTGCATGATATACCCGAGCTTGGATTCCCAACTGCGGGCAACGTAGATGATGTCCCCTTCTTCCATGGACACGTTCAGATTGGGGTCGGGGTGCAAAACGTCATACATGTCGATTATCAAATGGGCTTGCCTGGCTGGACGGACAAGATGCAATGCGGATAAACTGGCATCGGCCGTGGGCCCGCCCGATTGGCTCAAGGCATCCATGAATGACATTTGCGGGGTCAACCGGTACACGCCGGGCTTTATCACGGCACCCAAGACAAAGACCGAAGTGTCCGTCGAGTCTGGGATATAGACGGTGTCGTTGCGCGCCAGTTGGACGTTCAGGCTCATATCGCCCGTCAACAAACGCTTGACATCGATCCAGAGAATTTTTTCACCCCTGATGATGGCACAGCGCGTCAACACCTGCTCGGGGCGCAACAGCGGCAAGCCGCCCGCTTTCGCCAAAATTTCCAATAGCAAGGGAGGATATTCAAATTGCAGCGCCCCGGGGTGTTCGACGCGGCCAAGGACGATTACCCGGTTCGACGTATATTTTTCAACCCGCACGGTGGTGAATATGTCTTTGTAATAACGCGACAACGCCTGCGTGATTGTCAGGGCTGCATCTTGCCGGGTCAAATTACGCACCAGCAAGACACCGGAGACGGGAAGCGTGATCTGGCCGTCCGGGCCAATGGTGTGCGGACCGCTCAATTCGGGCCGGCCCAGCACATCAACCTGAATCAGGTCCCCGTCCCACACACGGTATTCGGTTTCCACGTCAGACTTGAAGGCCTGAACCACATCATTGCTGGAATAAGTCGTCGTGCGGTCAGGCACTTCAAAGGCTTTTGCGGCAGCCGGTGTTTCTTTGGGCATGGATTCCCACGAGCTACAGCCCGTTAACAGGAAAAACAGCAGTAACGCAAGCCACTTGCCAGTCACCAAGAAAGGTATACCCTCTGCCCTCATCACCCATCACTTTGCAGAACACAAGCCCCGACTCGGGTGGCGCAGGGCGGCATTCATGCCGCCTTGGCGGGTTAAAACCCGCCCTACAAGGCCCATCGGAAAAACTAAGGGGCCTTGCCCATGGAATCAAGGGCCGCCTCGGTGGATGCGTACATTTCAAAGATTTCGCTTAGCCTGGTCAGTTCCAACAGCGTCTGGACATTTTTTGAAATGCCGCTTAGGAGCATTCGCCCCCCTTTGGCGCGTATCAGTTTGAAAGCCGAGATCAACACTGAGAGGCCGCTAGAATCTATAAAACTGACCCCGCTTAGATCGACAACCAACTTACCCTCCCCCACTTCAACGATCCCTTTTAAATTTTCGCGTGCTTCGGGCGCATCGGCTGCCACCAATCGGCCGGTAATCGTTACGACATCTATCCCATTTTGTATTTGATGCGTCTGAATCATATTGTCACCTGGGTTGATTTCAATTGGGCTATATCTTATGGGTTAATTGTGAAGAGGCTTATCCGTCGCAACCGTTCACCCCTGGGTGCGAGGGCTTCCCGCCCGCTGAAATGGCGGCCAAGATGGCCGCGTTCCCAGGAAAAGGCAGGGGGAGTGGACGCTTACCATCCGTCACTCGATTCGGTTCATAATACCACCACAGCAGACGACACGCCATAAACTACGCGGTCAACCAGCGTTGCAGCATTTTCGACAGAGCCTCCAGCATCAGCGGCTTGGCCATATGATCATCCATGCCTGCATCGACGCACCTCTCCCTGTCCTCAACCAAGGCATTCGCCGTCAAGGCGACGACCGGGGTTCTCTTTAGCAAGCTATGCCGCTCGCGCTCACGAAAGGCCCGTGTAGCGGCGTAACCGTCCATCTCGGGCATATGGCAGTCCATCAACACCAAATCGTAAGGGTTGCGCTCCAGTTCGTCCAGAGCCTCCCGCCCGTTTCCCGCCAAATGCGAATCCACCCCGAAACATGCCAGCATTTTCAACGCCACTTTTTGGTTGACCACATTATCTTCAACCAGCAAAACCTTGCGGCCCGCAAAACTGGGCAGGATCCCGGGTGGCGGAATCTCATTGACGCGGGTTTGTCTCCAACCGCTATCGAGGCTGGACAACACCGCATCGAATAAAAGCGACTGGCGCACAGGCTTGGTCAAGGTTTGGCGAATCCCTGACTTGACGCGGTCGCTTTCGGTCACCGAGCCTCCCGAACTCAAGAGGATGCGCGGAATGTCCGCGATCCCCTTTTCTTCGGCCATGGCTTGGGCAAGCATCAAGCCATCCATGTCTGGCATATTCATATCCATGATCACCATGTCGAACGGCTCATCCTTAGAGTGTAAGGTGCGCAGCATTTCCAATGCCTGCGGGGCGCTATTTGCCGCGTAAGCCACAGCACCCCAATCCCTGAGAAGTCGTTCAAGTATCGTCCGGTTTGTAGCGTTGTCGTCGACAATCAGTATTTTGCGCTTGGCAAGTGTCGCTGGCAACGTGGTCACGCCATGATCCTCCCGTTTTTCCAGTGGGATATCAAACCAGAAAGACGATCCAACGCCCGGCACACTCTCGATGTGTATTTCGCTGCCCCCCATACGTTCAATCAAGCTCTTGCAGATGCTCAGACCAAGGCCGGTGCCACCGAAACGGCGGGTGGTGGCGCCATCGGCCTGCTCAAAAGGGTTAAACAACCGTTGCTGATCCTTGGGTGAAATGCCAATGCCGGTGTCTGCAACCTTAATCCGCAAAGTGGTTTGCTTTTCATTTTCCGCAAGGCATACGACTTCCACGGAAACCTCGCCATGATGGGTGAATTTTATGGCATTGCCAACGAGATTGGTCAATATCTGGCGCAAGCGCATCGGATCGCCGCGCAATGCTTCAGGCAGCTTAGGCTCGACAAAGCAATTTAGCTCCAAGCCTTTGGCAAATGCCTGGGCCGCCAACAGGGCGCAAACCTCCTCGACCAGTGTCCGCAGATCAAAAACAACGCTGTCAAGTTCCAACTTGCCGGCTTCGATCTTGGAAAAATCTAGGATGCTGTTGATGATCGCCAGCAGCGCTTCAGCCGAACTCGCCGCCGTATTGGCAAACTCCATTTGTTCGGCATCCAGTCGGGTACGCTGCAAAATCTCAATCATGCCCAAGATGCCATTCATCGGCGTGCGGATTTCGTGGCTCATGTTAGCCAAAAACTCGCTTTTCTGGCGGGAAGCATCCAGTGCGGCATCGCGGGCTTGCTCGACCATTTTTCGCGTATGGTCCCTGATGATGGCGATGCCCATCGCCTCGCCGATTTGCTTGAGAATCCCGATCCGTTCAGGGCTTTGCAGTGGCTGCGGATCTGTGTACAGGAACATCACACCCAGAGTATCCTCGCCCGTGGCGAGTGGCACGATGTAGTGGCCGTGGTTGGCCATGCCTGCAAAACGGTGTTCGTGCCGTGGGCCGCAGAAGCAATCGTCGGACACCGACACTTCACGCGAAACTGCCGCCTGCCCGCACAAACAGTCACCAAGCAGTATTTGCTGCTGTTCGCTGCAAGGGAACCCCTCGCTAAATTCACCTTTACGGACAAATAATTCTAGGCATTCGCCATTGGGGTCACGAAGAAAAACCCCACCCTTATGAACCAGATAGGGTAATTCGAGCAGCTTATCCAGAACCTTGAAAAAGCGTTCTTCCAAAGACACCGATTGGTTGAGGATTTCCACGACCGCGAACCGGGCTTCTGTATCCAGGCGAAACAGTGCGAGGCGTTCTTCGCGAGCGACTTCCGCGCTAATATCCCGCTGAATGGACACATAGCCGATATTCGCACCGGCTTCGTCGCGTATCGGCGTGATGCTCACATCGGCCCAATAAAGCAAGGGGTCGGGCTTCTGGTCGGCTGGGAGGGCGACCGGGTCTTCCTTGCGGCGGTGCGGCAGGCTGTTTTGCCAAACTGGGCCGTTGCCTTCATTGCTCCCTTCGTTGTTTTCTTTCCTGCGGTTGAGTAGGCGGCCCCGCCAAGATTCGCCACGACTAAGCGTCTCCCGGATAGCTTGGTGAATTGTGGGCGAGGTTCTGCCACTTTCCAAAATGCCAGTCGTTTTTCCCGACAACTCCTCTGTATTCCATCCAGTGAATCGGCAAAACGCAGGATTGGCATACTCGATCAGGCCGTTGGCATCGGTCAGGAAAATCATGTCGGCACTGGCCTCGGCGGCCATCCGCAGCCGCAAGCGGTCATACTCGGCGGCCTTGCTTTCGGTAATGTCAGTCCACGAACCCGCAATCGCCTGGATAGTGCCTTCTCCATTGCGGACAACCCTGGCATTGTCGCTAATCCAAAGGTATTTTCCATTGGAAGAAAGAAACCGGTATTCCAGCCTTACTTTCCCTTTTTCCAGCAAACGCGGCATCAACTCCTTGGCGAGCTTTTGGTCGGAGGGGTGCAGGTGGCGAAACCAGAAGTCGCGCGCAGACAACATCTCAGTGGAGGCATAGCCCACTATGTCAAGTGAGTTGCCGCTGATGAATGTGCAACGCGTCAAGTCATCGTGGTCCTCATTGGCATAGATGATCGAAGGGGAGGCATCCAACAGCCATCTTAGCCGATCCCCCAGTTTTTCAGCGCGCATTTGGATGTTTTTAAGATCGGTGATTTCGCGCCTTACCGCGACGTACTGATAGGGCTTTCCTCGTTCGTCCAAAAACGGAATGATCGTGGTGTCCACCCAATAGTGGCTGCCATCCTTGCGACTGTTTCTGAACTCGCCCTGCCAGACCCCCCCACGCGCAATCGCCTGCCACATGCCTTGGAAATGTTGGCGTTCATGGTGGCCGGAATTCACGATGCGATGATCCTTTCCCAGCAACTCCTCCTGTGCATAGCCTGAAACTTTACAGAATTTTTCATTGGCAAAAATGATCTTTCCGCTGACATCCGCGATGCTGACCAGGGCATGCTCGTCCAAAGCGCGCTTAAGATCGGCATTCATGCGCTGTTCATGGCTGTTGCGGCCGCGTTCCTTGGACAGTTGCGTGAAAAGCGTCTTAGCCGAGGCGAACCAAAACAATAACGAGGCAGTCACCGAAATGGCAGAGGTGATCAGCACCGTTTCCATCCAAAACGGCAATTCCAACCCAAACCGCTCCGCCAAGTGCAACCATAGGATGATCGCCACACCCATCAGCCCGGTTGCCGCCGTGATGCCAATCAAGCTCATCATGACGGCGCGGGGGACAGTGTTTGCGGGCGACAGGGAAGATACGGATAGGGGATTGTTCATCGACACGCCTTGGTGAAAATCAAAGCACCTTGATTTTTTCGGCCTGTTCCTTCAATTGGCGCAGCCCGGAACGCATTTCCGCCAATTTCGCCCGTTCCTTTTCCACCACTTGCGGGGGTGCCTTGCCAATAAAAGTCGGATCATTGAGCTTGCCCTCCACCCTGGGCAGGTCTTTCTCGATGCGCTGAATTTCCTTGGCCAGACGCGCCAACTCGGCATCCTTGTCGATCAAGCCCCGCATCGGAATCAGGATGCGCATCCCGCCAAGCAGGGCAATGGCGGATTCGGGGGCTGCCTCGGCACTGTCCAGCCAGACGATTTCCTGCAGCCGCCCCAGCTTGGTTAGCAACTCAAGACTATTCCCCAGCCACTGCCGGTCCGTGGGCCGGCCGTTTAGCAACAACACCGGCAGGGGTTTGCCAGGGGGGATGTTCATTTCGCCGCGGATTCTGCGCACCCCGAGAATGAAATGCATCACCCATTCCATCTCTTGCACGGCGGCATGGTCAATCTGGCTGACTTCTGCCTCCGGGTAAGGCTGGGTCATGATGGATGGCCCTTGCTTGCCTGCCAAGGGCGCGGTGCGCCGCCAGATTTCTTCGGTGATGAAAGGCATCAGCGGATGGGCCAGGCGCAGCACACATTCCAGAACCCGAACCAAGGTCTGCCGGGTGCCTCGCTGTTTTGCATCGTCATCACTTTGCAAGCTAACCTTGGCCGCTTCGAGATACCAGTCACAATATTCGTTCCAGACGAATTCGTAAAGCGACTGGGCCGCCATATCAAGACGGTAAGCTTCGATGGACTCGCGGACTGCCAGAATGGTGGCATGCATCCGGCTTTGAATCCAGCGGTCTGGCAAGCTATAGGTGCGTGGAAGTTCGTTAAGCCCAGTGTCCATCCCTTCCGTATTCATCAGCACATAGCGGGCGGCATTCCACAGCTTGTTGCAAAAATTGCGGTAACCCTCGACACGCCCCATGTCGAATTTGATGTCACGCCCGGTGGAAGCCAGCGAGGCGAAGGTGAAGCGCAGTGCGTCGCAACCGTAAGCCGCAATGCCCTGCGGGAACTCCTTGCGGGTGCGGGCTTCGATCTTTTGCGCCATGTGCGGCTGCATCAGACCGGCGGTGCGCTTTTGCACCAGTTCGTCCAAGGTGATTCCGTCGATAATGTCCAAAGGATCCAACACATTGCCCTTGGATTTGGACATCTTCTGGCCTTCCGCATCGCGCACCAAACCATGCACATAGACTGTCTTGAATGGGACTTGGGTCGACCCATCCGGGTGTTTGACCAAATGCATAGTCATCATAATCATCCGGGCCACCCAGAAGAAAATGATGTCAAAGCCAGTGACCAGCACCTCGGTGGGGTGGAAAGTCTTCAATTCCGGCGTTTCCCCCGGCCAGCCCAAGGTCGAGAATGTCCAAAGCCCGGAAGAAAACCAAGTGTCCAGCACGTCTTCGTCCTGGCGTAGTTCGACATCGGCCCCCAAGCTGTATTTTTCTAGCACTTCGGCTTCAGTGCGCCCCACATACACATTGCCGTGGGCATCGTACCAAGCGGGGATTCGATGGCCCCACCACAACTGGCGGGATATGCACCAATCTTGAATGTCGCGCATCCAGGAGAAGTACAGGTTCTCGTATTGCTGGGGGACAAAGCGGATGCGCCCGTCCTCCACCGCCTCAATGGCGGGCTTTGCCAACACCTTGGCATTGACATACCACTGGTCGGTGAGCCAAGGCTCGACGATCACCCCGGAACGGTCGCCGCGAGGCACTTTCAAAGTGTGCGGGTCGATCTTTTCCAGCAGGCCCAAGCCTTCCAGTTCGGCGACGATTAGTTTGCGTGCATCAAAACGGTCAAGGCCGGCATAAGCCTTGGGTGCCATTTCACCGTGTGCGGCGGCATAGCCTTCGAAGGTCAACACGGTAAATTCACGCAGGATTCGGGCATCTCGATCCAACACATTGATCAGCGGCAGATTGTGGCGCTTGCCCATTTCGTAGTCGTTGAAGTCGTGGGCCGGGGTGATTTTAACGCAGCCAGTGCCGAATTCAGGATCCACATAATCATCTGCGATGATGGGGATTTGCCGGCCGGCGACAGGCAGGGCCACCGTCTTGCCGATTAAATGTTTATACCTTCCGTCCTCGGGATGGACTGCCACGGCGGTATCACCCAGCAGGGTTTCCGGGCGCGTGGTGGCGACCACCAGATAACCAGTGCCATCGGACAAGGGATAACGGAGATACCAAAGCGATCCCTTCTCCTCTTCGCCGGCCACTTCCAAGTCGGAAATGGCGGTGTGCAACATCGGATCCCAGTTCACCAAACGCTTGCCACGGTAGATCAAACCGTCGTCGTACAAACGCACGAAAGCCTCCTGCACTGCACGGGACAATCCTTCGTCCATGGTAAAACGCTCCCTGCGCCAATCCACTGAAGAACCTAGCCGGCGCAGTTGCCGGGTGATGTTCCCGCCGGACTCGGCCTTCCATTCCCAGACCTTTTCCAAAAATTTCTCGCGGCCAAGATCGTGGCGGGTGATGCGCTGCGCTGCCAGTTGGCGTTCGACCACCATCTGGGTTGCAATGCCGGCGTGGTCCGTGCCGACCTGCCACAGGGTGTTGCGCCCATTCATCCGCTGATAGCGGGCCAAGGCATCCATGACGGTGTTATTGAAACCGTGGCCCATGTGCAAACTGCCAGTGACATTGGGCGGCGGGATCATGATGCAATAGGGGGAACCTAGCCCTGAGGGGGCAAACCAGCCCTGCTGTTCCCAATTTTGATAAGTGCGTTGTTCAATAGCTTGTGGATCGTAAGTTTTTTCCATTTACAAATCTT
>CAIODU010000248.1 GCA_903857165.1 uncultured Methylococcaceae bacterium | reverse complement strand
CTGCATGAGACGATGACTTACCGCCTAACACTACGGAGCGTCAAAGCTTGCTTTGACTTGAGATTGGAAAGGCAAAGCTTGCTTTGCCTGTCAAAGCAAGCTTTGACGCTCCAGCCCTAGGTCGATGCGTAACATCAGTTGCTAATCAGGGAATTTGTTCAGAGGTTCCTTACAATCTCCGCCTTCTCGCCGCCAATACATGCTCGGAAAAAGGCACTTGCTTGTCCAATCCTTCGATTTCGCATTGCCCACCGCGGTCCATGTAATTTTGGCGGAAGTGGTCGATCAATTCCATCACCGTATGGTCGATTAAATAGACATCGGATAAGTCGAAGATAACCGTCTTGCCATTCGGAATCTCGGACACTTCGGTCTTCAAACTGATGAAATTGGAGAATATAGCCGAACCGCTGATGCGGAAAATCCAAGTATTGCCGTCTTTGCGTTCGACACGATAGGCAATTTGCAGCATGTTCTTCGGCGAGACGCCGCGCATCCAGTGAATCAACAGTTTGGCGACAATGCCGATCAAAACGCCCGCCAGGATATTGGTGAAAAGCACCCCGGCAATGGTGATGACGAATATCAATAATTGTGCCCAGCCCAGAATCATGCGCTCGGCAAATGTCTGCGGCGAGGTCAGCCGGTAACCAATGTAAACCAACAAGGTGGCAAGGGAGGCCAAGGGAATCTTGTCGATCAAACGCGGAAACAGCATCACGAACAGCAGCATGAAGGCCCCGTGGAAGAAGCTGGACCATGCAGTCCTGGCGCCGCTGTTGACATTGGTCGAACTGCGCAAGATTTCGACAATGATCGGCAGGCCGCCCACCAAGCCTGACAAGGCGTTGCCAAGCCCCAAGGCCCGCAGGTCGCGATTCAAATCGGAATAGCGTTTGTAGGGGTCGAGCTTGTCCACCGCCGAGGCGACCAGCAGGGTTTCCAAGCTGCCCACCAAGGTGATGGCAACCACGCTTTCCCAGAACGCCATGCTGCCGATTTTGGAAAAGTCAGGCAAATAAAGGCTGGCCAGCAAGGTATCGGGAATATCAACCAGAAATTCCGGGCCGAGAACCAAATCTTTTGGCAGTATGAAATCCTGCCCGGCCTTGAGATGGGCCAAGTCAAACCACTGCCCCAAAGCCATGCCGACAAGAATGACCACGATAGGCGCGGGAATTTTCTTCAGCCACGGGTGATTGATTTTGGGCCAAAAGATTAGAATCCCTAGGCTGGCGAGGCCAATGAAAGCAATTTGCGGAATGAAATAAGCCAAATCATGGGGGATATTGGCAATGCCGGGCAGAACCGGGCCTGCCAGCGGTTGAACCCCGGCCATCAGCGGGATTTGTTTGGCCATGATGATGATGCCAATGGCGGCCAACATGCCATGGATGACGGTGGACGGGAAAAAAGCGGAAAGCCTGCCCGCCTTGTATGAACCCAAGCCAATTTGCAACAACCCGGAGACAAAGATGGCGGCTAAGGTGTAACGGTAGCCCGCCATGGCATCGCCTTGGCCCAACGCTTGGACGGCGCTGAGAATCACCACAATCAAGCCGGCGGCGGGGCCGGTCACGGTGACATGTGTCCCGTTGATGCGGGACACCAGCAAACCCCCGATAATGGCGGAAATGACCCCGGACATCGCCGGAAAGCCGGAAGCGTTGGCCACGCCCAGGCATAAGGGCAAGGCGATTAGAAAAACCAGGAATCCGGAAACGATGTCGTAACGCCAGTTTTCTTTCAGGCCGGCGAGACCTGTCTTTGGCACGGTAGGTGAGAAGGTATTCATCAATGTTCCATTAAGTGAGTGCGGTGAAGTGGGAATGGCTGGCATAAGGACGGCGGCGACATTCTGCCAACACATAATATGCCGTTTTTTTGGTCCCGGTGGAATACAATGGCGAATAAACTGGAGTTTTAAGCTTGAGAATTTTCCTCGCCCCGATGGAGGGGCTGCTCGATTGCGTGTTGCGCGACATTTTGACCCGTGTGGGCGGAGTGGATTTGTGCGTGACGGAATTTGTGCGCGTGTCGGGATCGCAACTGCCCAATCGCTGCTTCCAGCGCATTGCCCCGGAATTGTTGACGGGTAGCCTAACCCCGTCCGGCGTGCCTGTGCGGGTGCAATTGCTGGGTTCCGACCCGCATTTCATGTCCGTCAACGCATTCAGTCTAGGCAATCTTAATCCGGCGGGCATTGATCTCAATTTTGGCTGCCCCGCGAAAACGGTCAACCGCCACCAAGGCGGTGCCATACTTCTGCGCGAACCGGAGCGTATTCATGCACTGGTGCAAACGGTGCGCAAAGCGATTCCGCACCCTATTCCACTGTCGGCGAAAATGCGCTTAGGTTACGAGGACAAAAGCCTCGCCATTGCGTGTGCGCTCGCCATGCAAGACGGCGGTGCTAAAGAATTGGTGGTCCATGCCCGCACCAAGGCCGAGGGCTATCGTCCGCCAGCCCACTGGGAATGGGTAGGGCGCATCCAGGCCGAGCTTTCCATCCCGGTCATTGCCAATGGCGAGATATGGACTGTGGATGATTATCGGCGCTGCGTGGAAATCAGTGGCGTGGAGGATGTCATGCTGGGGCGAGGCATGTTGGCGAACCCGGCCTTGGCGCGGATGATCAAGCTAGGCGAAGGGGCCGCGCTGCCGTGGGCTGGATTGCAGCCATTGTTGCATGACTTTTGGGAACTGGTCGGCCAACGCACCCGGGCGCAAACCCAATGCGGTCGCATGAAACAATGGCTTAATTATTTACGCCAAGCCTACCCGGAAGCGGAGGACGCCTTTCAGTCCCTGCGCCGTGTCACTTCACCAGACGAACTGGAAGAAAGGCTATTTGCAAGCCCCATAAGGTAGAATATAGAGTTTTTCCACTTTCGGGAGTGCAAAAACAGGCATGCCCGTGATAAAGTTTACCAAATTACTAGGTTTACCCTACCCATGCACATCGATACGCTGATCAAGGCGCGCTGGATAATCCCTGTGGAACCCCACGCGAGGGTGTACGAAAATCACGCCATTGCCATCCACGGCGGCAGGATAGTGGGCATTCTCCCCACTGCCGAGGCACTTGCCGAATACCAGCCTGCACAGGTGGAGGAAATGCCCAGCCATGCGCTGATACCGGGCCTGGTCAACACCCACACCCATGCCGCCATGTCGCTGTTGCGCGGAAATGCCGACGACCTTCCGCTGATGGAGTGGTTGGAAGACCACATTTGGCCGATTGAGCGCCGGTATGCGGGGGAAGCTTTCGTGCGCGACGGAACTGATCTGGCCTTGGCTGAGATGATACGCGGCGGCGTCACCTGTTTCAATGACATGTATTTTTTCCCGGAGATTACCGCCCGCCAAGTGATCCAATCGGGGATGCGTGCGACGGTGGGGATGATAATGATCGATTTCCCAACCAACTGGGCCAGCGGTCCTGACGAATACTTGTCCAAGGGGCTCGCACTCTACGATTCATTGCGCGGCGAACCTCTGGTCAACGCGGCTTTCGCACCGCATGCGCCCTACACCGTTTCCGATGGGCCATTGATCAGGCTGCGCACCTTGGCCGAGGAGTTGGACTGCCCCATCCACATGCACCTGCACGAAACCGCTGACGAGGTACGGCAGGGCCGTTCATCCCATGGCATGAGGCCGTTAAAACGCCTTGGGCAATTGGATTTGCCGGGGCCACGTTTCATCGCCGTACACATGACCCAACTGGAAGACGATGAAATTGAGTATTACGCCCAATTTGGCGGCAGCATCGTTCATTGCCCGGAGTCCAACCTGAAACTGGCAAGCGGCTTTTGCCCGGTTGCCAAGTTGTTGAATGCGGGGATTAACGTGGCCTTGGGCACCGACGGGCCGGCTAGCAATAACGACCTTGATGTCCTCGGCGAAATGAAGACTGCGGCACTGCTGGCCAAAGGCGTGGCCGGCGATGCCCGGGTCGTCCCGGCCGCCACCGCCCTGCGCATGGCGACTCTCAATGGCGCAAAGGCACTGGGCCAGGATATGGAATTTGGCTCGCTCGAAGTGGGCAAATCGGCCGACATCGTGGCACTGGATTTGGGCGATATTGAAACCCAGCCATTGTACGATCCGATTTCGGACATCGTTTATGCCGCCAGCCGCCATCAGGTGACCGATGTCTGGGTCGCTGGCCGCCGCCTGCTCAATAAGCGCGAACTTACCACCCTCGACCGCGAAGAGATAACCGCCAGGGCAGTAGCCTGGCGTGAGCGGTTGACCCTGACGACTCCAAGCTGAAGAAGGTTTACCCATGACACGCACTGAAAACGTCCACCCACACGAAATTCACAAATTTGGTTCCCAGGCCCAGCGCTGGTGGGATCCTGACGGCGAATTCAAGACCTTGCACCGGGTCAACCCGTTGCGGCTTCAATTCATCCATGCCTATGCCGAGTATGCGGGCAAACGCATCGTCGATGTCGGCTGTGGCGGCGGCATACTCAGCGAAGGCCTGTCGCGCATGGGTGCGGACGTTTTGGGCGTGGACCTTAGCGAAGAACTGCTGGACATGGCCGACCTGCACGGGCTGGAATCGGGGATCAAGGTGAAATACCGGAAGATCAGCGCCGAAGCCTTGGCCGACGAGCAACCTGCCTCGTTCGACGTGGTAACCTGCATGGAAATGCTGGAGCATGTGCCCAATCCGGTTTCCGTGGTCAAATCCTGTGCCAAACTGGTCAAACCGGGCGGCAAGGTGTTTTTCTCCACCCTCAATCGGCATCCAAAAGCCTATTTGCTGGCCATCTTTGCCGCCGAGCAGGTGCTGCGCATGATTCCGAAAGGCACCCACGATTACAACACGTTCATCAAGCCTTCGGAACTGGGCCGCTGGGCGCGGGAAGCAGGTTTGGACTTATTGGGCATGGAAGGTGTGACCTACCATCCCTTGACCCATCAATTCAGTTTAGGCCGGGACATTGATGTCAACTATATGGCCGCTTTTTCGCGCACGGAGGATTAGCCTGATGGCAAGGCAAACCTGCCTGTGGGGGGTTTTGTTCGACTTGGACGGCACTCTGTTGGACACCGCACCCGATCTGGTCCATGCCTGCAATACCGCCGTCGTGGAGGCAGGGCTCGAACCGCAAGCCTTGGAGTTTTTAAAGCCAATGGTTTCTGGCGGTGCCAGCGCCATGTTGCGATTGGCGCTGAATGCCAACCGAAGCGAGGCGGATTTGGAACGTTTGGAGGAACGGATGCTCTCGATTTATCTGGATAACATCGCCGTGCACACCCGTTTTTTCGCGGGCATGGACGAGGTGTTGGACGAGCTGGAAAGCCGGGCGATCAGTTGGGGGATTGTCACTAACAAACTGAGTTGCTTCACCGATCCCTTATTGCAAAGCCTTGGCCTAGACACACGGTCCGGCTGCGTGATCAGCGGCGACACTTTGTCGGAAATGAAGCCGCATCCCATGCCGATGTGGGAAGCTTGCCGCCGGATTGGGAGCGTACCCGCCGAATGCGTTTACATCGGCGATGCCAGGCGCGACATCGAAGCGGGCAAAAACGCCGGCATGGCGACCCTCGCAGCACTTTATGGATACATACCGGAAAACGACCCGGCCCATGGCTGGGGGGCCGACGGGCTGTTGCGCCAGCCTACCGACTTGCTGGCCTGGTTGGACGGCACACTGGCATGAATACCCCAGACAACAAAGTGCTGCTCGGGCGGGTTGTCCTGATTAGCGGTGCCGGCGGCGGGCTGGGTTCGGTGGCGGCGAAGGCTTGCGCCGAGGCAGGCGCTTGCGTGGTCTTGCTGGACAAGGCAGTGCACCGACTGGAAAAGCTCCACGACGAAATCGTGGCATCCGGTTTCACCCAGCCAGCCATTTACCCATTGGATTTGGAGAAGGCGACTGAGGACGGCTACGCCGAGTTGGCGGAGATTCTGGACGGTCAGTTCGGTGTGTTGCACGGGCTTTTGCACAGTGCCGCCGATACCGGCATCCTCGGCCCCCTGGCCGATATAAAGGCGGCGCATTGGGGCCGTCTGTTGCAAGTCAACCTGTCGGCGGCCCATGGTTTGACGCGGGCGCTACTGCCCTTGTTGCACCGTGCCGGAGACGCATCCTTGATTTTCACCAGCAACTCTTCCGCCCGATTGGGCAAGGCTTACTGGGGTGCTTACGGCGTGGCCAACATTGCCTTGGAAGGCATGGCCCGAATGTGGGCGGAGGAGTTGGCTGGAGCGGGCTGTGTCCGCGTCAATGTCTTGGTTCCAGGCCCGGTCAACTCGCCCTCACGCCGAAAAACCCACCCAGGCGAATTGCCGGGAGAAAACCCATCGCCTGCCACCCTTGCAGACCGTTACGTTTACCTGCTTGGCCCTGCAAGCCAAGGCATCAACGGGCAAATCATCGAAGGCCCGGGATGATTCCAACTGATGTTACGCGATGCCACTTGCAAGCTGTTGTTGGTAGGTTGCCATGAAAGTACGGATAACATCCCTTCAAGGGATGTTATCCGTGGGTTACTGCGCGCATCTAATCCACCTGACTGCGTAACATCAATAATTAAACACATTAACAGGCACATTATTTTGCATACCCGAAGGAGAGCCACAAATGTACGGTCGTGAAAGCATTGTCTTGCAACGGGATGTCAACGTCGTCCAGATTCCTGACGGAACCCCGTCCGTCCTGCCCAAGGGGCATGTCGTGACCTTGTTCCAGTCTTTGGGCGGCAATTACACCGTCACCAATGAGCGCGGCCATATGGTCCGTGTCGCCGGGGAAGATGCCGATGCCCTAGGCAAGGAACCCCCTTGCATGAGCCATTTGGAAACCGGCGAAGAAGCCGATGCCGTGGAAAAGAACGCCTGGGAGGTGATGAAAACCGTGTTCGACCCGGAGATTCCAGTGAATATTGTCGATCTGGGCTTGGTCTATCTGTGCCGGGTCACGCCCCGGCCCGATGGCGGCAACGCGGTGGACATCATCATGACCCTCACCGCCCCCGGCTGTGGCATGGGGCCGGTTCTCCAGCAGGACGTGGAGGCGGGGATAAAAGGTTTGCCTGGGGTGGCGAAGGTGAACGTGGAAGTGGTGTTCGACCCGCCTTGGTCCAGGGACATGATGTCGGAAGTGGCTAAGTTGCAGTTGGGGATGTTTTAAGGGGAATTGTAGTTGTCAAGCGCATTGCACCGCATGTTTTGCATGGCCCACTCATACGGCGCAATACGCGAATACGCTATTGCGCACTAAGCGGACTAAAGCGCTCGCGCCCTACCGAGTTATTGCTTTGATTGAGCCAGCAATGCTTTGAGCCGTTCAATTTCTGCCTGTGCGGATTCCTTTTCCTGTAATGCGGATTCTTTTTCTTGCAAAGCCGCTTGTTTTTCCATCCGCTCCCGCTGCAAATCCTGTTGAGCCTGTTCCATGTCATGTTGTATCCGCTCGTTTTCCAGCTTAATCTTCTCCATCTCCCGCAAATCATCCTCCCTCTCTATTTGTATAGTACGTTGCTCACGCAAATAGTTTTGCCGTGATTGGTAAGCGTGGTAGTCGCGTTCTTTCTCGGAAAACAGTTTCAAGGTGTTCATGGCTTGCCTCATTTCGTCTGTGTTCATCCAGTTGCTCGCCTTCTTTGAAGAACTGTAGCCAGCGTTGTTCCTCAGTTCCGATTCGTTCAGCCGTGACAATTTCAGTTCCAACAAATGTATGCCGCCCAAATCTGCCAAGGTGCGGCCTAGGCGGTTTTGCAGTTTGTACTCTTAGGGTATAGCCGGCTTCGGAAGTAGGCCGGAATAAGGTCGTGCAACGACCGTTTCCGGCGAAATCCCCGAAGTGCCGGAAACGCCCGATGGAAATCCCCCCAACCCCCCTTTGCAAAGGGGGGCAGGGGGATTTCTTGGCTTATTCCGGCCTACTTCGTCGCACCATGTATAGACCATGCGTTCCGGCAAATGCCGATAGGTCAATAACTGGATTTCAATCTGGTAAAGCCGTCCCTCGCTGTCCTTGGCTTTGACATCCACCACGCTCAGTTATTCGTCCAGAAACACCTTAGCATAGGATTGAGTGGCTCTGCTCCGGTTATCGGCGCGGTCAAGTCGGCGGCTAATATCGCGTTAAGGAAGTGGACGGGCAGATTGCGGTTTTCCACCGAGCCGAGCAAGGCTTTGAATACGCAATCTATTTTTGGGTCTATGCGGTGTTTCATGGTGGTTGTTTTAGAGAAATGTAGGGAATGCAGCATGCGTAGGATGTGCCGACGAAGGAGGCGCATCGTTCTCGAATGATGCGCTTCGTTCCTCAGCGCATCCTACGGCCCTACCAGAGACTTACAACCAATGATGCTCGGCGTGATTTTTTGCAAGACCGCATGAATTCATTGCAGACAACAGGATTTGAAGATTGCTTTCCATTTCCGTATTGGCAAAACATTGGTAAAGAGTTGGCATTACATTGGGTTAAACGGTTACAAAATGAAATCCAGCAAGCCCGTGAATGGCTGCGTCTGGACATAAACTTGACTCAAGAACAACTTCCCCTAGTACTCAAATAATACATTTCACCATCCAAAACCCCACCCGAAGCCTAGCGCAAAAACTGCGGGTGACGGTGGAGGATGGCGAAGGCTTGGAATGGCATCACCGTGAGGTTAAGCGTGGTTTGCTGGAAGGCGGATATGAGGCACAACTTGGCTTGGAATTGGAAACGAGACAAGTTGGTTCAATGCGCATCGCCGGACGCTTGGAGGCGGAGGATATAGCCAACAATATCATCACTGTGCCATTCGTGTTCCAAGTCCGCGTGGAGGAGGCGGGCAAGCCTTACCAGATTCCGCCTTACCAGCCTTATGTCATCGGCGAGGGCTTGGGCGAAGACCGCACCTTCGTAGGTCGCGAGGATTTGCTGCATTGGTTGCGCGGTTTGTGGCTGCAACCGCAAGGCAAACCCGCCGTGGCTTTGATCGGTCAGCGGCGTATCGGCAAAACCAGCCTGTTGAACAAGATTCGCCGCGACGGACTGCCAGACACCGGGGTGTTGCCGGTGCTGGTGAATGTGCAGGGCGTGAAAGGGGATTATGATTTCCTCAATACCGTCGCCCGCGACATGGCGGAACCGTTAGGCATTGCCAAGCCAGTGCTGGACCGTGCCAACCCCTATCCCGATTTCAAGGATTTTCTATTGGGGCTTAAACCGGAATTGAATGGACGGCGTTTTTTGCTGATGCTGGACGAAGCCGATCTGATCCCGCAACGCAGCCTGGGCGAGGATTTGCCGGGGTTCTTGCGCGGGTTGATGCAGGAACCGCAATACCCGGTATTGCTGCTGTTCTGCGGAACCCATGCGCTGAAACATTTGGGACGGGAGTATTACTCCATCCTGTTCAACACTGCGCAATCCCGCACCCTCAGTTATATGACTCAAGCCGAGTCTGCCCAAGTCTTGCAGAAACCGGCGGGGGACTGGCTGGAGTACGACCCGGCGGTGTTGGAAGAAGCTTATCGGCTGACGCGGGGCCAGCCTTTGTTGCTGCAAAGCCTAGGCGCGAAGCTGGTTAACCATTTCGACGAAGAAACCCGGCAAGGCCGCAAGCGTTCCACCTTTGTGAATTTCAATGATTTGAACGCCGCCGCCGATGACGTGGTGAAGCAGGGTAATGCGGCGTTTGAAAACCATTGGGATAACATTGACGCAACTGCCCATCGCTTTTTGGCCGGGTTGGCATGGGCGACGGACGAAACCGACCGCTTACAACTGGACATCCCCGGCATCGAAGCGGCGTTAAGGGAAACGCGATTATCCATACCGGACGGCATGGCGTTCAAACTCGCGGAGCGTTTGAGCGAAGAGGAAATCCTCACCCGCGCCGGACCCACTTACCGCTATGCCGTGCCGCTATACCGCCGTTGGGTGGCGTGGCGCTGGCATGCGGAGACGGTGAGGCAGGAGAGCTAGACTGTTCGGAAATTCTTAGGCTATAATTTAGCGGAATAACTACAATAATGCTTGTTGCCCTTCCATCCATGCGATTAATGTACACCAAAACCCACTGCCGCCTGCCCGGCAACACTACAATCCGCCTTGTCCAATCTGCGTTTTCCCATGATGTGACAAAGGATTTATCGAATCACACGGGCAGATCCCCCCTATGAGCGCAGACATCACCGGCATCCCCGGCAACCAGCAAACCAACCTGTCAGCCATCGATCTCAACCTCCCCTCAAAACGCCCATTCAACTTTGACCTCGCCCGGTCTAGGGAAAATGACTTTGCCGCCATCGGCCTCCCGCGCATGAAATGCTCCAAGGTAAGCGTCTATTACGGGGAAAAACTTGCCGTTGATGCTGCCAGCCTGAACATCATGCCCAACGAAGTGCTCGCCTTGATCGGCCCCTCCGGTTGCGGCAAATCGACCCTGTTGCGCTGCCTGAACCGCATGAACGACACCATCCCCGGTTGCCGGGTCAGCGGCACGATCACCCTGGACGATCAGGACATCTACGCCAGCGACATGGATGTGGTGCCTCTGCGCGTCCGCGTCGGCATGGTTTTCCAGAAACCCAACCCTTTCCCGAAGAGCATTTACGACAATATCGCCATGGCACCCAGGCTACACGGGCTTGCCAATACAAAAACGGAAATGGACGGGATTGTCGAGAATTCGCTGCGCCGGGCAGGGTTGTGGCATGAGGTGAAGGACAACTTAAAACAATCGGGCACTAGCCTGTCCGGCGGGCAGCAGCAAAGGCTTTGCATTGCCCGCACCATCGCCGTCAACCCGGAGGTGATTTTGATGGATGAACCCTGTTCGGCCTTGGACCCCATCGCGACGGCGAAAATCGAGCAGTTGATCGACGAGTTGCGCAGGCAATACTCCATCGTCATCGTCACCCATTCGATGCAGCAGGCGGCGCGTGTTTCGCAACGCACGGCCTTTTTCCATTTGGGAAAGGTCATTGAAACCGGCGACACGGAACAAATCTTCGTCCGGCCCCGGGAAGAGTTGACCGAACGCTACATCACCGGAACTTTCGGGTAATCCATTATGACAAACACATTCGACCGCCATACCATCCACCGTTTCGATGAGGAACTACAGGCCATCCATTTCCAAGTCTTGGAAATGGGAGAACTGGTGGTGAACCAGTTATGCCTCGCCATGGAATCGGTCAAAAACAAAGATTTGACTCTGGCCCACAGAATCATCGACAGCGAGCGCACGGTCAATGAAATGGAGGTCGCCGCCGACACGGTGGTTTGTGCCATCCTGGCCAAACGCTGCCCTAAAGGGAGAGACCTGCGCACCGTGCTGGCTACCTCCAAGATCGTCAACAATCTGGAACGGATTGGCGATGAAGCCGTGAAACTGGCCAATTTCGTGGCTTACATGCATTTGGACGGACACGGCGATGCCAACAACTTTCCATTGGACGATATTTGCCGGCTGGGTGGTGTTTCCATAGGCATCGTGCGGTCGGCAGTGGGGGTTTTTGAACGCCTGGATGGCGAACAGGCACGGCGGGTCGTCGAATTTCACCGGACCTTGGATCAACAGTTTCAGCATGGACTGCATCATTTGATGGATTTTCTGCAAGCGGAAAAAACCAATGTAAGCAACGCGGTCAGTCAAGTGATGATGATGAAGGCGCTCGAACGCATCGGCGACCATGCCCAGCGCATCGCAGAATTGGTGGTTTTCCAGCTAGAAGGCGAGGAACCCCGGCATCACACCCCGAATATGGCCCAGGATTTTCCGCTTGAGGAATGAACCACTGCACCGAACGCTTCCCCAGCAGGGAAACCCGGCATGTTGGCTAGATTGCGGATTTTGCGCTAGAATCCCAAGCTTGTACACGACGCCGAAGCCGGTTGACAAATGCCGTGGCTCGAAATGGCTCTCGCGCTCCGATGCTTTTCGCCTGGAGTGCGGGCAGATCGTGCTCTGAATTTCAACCCCATCAAGAGGTATTGCAGGATGAACCAATCGAGACTCCCCCCTGAGTTGCAGAAGCTCGTCGACGCCAGACACAACGACCCGTTCGCCGTCCTCGGTCGACACAGCGAGAACGGCGGCGTGTTGGTGCGGGTATTGCTGCCCCATGCCGAGGAGGCGGCTATCGCCGAGGGGGGGCTGCTCATGCAGCGGATCGAAGGTACGGATATTTTCGAGTGGCGGGGCACCGCCGCCGAGGTGCCCGAACGCTACCGGATCATCTGGCGCGACGGCCAGCATCTCGAGCATGTTGCGCACGACCCGTATTGCTACCCGCAGCAGCTTTCGGACTTTGATTTGCACCTGTTCGGCGAGGGCAAGCATTGGCATGCTTACCGGCTCTTAGGGGCGCGGGTGCATCAGACGGAGGGGGTCACAGGCGTGCTGTTCTCAGTATGGGCACCGGGCGCCGAGCGCGTCAGCGTGGTGGGGGAATTCAACCGCTGGAACGGGCTTTGCCATCCCATGCGCGTCCACGGCAATGGGGTTTGGGAGTTGTTCATCCCCGACCTTTCCCCCGGCATCGTCTATAAGTTTGAGATTCGCGCCAAGAACGGCGATGTCTTCCTCAAATCCGATCCTTACGGCCTCCGCTTTGAAGTGCGGCCCAGCACAGCAACCATCGTCGAGCCGCCGAGCGAGTTTGCATGGGGCGACGAACCCTGGATGCAAGCTCGAGCCGCGTTCGACTGGCAGCATGAGCCCATGTCCATCTACGAGGTGCATCTAGGCTCGTGGCAGCGAGGCACGGAGGGCGGGATGCTGAATTACCGGGAGCTCGCGCAACGCTTGGTGGGGCATGTGAAAAGCTTAGGGTTCACCCATGTCGAGCTAATGCCGATTACCGAGCACCCCTACGATCTGTCATGGGGTTATCAAACCATCGGTTATTACGCCCCCACCAGCCGTTTCGGCAGTCCAGACGATTTCCGCTGGTTCATCGACCACTGCCACCAAAATGGCATCGGCGTTATTCTGGACTGGGTGCCGGCCCATTTCCCGAAGGATGCCCATGGCTTGGCTTGGTTTGACGGCACCGCGCTGTACGAGCATGAAGACCCGCGCATCGGCGAACACAAGGACTGGTCCACCCTGATCTTCAACTTTGGGCGTTACGAGGTGAAGAACTTCCTCATTTCCAGCGCCGTGTTTTGGCTGGAAGAGTATCACCTCGACGGACTCCGCGTGGACGCGGTGGCGTCCATGTTGTACTTGGACTATTCCCGCGAGGAGGGTGAATGGATTCCCAACCGCTACGGCGGGCGCGAGAATTTGGAGGCCATCGAGTTCATGCGCGAACTCAATGAGGTCACCCACCATCAGATGCCCGGAGCGCTCGTCATGGCGGAAGAGTCCACCTCATGGCCCCAAGTGACCAAGCCGACCTATGTGGGCGGCCTCGGTTTCGACCTCAAGTGGAACATGGGCTGGATGAACGACACCTTGCGCTACATAGAAAATGAGCCGATTTATCGCCAGTACCACCAAGGCGAAGTGACCTTTAGCATGCTCTATGCGTTCACCGAGAACTTCCTGCTGCCGTTCTCCCACGACGAAGTCGCCCACGGCAAGCATTCCTTGCTATACAAGATGCCGGGCGACGAATGGCAACAGTTCGCCAATCTACGCCTACTGTACGTTTACATGTTCACCCACCCCGGCAAGAAGCTCTTGTTCATGGGCAGCGAATTCGGCCAGGGCCGGGAATGGGACTGCGAGGCGGCGCTCGACTGGTATGTGCGGGACTATCCCTTCCATCAAGGCATCGAGCGATTAGTCCGGGATCTTAACGGCTTGTACCGCAGCGAACCCTCGCTCCATGTGCTTGATTTTGACTGGCGGGGTTTTGAGTGGATCGACTGCCACGACGCGCATAACTCGGTCTTGGTCTATATTCGCCGAACGGGTGACGACTTCCTGTTGGTGGCGCTCAACTTCACTCCGGTGCCGCGCGAGGACTATCGCTTCGGCGTTCCCGCAGCGGGGTGTTACGAGGAGATCATGAATTCCAATGCCGACGAATATTCTGGCAGCGGCATGGGCAACCAGGGGCGCACACTCATGGCCGAGGAAAAACCTTGGAACGAGCGGCCCTATTCCCTGTCGGTCACCCTGCCACCGCTGGCGGGTATCGTACTCAGGCTTAAGCCGGAACCGGCTGCGGGCGACATTGAAGCGGATTGACAGGCGGCACAACTCAATCGGCCCAACCTTAGGGCGGATTCCCTAGCAAGCACATTAAGACCTGCCGTCATGACATCACGGCAGGTTCCATTCAAGGACACAAACGATGGCGAAAAAGCCCACCAGCACAAACAGGACGACTATCCCGGCGACGGCGGGGAAATCGGATGCCACCCACATCAAAGGCAGCGATCCAGTGGCTCCACTGGAAAGGGCGGAAGCAAAGCCTATCGCCAAGGCAAGCCCCAAGCCCCGCCCGCCGGCTGAGGAAAAGCCTGCGACACTTCAATCTGAACCGGCATCGGTGACTCCCCGGACACCTGCACCGGTTGCGGCTCCAGCCTCTGCAAAGGAAGTTTTAAAAAGCCCGTCGCAGCCCGATGCGGCACCGGCCCAACCCCAATCGGTTCATGTGGTGGAACCCTTGCCGGTCGGGACGCATGCACCCGATGAAGAACCGGCCCATCAGCCCCGGCCAAATTTGTTCATTGTCCATATCACGCCCGAGATGGCACCGGTGGCCAAGGTAGGGGGGCTTGCCGACGTGGTGTTCGGCCTTAGCCAGGAGCTTGCGATCCGGGGCAACCATGTGGAGATCATATTGCCTAAATACGACAATATGCGCTACGACCACATTTACAATCTGCATGTGGACTTCCAAGATTTGTTTGTACCCTGGTTCGATGGGACGATTCACTGCACCGTCTATTTCGGCTTGGTGCATGATCGCAAGTGCTTCTTCATCGAGCCTCATTCCCAGGACGACTATTTCAACCGTGGGAGTATCTATGGCTTCCAGGACGACGTGATGCGCTTTGCGTTCTTCTCGCGGGCAGCCATGGAGTTCCTGTGGAAGGCAAACAAGCACCCGGACATCATCCATTGCCACGACTGGCAAACGGCCTTGGTGCCGGTGTATCTCTACGAGTTCTACCAACGCATCGGCATGACCCACCCCCGCGTCTGCCTCACCATTCACAACTATCAGCACCAGGGCGTGATTGGGGGTGAGCTGTTGCGGGCCACCGGCCTGCACGATCCGCAACGTTACTTCGACTACAACCGCCTGCGCGACAACCACCACCAGCATGCCCTGAATCTGCTCAAAGGCGGCATCGTCTACGCCAACTTCGTCACCACCGTCTCGCCTCGCTATGCCTTCGAGACCAAGGATGGGGGTCAGGGTTTCGGATTGGAGCCGACCCTGCACACCCACCACATCAAGTACGGTGGGGTGGTCAACGGCATAGATTATGGCGTTTGGAATCCGGAAGTCGATGGATATATCCCCACCCGCTATGGGATCGACTCCATTGACGGCAAATACGACAACAAACGGGCGTTGCGCGACCGTCTGATGCTGGCCCACAACGAAAAGCCCATCGTCGCCTTCATCGGTCGGCTCGACCCGCAGAAGGGCTTGGATTTGCTGCGCCACGCCATCTTCTTCGCCCTTGAGCGCGGAGCCCAGTTCGTCCTGCTCGGGTCGAGCCCGGACCAGGCTATCAACGCGGATTTCTGGGGACTCAAGAATATGTTGAATGAGAGCCAGGACTGCCACTTGGAGATTGGGTTTGACGAGGAGCTTTCCCACCTCATTTACGCGGGTGCGGACATGATGCTGGTGCCGAGCCGGTTCGAGCCTTGCGGGTTGACTCAGCTCATAGCGCTCCGCTATGGCACCATCCCCGTGGTTCGTTCGGTGGGCGGCTTGGCCGACACGGTATTCGACATGGACAACTCTGACCTGCCTTTGCAAGAACGCAACGGCTACGTATTCGAAAACTATGACCATCCAGGGCTGGAATATGCGCTTGGCAGGGCCATGGCCTGTTACTCCGATCATCCTGACCGCTATCGCGAGATGATCAAGAATGCGATGCGCTATGACTACTCGTGGAACCTCCCAGGCCAGGATTATTTGAATATTTACGACTTCATCCGGGAAAAGTAACCGATCATCAAGGATCACTCATATGGCTAATTCCGTTCGGCAAGGCGGTGCAGCAGGACATGGAAAACAGGCACGAAGGGGATGGCGAGGAGGGTTGAAGCCAGCATCCCGCCGAAGACGACAGTGCCGAGCGCCTGCTGGCTGGCGGCGCCCGCGCCGGATGCCGTCAACAGCGGCACGACACCGAGGATGAAGGCGACGGAGGTCATGACGATAGGCCTGAAGCGCTGCCGTGTCGCTTCCACCGCTGCGTCGGCGGGGGTCATGCCTAAGGATATTTTCTCACGGGCGAATTCCACAATCAGGATTGCGTTCTTTGCAGCCAAGGCCGTCATCAGCACTAGACCAATCTGTGTGTATAGGTCGATGGGGAAGCGGCGGACGGCCAAGGCGATGACGATCCCCACCAAGGCCATGGGCACGGTGAGGATTACGGCGGCGGGGTCGAGCCAGCTTTCATACTGCGCCGCCAGCACTAGGAAGACGAGAGTGATGGACAGGCCGAATACTAGATAGGACTGGTTGCCCAATAAGCGTTCCTGATAGGCCAGCCCCGTCCATTCGTAGCCCATGCCTGTGGGCGCGCCGGCCGCAAAGCTTTGCATGACTTCCAGTGCTTGGCCCGAACTGTATCCAGGCTTGGGAATGCCGATCAAGGCCGCGGAGGGATAAAGGTTGTAGCGCGTGATGAGTTCCGAGCCTAACGTTCGCCGCCAATCCATCAAGACACTTAACGGCACACTCTGTCCGCTGCGATTGGTCACAGCGAGCTTTTGAATATCCTCCAAGTGGCGACGGGATTCAGCGTCGGCCTGCAAGCGCACTTGGAAACTTTGGTTGAACTTATTAAACAGGTTCACATAGGTGGAGCCTAAGGAGGCTTCCAAGGTCTTGAGCACGTCGTCAATGGCCACTCCCAGTGACTTTGCCATCGTGCGGTCGAAATTCAGATAAAGCTGTGGGCTGTCCACGCTGAAGGTGGTGAAGCCGAGTCGCAGGAAACCCGGTTTGTCCAACGCCATCTGGCGCAACTCTGTCGTTTCCCGCTGCAATTCCCTCAAACCCAGACCGCCCCTGTCCTCCACCATCATCTGAAAACCAAAGGCCGTCCCCAAGCCTGGAATGGGCGAGGGCGGCAGCACGGCGAAAGTTGCCCCATACAGGGTGCGGAATTTTTCCTGTAGCCCGGCAATGATCTGCCTCTGCGAAAAGTCCGCCGGACGGCGATCCCAATCCTGATAAATGACAAAGACTGTGACTACGTTCGAAAGTTTGGCCGAATCCAAGGCCGAATAACCGCCCATGGTGACCCAACCCTTGATGCCCGGTGTCTTTTCCAGCAGGGCATCAATGCTGGATGCCATCTCCCGGACGCGCGGCTGCGATGCACCAGGCTGGAGTTTGGCGACAACGACGCAATAACCTTGATCTTCGAGCGGTAGAAAAGCGGTGGGATAGAGGGCGAAGGCCGTGGCCGCCAAGCTGACGAGGGCGAGAAATACGCCCGCCATGGAGAGCGGGCGTTGGACCATCCAACTCACCAAACCCAGATAGCGGCGCTCCAGTGTTTCGTAAGCCAAGTTGAAACCCCTGAAAAACCGGTTGACCCGCCGATCCTTGGGCCGGGGTTTCAGATAGAGCGCGCATTGGGCCGGGTTCAGGGTCAAGGCGCCTAGGGCGCTGATTAGGGCCGTCGCCGCGATGACAAGCGCGAACTGGCGGAACATCTGGCCGGTGATGCCAGGCAGGAAAGAAGCGGGCAGGAACACCGAGGCCAACACCAAGGTGACGCCCAACACCGGCCCGGTCAACTCGTCCATGGCTTTGATTGCGGCTTCCTTGGGGCTAAGGCCTTGCTCGATGTAACGGGATGTGTTCTCGACGATGACGATGGCATCATCGACGACGATGCCGATGGAGAGGATGAGTGCGAACAGGGTCATGAGGTTGATGGTGAACCCCAGCGCCGCCATGGCGGCAAAGGCCCCG
>CAIODU010000247.1 GCA_903857165.1 uncultured Methylococcaceae bacterium | reverse complement strand
CCCACCAAAGCATCGTCCACGAAAAACACGAAAGGCACGAACAAGACATGCTTTTGTTCGTGCTTTTCGTGCCTTTCGTGGACTCTGTTTTTTGCCTACGGATCAGATTCTTGGTGGGATGTTCTTTCTCAGAAATCACCTAAGCCGTTCGTGGTGAGCTTCTCGAACCATGAACGGCTTATACCCGCTCACCCCCCATTCGGCAAGCTCAGGGCGAACGGGTAAACTTGGTTGTACCCCGCCTTAAGTTGGTAGCCCGATTTTCGAAAAATGTCATTACCATTTTAGAGCGTCCTTACAGGGCGTTTGGGTGGCCTGAAGGCCACCCTACGGTAAAGGCATTCTCGAAAATGTCCTTGAGAGTGACTGCCTATGCAGTGGTATTGCCGTCCTTGTCACCCGCAAGCTTCCCTTTTAAAAAATCCAAGCCCAGCGCAAGCAGACTGTTAGAATCTGCAACCTCGCCGTTGGGGGTTAGTTTGTCGATCACCAACGGCAATAACTTGGCAAGGTCTGATGAAACATTATCCACTGGCAAGCTGGTGTCGCCGGAGATTTTTTCAAGCTCTCCGCCGCCTAAAATTTGCTTGATCTGCTCGGCGGAAATTGGTAGGTTCTCGCCCGTGCCGACCCATGAGGCGATGATCCCCCCAAAACCTTTTTCATCAAAGGTTTTAATCAATCCGCTGATGCCGCCAATCTCTGGCTTGTTGAGAAGTTCCATCACCAGCTTGAACACGCCGTTGGCTTGTTCAGGGTTGCCAAAAACCGTAGAAACTTTGCCTAAGACTTCATCAAAAACACTCATGTTGATTCCCCTTTAATGGTTGGGTTTGAAAAAATAGCCTATTTTGGATTGCCCTACGCCTTCCGTTTACACTGTCCGGATCATCCTCCCGCCTGGCGTAAATTTTAGGGTTTCAGGCCGATATATTAACACGCAGCCAATTTTTCCATAACGCTTTCACCGGGAAACTTCATCGTCTGTCACATTGCGGAACACTGGTCCGGCTTATGCGGCGTAGGGTCCGCCCCGCAACAGGCGGCCCCGACGAATTGCCTGGCGGCCATGGCGGGCGGGAACCACACGATCCCATCCCGATCTCGGAAGTGAAACTGCCCAGCTCCGATGATAGTGTGGACCCCCATGCGAAAGTAGGGCATCGCCAGGCACCAAAACCAAAAGCCCCCCGATCAAAAAGTCGGCGGGCTTTTTTTTATCCAATTTTTTTGAAGTTACCGCAAAGATGGAAAAACAGCCTGCTGGATATTTTTTGTGCTATTGTATGCACCTGATCGCAACGGCAATGAAGCTTGCATATTGAATCTCCATATCGACAAAACACCACAATGATTACTTATAAAGACGCGGAAAAAAAATTTGATAGTATCCAAGGGCCAATTGAGGGTATGCTGGAGGAATTACGTAAGAATTTGCTGAAAGGGAAGAAAGATAAAGGTATTCCAATATATCTGGCCGATTATAGATTAAAGACTATCGATAGCATTTATCTTAAGACAAAAAGAAAAAGGAAAGCGACGACCCTTGAAGATATTGAAGACTATGGCGGTTTGAGGGTGCTTTGCTTGTTTGATCAGGACATTCAGCCTGTATTTTATTTTCTCATACAAGAACTGTTTGACAGGGGGTTTTATCTGCGCGAAATGGAAGTTTATAATTGGAATGATAAAAAACAATATGAGCAATTTGAGAGTAGAGTACAAGAAATTTTTAAAGCACGTTTATATCGGGATAAGACAAAACCAGAATGTAATCTAAAACAGAAAGGTTCAGGATACAAGTCAATACATTTAATCGTTTATAAGAATGATCTTCCAGTCGAAATTCAATTGCGAACGCTTTTGCAAAATGTTTGGGGGGAGCTTGAACATGAACTCTCATATAAGCAAGGAAACATTCATCCTCATATAAAGAAGAGCTTTTCACTTTTAGCCAAGGATTTGGAGGCAAATGATGAACTTATGGCTCATCTTAGAGATATAAGCGATAAAGAGAAGTATGCTTCGGAGTTCGCATCAACGGATAAAGGACCTTGCGCGATTTTTAGCTATGAAGAAGATTTAAAATGTAATCAGCTAAGTACCGATAATGTTAAGCCCTTACTCAAGGAATATGATGATTACGTCAAGGAACATTGGGAGGCCGATGCCAAAGATTGGACACCAAAGGCTCGCTTATTGCTCAAACAAGTACTTAGGATCAAAGACGGAGCTGAGTCACAGGAAAGTGAGGTGCAATATTGGATTAATATGGAAGAAGCATTTCTTCTATTCGCTGAGAAACAACACGACGAAGCACTTAAAATTTATCAAAAAGTGGTAGATGATGGAAGTTTCTCTGATCGATATGTTCCCCATTTTAGAATAGGTGAGATACAATTTATAAAGTTCAAATTAAAAGATTCGCTGCTTGAATTTGACAAATGCGAAGAAAAGATGGGAGCTAGTGTTAATTCCGTAAACGCCTTTGCCGTCATGTCAAGATTGGCTAATATATATTGGATGATAGGGGAGGAATATATAGATATAGCTTGGAATAAAATATCAGAAGCGGAAAATCTCTACCACCGCTTTAAAGGCGAACTCTCGGATAAAGAGGCTTCATTGATAAACAATATGGCTTGGTATTCATTGGAGCGCTATATTTTGTCACAGAGAGAGTATGGCGAATTGTCCCGAATTTACGGGGAAGATGACAAAATATTAATTACCAAACGCGAAGAGGTTTATGGATTTTACGATGAAGCCAAGATACGATATAATAAACTAGAAAAGTTTTTGGATTCGAACACGAATAGTACAGCAAACAGTTTCGATACTGGGGCTTGGTTCTGTTACCATGCGTGGCTACGCGAAGAGAGCAGCGAATTTCTGAAGAAAGCCGAGAATTATTGCAGGGAAAGCTGGAGAAAGAAGAGCTTCGCAATCCATGATATCCACAGTTCAAACATTCGTCGGGTTCATACACAAGAGATCATTGGTGCCACCAAAAATCAACAGATGGCACCAATATGAAGCATTCAAATTTCTGTTGGATCGTATTTCATCACACTAGCTCCCCAGTAATGTTACGGGTATTGATGGGAACCTGTCAGAGTTTTAGCCCTCTACAGGATTTATTTATACCATAAATGTGTGTGTGACGCAACTGGTTTGTGCGTTTTTGGATCGCCGAGTGTATGCCTTTTCTAGATAAGAGTGGGGTAAGCATTACATCTCCCTCTGCCATGACACCAATCACTTGAAGTCGATTTCGATCAAAAACAGAGATTGGAAAGCTAAACCTATGACCGAGAAGGTCTGTGGAAAACAGTTTTCGTGGTCATGGTCGATTGGCACTGAAACTTAGCTGATGAAAGACTATTTGCTTATCCTCGTCGGTACGATACTGGTCAACAATTTTGTGATGGTGATGTTCCTGGGCTTGTGTCCTTTCATGGGTGTGTCCAGGAAAGTGGAAACCGCCTTAGGCATGGGGCTGGCGACGATCTTTGTGCTTACCTTGTCCTCGGTGTCGAGTTATCTGGTTGAAACTCATCTGTTGGTCCCTCTCGGCTTGGAATACCTTCGCATCATTTCTTTCATAGTCGTCATCGCCGTGATAGTGCAGTTTACCGAAATGCTGGTGCATAAAACCAGCCCGTTGCTCTACCAAGTGCTTGGTATTTTCCTCCCCTTGATAACAACCAATTGCGCTGTTTTGGGCGTGGCTTTGCTTAATGTGCAGGCGCGTCATGGCTTAATTGAATCATTTTTATATGGTTTCGGTGCGGCAGTGGGTTTTGCCCTGGTTTTGGTTCTTTTCGCCGCAGTGCGTGAAAGGGTTGACGTGGCGGACATACCCACGCCTTTTAAAGGCAACGCCATCGCATTGATTACCGCTGGTTTGATTTCCATGGCCTTTATGGGATTCTCCGGCCTCGTCAAGGGATGATACATTCCTGATGTTGGCTTTTGTTGTGCTGTGTGCCGTTTTTGCCTTCTTTGGTTTGATTCTCGGCTATGCCTCGATCCGCTTCAAAGTGGACGGCGACCCTTTAGCCGATAAGATTGATGCCCTGCTCCCGCAGACCCAATGCGGACAATGTTTGTATCCGGGGTGCCGGCCTTATGCCGAAGCCATTGCGAATGGAAAGGCTGACATTAACCAATGCCCGCCAGGGGGCGAAGAGGGTGTTAAGGCGCTGGCCGATCTGTTGGGTTTGGAAGCCAAACCCCTTGACCCTGAACTTGGCTCGGAAAAGCCCAAGCGAGTCGCCGTCATTGATGAAAAAAAGTGCATTGGGTGTACGCTTTGCATTCAAGTCTGTCCGGTGGATGCCATCCTGGGCGCACCAAAATTAATGCATACCGTCATTGCGTCGGAATGCACGGGCTGTGATCTTTGCCTACCGCCTTGTCCAGTCGATTGTATAATTATGGAAGCCTTGTAATGTTCGGGCTTTGGAATTTTGACGGCGGGATTCACTTACCGACACATAAAGCAGAGTCTAGCCTGGCCCCTATGCAAGTGGCGGAATTGCCAAAAGAACTGATTTACCCTTTGATGATGCGCAATGGGGAAAAGGCTAAACCTTTAGTTTCAACCGGGGAACAGGTGCGGATGGGGCAGATTGTCGTCGGCGCTGATAGTTGGATGAATCCCCCTCTTCATGCCGCCACATCAGGCAAGGTTCGAGGCATTGAACAGCGTTTATGGCCGCATCCGTCCGGCTTGGTCGGGGACTGTATGGTGATTGACGTGGATGGTGATGACGCATCCGTTGAATTTCAGGGTACTGCCAATTATGCCAGCATCCAACCGGGAGAGTTACTCGACAAAATCCATGCGGCTGGCATCGTCGGCTTGGGTGGTGCGGCTTTTCCGGCGGCAGTCAAGCTTAATCCACAGCCGTATGCCATTGACACTTTGCTGCTTAATGGCGCGGAATGCGAACCTTATATCACCTGCGATGATAGCTTCCTTCGCCACTTTCCCCATGAAGTGCTCGGCGGGGCGAAACTACTGATGCATATTCTAGGGGTAGACCGCTGTCTACTGGCTGTTGGGGAGGATATGCAGGACGCTATCATCGCTTTGGAAAAAGCTCAGTCAGAAGGCGAATATGGCAATATTCACATCATTCCAGTCCCGGCTATTTATCCGACGGGGGGTGAGAAGCAACTGATTAAGGTGCTGACCGGCAGGGAGGTTCCTGCCCATGGCATACCGGCTAAGATTGGCGTGATTTGCCAGAATGTTGCGACGGCAGCGGCGATCCACAAGGCGATTACCACGGGCGAACCGTTGATATCCCGAATAGTCACTATCACTGGTCGGGGGGTTCTCCATCCTCAAAATCTGCTGGCGCGCATAGGCACGCCGGTTGCCGAATTGGTGGAACACTGTGGAGGATATACCGATTCGGCGCAACGGCTGATTATGGGTGGGCCGATGATGGGCTTTGCCTTGCCTACGGACGATCTGCCTATCACCAAAGCCACTAACTGCATACTGGTGGCGGGGCAAGGCGAAGTGATCCACGATAAGCAAGCAATGCCCTGCATCCGTTGCGGTGCTTGCGCGACGGCATGTCCAGTTAGCCTACTGCCGCAGCAACTATATTGGCATGCCCGTGCCGATAAGCTTGATAGGCTGATGGACTGTCATTTGCCCAATTGCATCGAGTGCGGATGTTGCGATATTGTCTGTCCTAGTCATATTCCCTTGGTGCAGTATTTCCGCTCGGCCAAAAGCAAAGTTGCAGCGAAAGAACGGGAGCGATTGAAGGCCGACCATGCCCGGCTACGCTACGAGGCCAGGCAAGGACGAAAAGAACGGGAAAAATTGGAAAGGGCCGAAAGCGCCAAGCGCAAGAAGGCGTTGTTGTATAATACGACGAAAATTCAACAGAAATCAGAACCCGTCCAATGAGCAAGAAAACACCGTCATTCCGGCATGGATCGCTGGTATCCCAGTAATTCTCATTATGGCTCCATTGCCGTCATTCCGGCATGGATGCCGGAATCCAGTGCCACGGACGGTGACATGTCGGTTGCTTAAGTGTTTGAAAAAGGCTTGGTGGCGACCCCTAGATTCACATCCTTGTGACTGGATTCCGGCATCCATGCCGGAATGACGAGTTGTCTATCAGCACTTTGGCTCATAATGAGAATTGCTGCTGGTATCCAGGCTCCATGGACGGCGAGATTCGATGAGGCCAGAAGTTGCTTGACGCTACCCGTTTAAGCCAACCCCTAACAACATAAGAAGAAGGTAGATAGCCATGACATCACTAAAAGAAATGCTAATGACCGGAACCGGACTGCCATTAAATCGCAAAGAGAAATTTTACACAGGTACGGTTTTTCCGATGATTGTGTGCAAAGACAATTTCAAGCACCTGCATTTACTATTGTCTTTGCTCGGTATTCCTCACATTCCAGACATAGTTGCCAATTCGAACGAATCAAACATCTTGTTTTTTACCGAATATAACTTGGTTGATGCTATTAAAAACAAACAAAAGACGGCAATCAATAAAATTTATAAAAATGTGCCAGAAAAGGAAGATGTACCTGATATTGTTATGTTAATCCAGTCTAAGATAAATATCTTGGTCGTGTTTGAAGCCAAGATGTATGATTTGCCAAGTGCAAAGGATTTGGAAGAACAGATGGAAAACCAGCAGAATATTCTGAATTTTATTCAGGAGAATTTTGGTGTGAACCAAGCCAACACCTATCATTATGCACTGTTGCCTGAAAAGCTAAAGATAAAACTAAAGAAGGAGCTTTCTTATAAAGTAGTGACGTGGGAGGAAATTTACAAGAAATATGTGGAATACGAGCCTGAATGGAGGGAGGACTATTTCTTTGAACTTTTGCGAATAGCTCTTGAAGAGTATGATCAATTGGCGGCTAATAATAAGGGTGGGGAGAATTGTGAGAAGAAATTATCAGGGGATAAAATCTACACAGGCTTCAAAGAGGGTACTATAATTAAGCTTTGGATTGGGAGACAGGGCGGCATTAAGGGGAAGGGTTTAAAAAATGATATGGACAACGGGAAATGGAAAACGATCCACTATCAAACAAACTCGAATGAACCAGAGGGTAACCCTAACTGGTTTTCGGTGGAAGAATTTATACAACGCATCGACGCAATCAAGCCAAGGCCAGCGCAAAATTAGGTGTTTTCTCGTTTCCTTGCTGGAACTCTCATCGTTATACACAAGTATACAGATGCCGATATATTGCATCCCGGAGGGTTGCCAGCCAAAAGCCTAAGGGTTGAGCGAAGCGACACCCCCGGTCGGGATCGGATACCGCATTCGACCCCGGAGGGGTCGCAGAAATCGGCCCACGAACCTAGATGCTATTCCGAAAATGCTGCAAATGCTAGGTTCAATGTGGTATCCAGTGTCGCGCAGGAGAGACTGCGACCCCTCCGGGGTCGGTATTTTATTCGGTTTGCCGTCCGGTGGTGTCGTTGCGCTCAACCACCGGCTAATGGCTTGAACCCCTTCGGGGTTCCGCAGCTCCCGCAACGATTTGTGTATAACGATGATATCTCCCGCTTGGGAATGCGGCTTTTGAAGCTCCTGTTTTTTAAAAGACGTTTAGCTAAAGCTTACGAGTCATAGGTTCCCAAGCTGGAGCTTCACTGCCATTAAGTTAAGAAAGCCGAGCTTTGCCTCGAATGCGAAAACGGACATTGATGGAGCGCCAAGCCCCAGCTTGGCGTCGGTCAACCCAAGGCCAAGCTGGGGCTTGGCGCTCCGAGAATCCTTAAGTTAATGGCTTTGAAGCTGGATCTTGGGAACCAGAGAAATCTTATCCCCCTCACAACCAATAAATTTCAATTTCGGCTAAATTGACCAAACGAATCCATGCGTTTCCCCACTTCCCCATCTCCCCATCTAGCCCCGACTAATAGCGTGACCCGCATCATGCTGGCAGTGTTGGCAGCATCGATCCCCGGCATCGTTGCTTTATTTTGGCAGTTTGGGCCGGGGGTTCTGGTGCAAATTCCCCTTGCGTTGGTTACGGCCTTGACTGTCGAGGCGATGGTGTTGACGCTGCGAAAGCGCAAAATCTTGCCGGTGCTGATGGATGGTAGCGCCGCTGTGACCGCCGTGCTGCTGGCGGTTTCATTGCCGCCGCTGGTGCCGTGGTGGATCACCGTGTTTGGCATCCTGTTCGCCATTGTCATCGGCAAGCAACTTTACGGCGGGCTGGGTCACAATCCCTTCAACCCGGCCATGGTCGGTTACGCGGTTCTGCTGATTTCCTTCCCCCGCCAGATGACTGCTTGGTCGCCGCCGTTGGCGTTGGTCGGTTCCAATTTAAGCTTTGCCGATTGTGCAGCCATTATTTTCCAGCAAGAATCCGCTGTCGCGTTTGACGGCTTGAGCCAGGCGACGCCGTTGGACATGCTGAAAACCCAATTGGGCTTGCAAACACACTTGGATGAAATCCAGTCTGCCGGGGTGTTCGGCGGCATGTCCGGCAAAGGTTGGCAATGGGTGAATGTTTGGTTTCTGATGGGGGGTCTGTGGATGTTGCGCCGGGGCATCATTGATTGGCGGATTCCCTTAGGCTTTCTGGGTAGCCTGTATCTGCTCGCGATGTTCTTTTTTTTATATGAACCAGCCGTCTATCCATCCCCTTTGTTCCATTGGTTTAGCGGTGCGACCATGCTAGGCGCGTTTTTCATCGCCACCGACCCGGTCAGTGCATCAACCACGCCGCGCGGAAGGCTGGTTTACGGCGCGTTGATTGGCGTTCTGGTCTATGTGTTCCGCAGTTGGGGCGGTTATCCCGACGGCGTGGCTTTTGCCGTGTTGCTGCTGAACTTTGCCGCGCCGACCATCGACCATTACACCCGTCCCCGCGTGTATGGACATTCCAGATGAACCCCACATTAAAAACCATGGTGTCTGCGGCAATCATACTGGGACTGTTTTCAGTGGCCGGCATGGGATTAGTTGCATGGGTGCATGGCGCAACCCAAGCGCGGATCGAGGAGAACGAGCGCCAGACTTTGCTGCACAGCTTGCAGAATTTGATTACCGCCGGAAGTTATGACAATGACATGCTGGCCGATGCCATCCAGATCAGCGCTGCTGCACTAGGGCCAAAGCCGTTGGCGGTGTACCGGGCACGAAAAGCTGGCAAGCCGGTTGCCGCTGTGTTTTCGACCATTGCCCCGGATGGGTATGGCGGCGACATCCATTTGCTGGTCGCGGTCAAAGCCGACGGTGGCCTCGCCGGTGTGCGGGTGCTGGCGCACAAGGAAACGCCGGGGTTGGGCGACCCCATCGACGAAAACAAATCCCGTTGGATATTCGGCTTTAACGGGCTTTCGCTGGAAAATCCCCCCGAAAAGCAGTGGAAGGTGAAGCGCGACGGCGGTGCGTTCGACCAATTCACCGGGGCGACCATCACCCCCCGAGCCGTGGTTAAGGCGGTCAGGAATACGCTGATATATTTCAAGGCCAATCAGAAAACGCTGTTTTCCGAACCGGTGCAAAGCGGGGATAATTCCCGAGTGGAGGAAGAGTGACACCCTTATGAATTTTGAACCTTATCGCAAAATCGCCATTGACGGCTTGTGGAAAAACAACCAGGCATTGGTTGCGTTGCTCGGCCTATGTCCATTGCTGGCGGTCAGCAATTCGGTCGTCAATAGCCTGGGGCTGGGCTTGGCGACGACGGTGGCCTTGGTATTGTCCAACACCTTTGTCTCGCTGATCCGCAACCACGTCAGCCATGAAGTGCGCCTACCGGTGTTTGTGCTGGTGATCGCTTCCAACGTCACCATTATTGATCTGTTGATGAACGCTTTTTTTCATGATCTGCATAAGATACTTGGCATTTTCATCCCGTTGATTGTCACCAACTGCGCCATCATAGGCCGTGCTGAAGCCTTCGCTTCAAAAAACACGGTGGACAAAGCGTTGGCGGACGGTTTCTTCGTCGGTTTGGGATTCACCCTGGCACTGGTGGCTTTGGGTGCCATGCGGGAGATCATCGGCACAGGAATGTTGTTTGGACGCGCCGGCCTGATGTTTGGCGACATCGCCAGAAACTGGTCCGTCCAAGTTTTCCACGATTATGGCGGCTTTCTGCTCGCCATCCTTCCGCCCGGCGCGTTTATCGGCTTGGGGCTGATGATTGCGGTCAAAAATGTGATCGACGCCCGCGCCAAGCGGTAAAACGTAGGAGCGGGCTTTAGCCCGCGAATGGTCGCTACAGGCCATGAATGGTCGCGGGCTAAAGCCCGCTCCTACTACAGCGAATGGTCGCGGGCTAAAGCCCGCTCCTACACAGGCCAAGTTTATGGGATAATTGCCGCCATCCTAGACTTTACCCGATGTGTACCCATGAGCGACCTACGCAAAATCCTCGTCACCAGTGCATTGCCCTATGCCAACGGACCCATCCACTTAGGCCATCTGGTCGAATACATTCAGACCGACATTTGGGTGCGCTTCCAGAAAATGCGCGGCCACGAGTGCCATTACGTTTGTGCCGACGACACCCACGGCACACCCATCATGCTGCGGGCGGAGAAGGAGGGTATTAGCCCGGAGGAATTGATTGCCCGCGTACACGGCGAGCATTACCGGGATTTCCAAGGGTTCCATGTTGAATTCGACAATTACTACACGACCCATTCCGATGAAACCCGCTATTATGCCGAGACGATTTATCAGCGGCTGAAGGAACGCGGGCTAATTGAATCCCGCGCCATTGAGCAATATTTCGACCCGGTCAAGGAAATGTTTTTACCCGACCGATTCATCAAAGGCGAATGCCCCAAATGCCACGCCAAAGACCAATATGGCGATTCCTGCGAAGCCTGCGGTACGACGTATTCCCCCACCGATTTGATTAACCCTTATTCGGCGGTGTCCGGTGCGGCCCCGGTGCGCAAGGAGTCAGTGCATTATTTCTTCAAATTGTCCGCTCCGGTTTGCCAGAAATATCTGCGTGAGTGGACCACCGGGCAACTGACTGAGCATCCGCCGCTGCAACCTGAAGCCGCCAATAAAATGCAAGAATGGCTGGGGACGGAAGGGGACAACCGCTTGTCTGATTGGGATATTTCCCGCGACGCGCCGTATTTTGGCTTTGAGATTCCCGACGCACCGGGCAAGTATTTCTATGTCTGGCTGGATGCGCCGATTGGATATATGGGAAGTTTTCAGAATTTATGCAACAAAAATTTAGCCCATGCCCCATTGGGAGATAGGCTTAATTTTGACGACTATTGGGGCAAGGACTCCAACGCCGAACTCTACCATTTCATCGGCAAAGACATCCTCTATTTCCATGCCCTGTTTTGGCCCGCGATGCTGGAACATTCCGACTTCCGCACCCCGACGAAGGTCTTCGCCCATGGCTTCCTGACCGTGAATGGCGAGAAAATGTCCAAATCCCGTGGCACGTTCATCACGGCGGAAAGCTATTTGCAACAAGGTTTAAATCCCGAATGGTTGAGATATTACTACGCCTGTAAGTTGAATGGGACGATGGAAGATATAGACCTGAATTTGGAGGATTTTGTCGCGAGGGTGAATAGTGACTTGGTGGGGAAGTTTGTCAATATCGCTGCGAGATCGGCTGGATTTATCACTAAGCGATTTCAGGGTAAACTCGTTTCAGGAGACGGCTACACGCAATTGCAAAAATTGTTCAATGACCAATTTACGTCCTTTCGTCCTAGGAGCTTAGAAAAGTTGTATGAGCAACGCGATTTTGGAAAAGTGGTTCGTTACATCATGGACCTAGCTGATCAAGCAAATAAAATTGTCGATGAATATAAACCTTGGGAAATCGCCAAAGATATAACAAGAGATGATGAGTTGCACATAATTTGCAGTCTTGTTATTAATATGTTCAAAGTTATTGCCACTTACATTAAACCCATACTTCCAAAAACTATAGGAGCAGCGGAGGAGTTCTTAAATATTTCACTGTCTTGGCCAAATATAGGTACGGCATCAGTTAGTAACTTGTTATTTGATGAAGGGTATAAGTTACTCCCTGAAGGGCATGTTATAAACCCTTACCAACATCTAATGACCCGCATCGACCCCAAGCATATCGAGGCATTAGTGGAAGCCAACAAACCCTGTGTTCAAGCCACCGCCCAACCGGAACCGCATTCCGAACAGCGCCACGCCGAACACCAACAACACGTCATCCAACCGATTGCCGACACCATAAGCATCGAAGAGTTTGCCAAAATCGACCTGCGCATCGTCCGCATCGTCAAAGCCGAGTCTGTCGAAAAGGCGGACAAGTTGCTGAAGTTGACTTTGGACATCGGCGAGTTGGAACCGCGCACGGTGTTTGCCGGCATCAAATCGGCCTACGACCCGGCCCAGTTGGAAGGCAAGTTGACAGTCATGGTGGCCAACCTCGCCCCGCGCAAAATGAAATTCGGGCTTTCCGAGGGCATGGTGTTGGCCGCCAGTGACGAACGCGGCGGGCCGTTTGTGCTGTTCCCCGACGAAGGGGCCAAGCCGGGGATGCGCATTAAATAACTGATGTTACGCATTGTACCGCTGAAGCCCCTAGGTAGGCCGGAATAAACCCGCCTTGGCGGGTGTTTCCGGCAAAGGCGAATGCCGGAAACGGTCGCTGCACGACCTTATTCCGGCCTACGGTGCGTAACATCAGTTAAATAATCGTAGTTGAGGGATGTTTATCCCTGTCCTACTCCACCCGCCTCAACAATTCATCCATCCAGCTTGTCGGCAAAACCCGCTTCAAGTAACCAAACAAATAAGTGGGGAAGGTGACGTAATACCTCGCTTGGGGCCGTTTGGCTTCCAGCGCGTGGATTACCCGCTTTAAAACCGCCTCTGGCCCTAATGTAAAGGGCACTGCCGGGCCTTGTTTCAACAGACGGGCCTCCAAATCTTGGTACTTCTCGCGGTGGCAACTGGTTTCCGGTTCGATATTTTTTAAATACATGGCATAGGCGTTGTCGCGGAAGCGGCTGCTTATGGGTCCGGGTTCGACGAGTGAAACATACACGCCGCTGCCAACCAATTCCAATCTTAGTGTGTCGGCCAAGCCTTCCAATGCGTATTTGCTGGCGTTATAAGCTCCCCGGTAAGGCATGGCGGCAAAGCCCAGAATCGAACTGTTGATGATGATCCGGCCTTCGCCTTGCCCTCGCATCACCGGCAAGACCCTATTGGTCAATTCTAGGGTTCCAAACACGTTGGTTTCGAACTGTTCGCGAATGACTTCCCGACGCAAATCTTCGACCGCACCCGGTTGGCCGAAGCCGGCGTTGTTGAACAGCCCATAAAGCTTGCCTCCGGTGGCATCCAATACGGCTTCCACGGCCTCGCCAATGGAGGTTGAATCCGCAATATCCAGCCGGTGAACTTCGAAACCTTTTTCTTTTAACATCCTTACATCTTCCGGCTTGCGGGCGGTGGCGAACACCCGGTAGCCACGCGCTTGCAAACCTTCCGCGCAGCATAAGCCGATGCCGGAGGAACAGCCGGTGATTAAGACCGTTTTGTCATTCATGCCGTTTTTCCGTATGCATTAAGTTGGTGACTGGGGGATGTGATTTTTCAGAATCATTTTACAATGCACTGATCTTACTGCCTTCATTCAAAATATCCAAATATCGTTGGCACTCAGGGTCGGTATCATCCGTGCTGCATATATGGACAGCAAGCCATTGCCAGCCTTGGGTTGCAATTTGAGGCGGAGATGCCCAATTTTGCTGACAATTTCGGCCCTCAATTTCGTGGTGTCAATATCATGGACGGTATGGGTATCGTCAAGAAAATTCAGAAGATCAAGAACAAAGGCCGCATTAATTGCCGTATAGCCCATATCCTGTGCGATGCCTTGCCGGTATCCCCGTAGATAATACTGGAATGAACGGCGAAGGTCGTCGATTTCCCCCAAAGCCTCCCACCTGCGTTTGTGGATTCCCCCTGCGATGCCAAATGTTTCACCTTCTGAAACACAGTCTGCAAATGCAGGGATTTCTGCCCTGAACACACCTCAGGAACAGCAGGCAGGTCAGTTCGGTGACGCATTGGTGTTGCTCCCGACATCGTCAGCCAACGTGCATTGATGTTTAATGGGATGCCTTAAGTGAGTATACTTGCGCAGCCTTAAACTGTTTTAGCACGCTTGCAAACGATAAAACCCAATCTTAAGTAATTGCCATGCCCTTAAGCCGAACTATTTTGATTACCGCGTTTGCCCTCGCTGTTTGCATAATCCGCCCTTCACACGGCGCAATCTTGGTTGCAGTGGATGTAGGCCATACCTTGGAACATCCGGGCGCGACGAGTGCGAGGGGCGAGACAGAGTTCGGCTTTAACCGCGAACTGGCCGGAAAAATCCAGGAGGCGCTGTCGGCAGCGGGCTTCGCAACCCAGCTTATCGGCGAACACGGCATGATGAACGCTTTGAAGGCACGGACGGACGCGGCGGCGCAAGCAGGTTTCTTCCTGTCCGTCCACCATGATTCGATGCAGCCACATTATCTCTCCGAGTGGAAATTCGAGGGCAAAACCTTGGCCTATGGCGACCGCTTTTCCGGCTTTTCCCTGTTTGTTTCGCGTAAAAATGCGCATTTGGCCGCAAGCCTAAAATGCGCCTCGGTGCTTGGAAACAGGTTAATCCAAGCGGGTTTCAAACCTTCGCGTCACCATGCCGAGCCCATACCGGGTGAGAATAGGCCCTTCGCGGACGAGGCCAACGGAGTTCATTACTACGACGATTTGGTGGTGCTGAAAACCGCCCGCCAACCGGCGGTGTTGATGGAAGCCGGCATCATCCTCAATCGGGACGACGAGTTGACGTTACGAAAACCGGCAACACAGGAGAAAATTGCCAAGGCAGTTGCCGGGGCCTTGGCGGTATGTCTAGGCAAGCCGCCACACCCTTAGCGGACGTTACGCAACGAACCTTTGCTCTCCCTGTTCGTCGCGATGTAGGTTGACGAGGTATTCGACCAGGCACTCCAACTGAAACCCAAGCACGATTGTCGGCTTATAAGGGTTCCCGCGAATGCCAGCAATTCTCATTATGAGCCAAAGTGCTGATAGACAACTCGTCATTCCGGCATGGATGCCGGAATCCAGTCACAAGGATGTGAATCTAGGGGTCGCCACCAAGCCTTTTTCAAACACTTACGCAACCGACAAGTTACCGTCCGTGGCACTGGATTCCGGCATCCATGCCGGAATGACGGCATTGGAGCCATAAT
>CAIODU010000246.1 GCA_903857165.1 uncultured Methylococcaceae bacterium | reverse complement strand
TGGGCTGATTTCTGCGACCCCTCCGGGGTCGAATACGGTATCCAATCTCAACCGGGGGTGTCGCTGACGCTCAACCCCCGGCTAATAGCTAGCAACCCTCCGGGTTGCAATAGATCGGCATCCGTACACTTGTGTATAACGATGAGAGATCTGCTTGGGAACGCTATTTTTGAAGCTCTGCTTCCCAAACTATCGCATGCTGCTTGAAACAGCCAAGGGTTCCTAACGTGGACGTTGGGAACCATTGGAAATTTTTTTAAGCGATTTTCATGTTTGCTTTGCCCTATCGCACAGAGCATCCAAAACACTCCTGACGAAAGCCTGATTTGCTTGGGCGAAGCATTTCAAAACCAAGCGATGATTCAGAGTGATTATTCGGTCGATACGCACCCAACTATTCAGCGGCAATCCACCTGATGCCAATACCGATTCCGTAATCGTTATTGAAAGCGCATGATGGGGCCGCGAAGTCACCCCCACAGCCAAGAAATCGCCAAACTTATCCGGGTCAGTCAGTGCCAATACTGGACGATTTTTATTGGCGGATAAATCGGAAAAAGGGAAAGGCACTAAGACAATATCACCGCGTTTACAGGTCATTCCATACCTCATCTTCTGGGTTATCCCAAATCGATTTCATGGATTCGGATTGTGCATTCATTAAATCCTCCCATTCTTCACGATCATGTTTTTCTTTCATCTTGAGATAACCGATAAAATCTAATACTTCGCGGGTTTGCTCATCGGGAAGCGTCTTGATCTGTTCAAACGCCAATTCAGCCAAATTCATGGGAGCCTCCTAAAGATTCTCAGCATAATTATTATTTTATTTGGTGTTCCTGCTTCGTTGTCGTGTGACATAAGCAAAGCCCAAATTATAGCCCGTGTAGAACGGAATAGCTATTTGAAAACCCTCGGCACCCTTCTCCCATTAACCTCGCGCATTTCCCACGCCTTCCTGGCTGGCTGCTCCGAATAGCTGACATGGATAGGCCGGTCCTTGCCATAAAAGTACAGCCGGTCATAAGGCAAATTGGCGATGATCCAACGGGCGACTTCCCCCATGTCTTCGTCTTCAATGAGGAAATCCACCGCAGCGCCCAGACGTGGGCAGACGGGTTCGCCTTTGCGGTTCAACTCGCAGGCGGCATGTTGGTCGAGCTTGGGGGCGATGCGCCCCTTGATGTGCCGGGCTAGTGCTGGCGAACTGAAGCCATAGGTGAGCCTGACCATGCCGAAATACTCAATGACAGGATCAAGGATATTAACAGCGAGGTCGCGCAGTGCGGTGTAGCTGTCCGGCTGCTTGGGGAGGTTGGGCAAGCCGGTCTTGGCTTGGGTTTCGCCGCATTCAATCAATTGCCGGTAGGTGAAATGCCGTCCACAATTGTTGTCCGGGGCTGTGATGGTTTGGCTGCGTATCAGATTAAAGCCGTCAATGGCCCAGCGGGCGGCTTCAAGCGTGTTGTCGAAATCGTTTGGCCTGGGTCCGTAGCCGTCAAGATCGAACAGGTTCAGGTTTTCCAAGGCTTCGTCAAAGGCCAGTTGCTCGGCGTAGTTCGGCATCTCTTCGTTGAGGTAGCGGGATTTGCGGTAGAGATAGGGCGGCGGGTATCCGCCACCGTAGTCAAACAGGTCGAAATCCTGCTCGCGCAGTTTGAGCTTCACCCGTTCCAGCAAGCGCGGCAAAGGATGCCCTAGGAAGTCGTCGAAGCGCATTAAGGTAAGCTTGCCGGAGCGGATGTGGATTTTAATCAGGTCGGCGCTTTCGGGGTCGCCATAAAGTTTAAGGCCGCAGCCCACATAAACGCGCAGCACCGGGGGCAATTGCGAAATCAGGCTAGTGTGCAGTTGCAAGGACTGGTTTTCGGAAATCCCCCCCTGCCCCCCTTTTGCCAAGGGGGGAGTTTTGAGGTTCCCAATCCCCCCCTTTGAAAAAGGGGGGTTAGGGGGGATTTCTTCCAACCAACCCAAGCCCTGTTCGGCAGCTTCGCGGCAGGCTTCGGCGATGGTTTCCGGGCGTCCGGCGGCGAACAGCAGTGCCTTGCCTTCTTCCATCGCTAGTCGGTAGTCGCCGAAGAAAGCTTTGATGTCCCGTTGCAACCCTGCTTCCAAATGCCGGTAGGCCGGGCATTGCCGGAATTGGAATTCGGCAAAATAAATACGCAAATCGTCCCGCCTGGACAGCCGGGCTTGCTCAAGAATAGCCTTGGCACTTTCCTTTCTGGACTGGATAAACCTCAGCGCAGCCGGGATGGAGTTGAACTGTTGGACTAGTATGTCGGCATCCTTGATTTCACTACGTTCCGGCAGTCGGCCCAGACTGATGCGGGTTTCCCACAACGTTTCCAAAGGTTCTTGAAAGGCTTGGTATTTGACATCGGCCTTGCCAGCTTTAAGCGGTATTTCCGGGCGCGACAGCCGGGTGAATTTAAGTACATTGCGGCGGTTTTCCTGCCGTCCGAGCAAGAATCGCTGCTCCAGGTCTTGATCCTTGAACACATAGAAAATGCCGGGGCCGACCGGAACCGGCTCGGTTTCCAGCGCCTCGGCCAGCCAGCCGCGCAGTTCGGCCTGGGTGAAGTATTTCTGGAAGGTGTTGCGCGAGGTCAACACGCCATCGCCATAAGGGACACCCCGAACTGCTTCCGGGCTGGCAGTCATCGCCGACACCATCAGCAATTCCTCCGCCAAGGTGTAAGCCCCTTGCAAGGCTTCCAGGCGCTCCATGGGGTCTTCGATGACATTGATGACGAAACCCAAGTTGACGATGTGCGCCGGACATTTGGATTCGTCCGGGGCGTAATAAGGATCCCAGCCAGTGACGGTGATTCCATTTTCCGCAAGCCCGCGCACATCGCCGCCGCGCCCACAGCCATAGTCGAACACCGTCTTCGACCCGTCGAGAAAACCGAAGCGGGCCAAGGTCTGCACCGGGGCGGAAAGGTTGCTACGGCTTAACGCGGTCAGGTGGCGGGCAACGCCTGAGAATGTCTCGGTGTCAGCAGCCGAGGGAGTTTCGTCGTTGCCGAGCGGGATCAATTCATGACCGCTCACGCGATAGCCGCGAAAATCGAGCAAAGCCTCCCATGCCCGCTTGAAGCCGATGCGGCGGGGGTCGTCGAACAAGCCGATTTGCCCGGCGGCGAGAGTCAGGTTGGAGAATGCCTCCCGCAACGGATGGCTATTGGGTAGCAACAACTCCTTCCGGTGCAGGATGGGTGGATTCAGGGATTCGTCATAAGAACGGAACCGAACCGTGGACTTTGCCAAATCCACCGTCCAATAACGCCGCAGTACCGGAAACGCCTCCTCGAAGAAGCCGGAATAGTCGAGCAGGCTTATGCTGGTGCCGTCTTGGTTCAGCTTGACGACGTTAAAGTCCCTCCCGGTTTCAGCCTTAGCCAGCATGGCGGCATGTGCCACCGCCTCACGCCATGAGGGGTCTAGCATATCCAATGAGTCAATGTGGACATAGGTGTTTTGGGCGACGGTTTTTCCGGTTTCCATGCTTGATGGTTGAGTTGCGTTATTTCCGAATATAGCTTGGCTGATTTTACCCGTCCCGGATATTGGGATGCATGGAATCTTAAGCTAAAGGGATCGTAACTGTTTGCAAGTGTCAGGGTTTGCGTCTGATATTTTATCCGTCAATCAGGCGAGGCCAAATAAGTTTACACCGGGGATTGACATTGCTCTCGTATTTGCCTATCTTGCAGATTCAGGGGGCTGACCGGCAATGCGGTTGAATTAAGGGTTTCCCCGTCGTTCCGGCAGGGAGCGCCGGAACCTAGGCTCCAAGGATGGCGGGTCTTGGAAGCGTCCATGCAATCTGGATTCCGGCAGTCCATGCCGGAATGACGGCTTAATTCAACAACATTGGGGCTGACCGGGCATTCATCTGGAGCGCCATCGCCAGTGTACTGATGCGCTTGTCCACCCCGTCCCCGCCGATGATCGAGGTGCCCTGTGTACCCCGGAAATGGGATTCGCGCCCGGCATGGAACAGATTCCTCTCGCTTGCTGTCCCCGATGCCAACTTTAGCCTCTCACCCCGTCAATCAATTCGTTTGAAGGCAAGCCCGGATCAAGCACTTTTCGCGCGGTGTCCATTCCGGCAACCGGCAGTCCAGCCGGGTCAAGCAAGTCGAGTTGGACGAGGACCGATGCCTGATCCCAATAAATGTGCTCGTGGGCCAGCTTGCCCTCGCGGAAATGGATGATCGCGACCAAGGGGATTTCCACCCGCCGACCGGTCGGGGCCACACCCGGCAACATCCACGGCATCTCTTGGGTGTGGGTGAAGCTGAAGATCATCTCGTCCACCAGCCGGTCGTTGCCGACGGTGCGGGAAACGGGGATGATTTGGGTGTCGGGCGGCATCGCCGGGATGAAGTTTTTGGAATAGAACTCCCGCAACGCCTCCCGTCCCGCACCTCCAGTCATTACGGGTATATGGTTCACATAAGCATCGGGCAGCATGGTGTCCAAGGTAGCCTCCGTGTCCCGCACGGTAAATTCGTCGCTGATATGTTCGTCCCAAAGGTCGTTCAAGAATTGCTGTGCCGGGGTCAGGCCGGATTCGGTGTTGCCAGTTTCGCCCATCGTCTTTGCCTCAGTTTGTCTCGATTGACCGCATGGAAAGGCCGGTTAAAAGGCCGATATTCTTGGAATTGTAACCCAGACTATGCCGCGCAGAGCAAGTCTTTCCTTTCACGGCAAGCCACTGTTGGGTAATGGGGGGGCTCGGTCAGTCCGCAATGGCGTCAGGCAATGCTCGATTCGCTTTGGGCCAAAAATCCAATTGACGATTTTTTGGGGGGGGGAAACGGCAATACTGTTGAATTAAGCCTATGCAACAGAATCCGTAGGGCGGCAACCCTTTGCCGCCGAGGGAAGAACAAGTTCATTGTCGGCATGGGGATGCCGACCTACTCCTTAATTCAACAGTATTGGGGGAAACGGGAGCGGGCCTTTGTCCGTGCGAACGGACAAGACGATGCCGCCACTTGGGAACCCCAAGCACCCGCTTGTCGGAGGTATGCCGGAATCCAGCGCCACGGACGGTGACATGTCGTTATGTAAGTGGTTGATTCAAGATACACATCAACCCGCAGATTCACCTCCCTGTGACTGGATTCCGGCAAGGGGGATTCCTAAACCACCCCGAAAATCCTCGAAGCCAACCCCCGGTGTTCGACCCCGGCAACCAGGCAATCGACAAATTCCTCGGCGCGGCGCTTTTCTTCCGGCCCCAGTAGCCGATACATTGGCTGATAGGTGCGGTTGAAGCGCAGGATGTCGTTAAGATTGTAAGGAGGGTTCAGGCTATGAAAGAGCGTGTAAAGATCGACGAATTCTTGGGAGTGAATCGGGATTATGTTCTTCGCTAGCATGTCGGCAATATCCTTAATGGTTCGGTGGGATGGACATTAAATTTTAAGCAGGATAAATGCCAAACCATTATTCAACGATAAATCATAAAGATACAAGTTTGCATTGGGTGGGCACTGCCTCAGATTGGGTGAAATGGCGCAGCTATGGCGCACAGATGGGGAAATCCATGTCCACCAGTGGCCCCTCCGTCGCTCAGGCCGGCGCAGTTTTAAAAAAAGAACCGACCCCTGCTTCACTTGGGAATTGCCTATTGCCCGCGCTTTCACCGCCGCTCTGTAGTAAACTAGCCCCATGGCGCAATATTTTCAAATTCATGCACAAACACCACAGGAAAGGTTGATCCGGAGGGCTATCGAGGTTGTCCGCGAAGGCGGGCTGATTGTTTACCCGTCCGATTCTTCCTATGCCTTGGGATGCCAAATTGACAGCAAGGATGCCTTGGAACGTATCCGCCGTATCCGCCAATTGGGCCAAGAACACCGTTTTGCCTTGGTTTGCCTTGATCTTTCCCAAATATCGTCTTTTGCCAGGTTTGGCAATGAGGCGTTTCGGGTCATCAAAATGCTTTCACCCGGCCCTTTTACCTTTATCCTCAAGGCCACCAAAGAGGTGCCGCGCAGACTCCAGCACCCTAAATTCAAGACTATCGGCATTCGCATCCCCGACAGCCCAATTGTGCGGGCACTCGTGAGAGAATTGGGCGAACCCTTGTTCAGTTCCACCCTGATCATGCCGGGGGAGACCGAGGCGCTGTCCGACCCTTACGAAATAAGGGATAGGCTGGAAAAGACGGTGGATTTGATTATTGATGCCGACGTGGTTCCTTACGAACCCACCACCATTATCGGGTTCACGGAAGACAACCCGGAAATCATTCGCCAAGGCAAGGCGGCTGTGTCATTCCTTCAATAAATTCGGAAACCTCCCGACGATGCAAGAGTTAAGTATAGTTCAGACCATATCCATTTGGGCCTTGCCGGTTCTTTTCGCTATTACTTTGCACGAGGTTGCCCATGGTTGGGCCGCGAAGAAGCTCGGCGACAGGACTGCCGAGCAGCAGGGCCGGTTATCGTTAAATCCACTGAACCACATCGATCCCATAGGCACCTTGCTGGTGCCGGGTTTGATGTTACTCTTCAGCAATATGATTTTCGGCTGGGCCAAGCCGGTTCCGGTGGATTTCGGCAGATTGCACAACCCGCGCAGAGACATGGTGTGGGTGGCTTTAGCCGGGCCTGCCGCCAACCTCTTAATGGCTATATTCTGGGCGCTGATGATCCGCTTTGCCATCCTGCTGCACTCCGAATATATCAGCCAGCCTTTAGGCTTGATGGGCAAGGCGGGAATCAGCATCAATGTGGTATTGATGGTGCTGAATCTGTTGCCCCTGCCTCCTCTGGACGGAGGCCGCGTAGCCTTGGGATTATTACCTCCCCGTCTGGCCTATAAATACAGCCAAATCGAACCATGGGGCATGCCGATATTGTTGGTGCTGATGGTGACCAACCTACTGTGGGTGTTCATGGGGCTGCCGGTTTCGCTATTCCAAGCCCTGATGAACGGCATCGCCGGGATATGACCCTTTCCCTGCCATGAGCGATGACAATGCAAAGGTGGTTCATGCCATCGCCTTGGTCAACGGTACGCCGTTTACCGATATGCCGGTGGATTTGTATATTCCGCCAGATGCTTTGGAAGTATTCCTGGAAACGTTCGAGGGGCCTTTGGATTTATTGTTGTATCTGATCCGAAGGCAGAATTTGGACATCTTGGACATACCCATTGCTGCCATCACCCGGCAATACATTGCCTATATCGACATGATGGCGGAGATGCGCATGGAATTGGCGGCCGAGTATCTGCTGATGGCAGCGATACTGGCCGAGATCAAATCCCGCATGTTATTGCCGCGTCAGGAAGCCGCCGAGGCCGAGGAGGACGACCCGCGCGCCGAACTCGTCCGCCGTCTGCAAGAATACGAACGTTTCAAAACGGCGGCGGAAGAGCTTGACAAGTTGCCCCGTTGCGAGCGTGACGTGTTTGAGTTGGGCGGGGCCGACACCAGCACGGTGACGGTGCGCAAAGTTTACCCCGAGGTCGATTTGCAGGATGTCCTGCTGGCCTTCACCGAAGTATTGCGCCGGGCCGAGCGTTCCACCCACCATCGCATCGTGCGCGAGCCGTTGTCCGTGCGCGAACGGATGTCCAGTGTCTTGGCCCGCTTGAAGGACAAGCCCCTGCTCGCCTTCACCGAGTTATTCAATCGCCGCGAGGGCCGTCAAGGTGCATTGGTTTCACTTTTGGCCATATTGGAATTATGCAAGGAACGCTTTATCGAAATTATTCAGGAAGAACCCTTGGGCGAATTATTTATCCGGGTTCCTCAAGCCGCGCCAGCCTGAGGGAGTTAAGGATGTTGCCGAGATTCAACCCGCGCACCTTCCGCTTGACGTGCCCCCGCGCAAACATGCCATGGAATTGAAGGACATCGTCGAGGCCGCGCTGTTCGTCGCGCAAAAGCCGTTGAACACGGTCGAGTTGCAGGCACTGTTCCCGGAAGGCGAGCAGCCGGAAACCGCCGCAGTGAGGGCCGCGCTGGCCGAACTGGCGTTAGAATTCAACAGTCGGCCCATCGAACTGAAGCAAGTCGCCACTGGCTACCGCTTCCAGGTGCGGGAAGGGCTGTCGCCTTGGATTTCCCGCCTGTTTGAGGAGCGCCCGGCGCGTTACACCAAGGCGTTTTTGGAAACCTTGGCCATAATAGCTTACCGCCAGCCGGTCACCCGGGGCGAAATAGAGGAGATTCGCGGCGTTGCCGTTTCCACCCAGATCATCCGCAACCTGCTGGAGCGGGATTGGGTGCAAGTGGTAGGCCACAAGGAAGTTCCCGGACGGCCCGGGTTATACGCCACCACGCGGCAGTTCCTGGATTATTTCAACCTTAAAGGGCTGGACGAACTGCCGCCTTTGCAAACATTTATCGACCGGCTCGGCCCGATTGCCGATCCCGACTTACCCATTCCCGCAACACCCGCAACCGAAAATGAGCGAACCGAGACACCCGAAGAATCCGCAAGCGAATCGAACGCAGCAACGCCCCACCCAACGACCCCCGCAGACGGAGAATCTGCCCCAACCGGATAGCGATTCCCCCGCCGTGACCACCGACGGCGAGCGCATTCAAAAAGTGCTGGCCCATGCCGGCTTGGCCTCGCGGCGGGAAATCGAAACTTGGATCGCAAACGGCGAAATCCTACTCAATGGCAACCCTGCCAAACTGGGCGACCGCTGGAAAGAAGGCGACCGGCTGACGGTGCGCGGCCGCTTGGTCAACGTCGAAAAGCGCTTCAGCCAGGCGACGCGGGTCTTGGTTTACCACAAACCCACCGGCGAAGTCGTCACCCGGCGCGACCCGGAAGGCCGGCCCACCATCTTCACCCAACTGCCGCGCTTGGAACTGGGCCGCTGGATCAACGTCGGACGCTTGGACATCAACACCCAGGGCCTGCTGTTGGTCACCAACAATGGCGAATTGGCCAACAAACTGATGCACCCGTCCCAGCAGATTGAACGCGAATACGCAGTGCGCGTGTTGGGGACTATTGGCGAGGACATGCTGGAAAGGCTCAAGCAAGGTGTGGAACTGGAAGACGGCCCGGCGCATTTCAACGCCATTGTGGATGCGGGTGGGGAAGGCGCCAACCACTGGTATCATGTCACCCTCTGCGAAGGCCGCAACCGTATCGTCCGCCGCCTGTGGGATTCGCAAAACGTCGCCGTCAGCCGGTTGATCCGCATCCGCTTCGGCAATATCGTCCTCCCGCCCCACATCAGGGCGCGAACTTACACCGAATTGTCACCGGAGGAGCGGGACAATCTGCTGGTCATGGTCGGCCTCCAGCCCGAATGCCCGCCCCGGAAACCGGTTCGCGTCCGCATGGGCGACGGACGCTGGCGGGATAAATAACTGATGTTACGCACAAGTCGGCAAAGGGTTGCCGACCTACGGCGGTTATGGCCATTCCAGCCCCCTAGACCGTAGGGCGGCAACCCCTTGCCGCCAACGGTTTTGGTGGCTGTGCGTAACATCAGTAAATAAGCCAGACGGAGATGCCTCCCTTGAGCCAATATGAACACAAGCTTAACTGTCCACCAACTCCACCCAATGCACCACCGGGACAGCGGTTCCGGTTTTAAGGTGAGTCAGGCAGCCGATGTTGGCGGTGGCGATGCAATCCGGTTTGCCCGAATGCAGGGCCTCCAATTTGTCGCTTAACAATCTAAGCGAAAGGTCAGGTTGCAGGATTGAATAGGTTCCCGCCGAACCGCAGCAAAGATGCGGGTTGGCGACTGGGGCAAGCTCGAATCCAAGCCGGGTTAATATTCCCTCCACCAACCCGTTTAACTGCTGCCCGTGTTGCAAGGTGCAGGGCGACTGGAAGGCGATGCGCTTGTTCGCGTCCACTTGCAACGATGTCAAATCCTCCCGCGCCAGCACTTCCGCCAAGTCCAGGGTCATTGCGGAAATTCTCGCGGCCTTTTCCGCGTAGGCCGCATCATGTTTCAGTGCGTCGGCGTATTGCTTCACCATCAACCCGCAGCCACTGGCGGTCATGACGATGGCTTCCACGCCCAGGTCCAGATAAGGCATCCATGCGTCGATGTTGCGGCGCATGAAGCCCACGCCTTCCTCGGTGGCGGTTAGATGATAGCTGACCGCACCGCAGCAACCGGCTTCCGTGGCACGGATCAGGCTGATTCCCAGACGATCCAGAACTCTGGCGGCGGCTGCGTTGATGGACGGTGCCAGAGCGGGTTGGACGCAGCCTTCCAGCACCAGCATTTTCCGATGATGGCGCGGCTCCGGCCAAGAAGAGGCAGGACTAGGCACGGGGATTATTTTTGCCAAAGGTCTGGGGAGGACTGGCCTTATCCATCCGGCGACGCGCAATAGCGGCGCGAAGCGGGCAGGGTAAGGCAGAAGCATCCGCAATGCCTTGCGTTGCAAGCGATCCAGCCAAGTCCTGCCCACCTTTTCCTCTAGGATGTGCCGGCCTATCTCCAACAGCCGCCCATATCGCACCCCCGACGGGCAATAAGTTTCGCAGGCACGGCAAGTCAGGCAGCGATCCAAATGCAATTGCGTCTTTGCCGTCGCCGTTTCGCCTTCGAGCATTTGTTTGATCAAATAAATCCGCCCGCGTGGCCCGTCGCGCTCGTCGCCCAGCAATTGGTAGGTCGGACAGGTGGCGTTGCATAAACCGCAATGGACGCAACTGCGCAGTATCGCATCCGCCTCTTGGCCTTCGGCGCTGTTTTTGATGAGGTCAGCCAACTGGGTTTGCATGGCTCACCATTCCTGATAGAGGCGACCGGGGTTGAAAATGCCTTTGGGGTCGAAAGCCTTTTTCAATTGGATATGCAGGGCCTTTAATGGTTCAGCCAAGGGTTGGAATACTTCTCCGATCCTGTCGGCGGAGCGGAACACTGTTGCATGACCGCCCGCCTTAAGGGCTTCGGCAAACAGGGCTTCGGCGGGAAAGTCGGTTTTCACCCACCGCAAGGCCCCGCCCCAATCCATGAAACTAGGCCCAAATAATGTCATTTGAGGCGTTGCCGGGGGCAAGGACAGCCGCCACAGTGGTAGGTCGTCCTGGAAAAAGGGCAGGGTTTGTTCGCGCAGACTGGCCCAGAATTGATTGCCTTCAGCCAAGCGTTCCCCGCCCAATTTTTTTGCACTGGCCTTGATTGCCGCTTCTGCCCCGCTTAAGCGGATATAAACGCGCTCACCATCATGGCATGCGGCAGACAGCGGCCAGTTTAGCCCGGACCATCGGTTCATCGCCGCCAATGCGTCTTCCGCAGTCATGTCAAAACATAAAGTTTCCTCCGTCTCGGGTTTGGGCAAAACCTTCAAGGAAACATCCAGCAAAATCCCCAGCGTCCCCAATGCACCGACCATCAGGCGGGAGACATCGAAGCCGGCGACATTCTTCATCACCTGCCCGCCGAAGGAAAGGATTTCCCCGTTGCCGTTGATTATTTTTACGCCCAAGACACTGTCGCGCACCGAACCGGCATAGGGTCTGCGCGGGCCGGACAGCCCGCAGGCGGCCATTCCGCCTAGCGTGGCATGGGGGCCAAAATGGGGTGGCTCGAAGGCCAGCATTTGGCTTTTTTCCATCAGTGCGGACTCCACGGCGGCAAGGGGTGTGCCGGCGCGGGCAGTCAAGACCAGTTCCGTTGGCTCATAGGCAACGATGCCGATATGCCCGGCCAAATCAACCATTTCGCCGGTGGTGCTACGCCCATGAAACGACTTGCTGCCACTTCCTTGAATAAGCAGTGGCGTGCCATCAGCGGCGGCTTTCAGTACCCTTTCACGCAACAACTCGCTTAAGTCTTGGTTTTGCATCGTCTAGGGAAACAGGATGAAGATGAAATAGCCTATGAACAACATCAGATGGACGATGCCTTGCAGGATGTTTGCCCCGCCACTGACAAAAGTCAGTATGGCAATCAACAAGGTGGCCAACAACAATGTCGAATTGGCCCCTCCTAGCCCCAACGTGAGTTCCATGCCCATGTACGATGCGACAATTAGGACGGTAGGCACGGTAAGGCCGATGGTCGACAGCGCCGAACCCAGGCAAATGTTCACGGAACGTTGCATCCGATTGGCCAGCGCGGCGCGGATTGCGCCCAGGCCCTCGGAAGTCAAGCCCAAACTGGCGATAATCAAGCCACCTAAAGCGGTAGGGGCATTGAGTTCGTCAATGCCGTAATTGATGACATCGCCTAAATTTTCGGATAGCAAAACCACTGGAATGAGCGAAATGACCAAACCAAAGACAAACTTGATGATCGTGCCCCAGTTCCTGTCATGGACGCTAGGGGTGTGCGGTTGGTTGGGCTTTGCTTCGATGGCCGCGTCCAAATGGTCGAAATAGGAGCGGTGCCGGCCGGTCTGAATCATCAGAAACAACGAGTAGACAACGATGCACAGTACGCCAAGGTAGGTTTCCTGATGCAGGTCGAGGGTAGGCCCTTCCGTCGAAACAGTATAGTTGGGCATGATCAGCAACATCAACGACAGCGGGGCGATCAGCTGCACAAATGCCAGCGCCCCGCGCAGATTGAACCCTTGTTCCCGATGCCGCCAACCACCGCTGGTTATCGCCAGCCCGACCATGCCATTCATCGAGATCATCAAAATCGCAAAGACCGTGTCGCGCAACAAAGCAGGGTTTTCCTTGCCATTCAACATCACCTGCAACAGCAAGCTGACTTCAATGATGGTCGCCGAGAGCGTCAGCACCAAGGTGCCATAAGGTTCTGGCAGCAAGTCGGCCAAATGGTCTGCGTTGCGGACAACGGAGAGCACACAACCCAGCATCAGTAGGAAAATTCCCGCCCCCAAGCCGAAAATCAGTGCATCTCCTTCCAACAGGGGGAATCCCACCGTGTACCAACGCAACCCGCCCCAAGCCATCCAAGCGAGGCTGACTGAAGCAATACCCACAAATTGGCTCGTGGAAAACTTTTTGGTTGATGGCAGGGCTTGGGCAGGCTTAGCCCTATGTCTTATCTTGCGCATTGGCGGATAGTTGAAAGTGAATCGGCACGGTTAAAGATAGGCAATGCACAGGCTTGCCAAACATGCCTATTGTCTCATGGATTTATCCGGCGCTAGGTGGACAGTGCAATTCCCGTTCGGAGTGATGTTGCAATGCAACACCCGCCCCGATTAATTTAAGAGCCAACTAAGTTACAATAAGACGGTTACACACCGGAATTTCCGCTTTCAAACACTTTTCAGTCTAAAACCATGCAACAAATTAGCGCAGTCGAACTGAATGAACGCCTGCATGCCGATGAACCGCCACCGCTGCTGTTGGATGTGCGCGAGCCGCACGAATTCGGTCGCTGCCGAATCGAAGGCAGCGTCAACATGCCGATGAGCCAAGTCGACACATCCATGCCCACCTATTGAATTTGTGCAGTCCCGATAAGCGTTGACGGCATGATTGGCTTAATTCAACGTGTGACACAGGCCGAGGTGACGGTCGAAGGCGCAATCGTGGGCCGCATTGGCCGCGGTATTCTCGCCCTAGTGGCAGTGGAACGGGGCGATGGCGAGGCACAGGCGCAACGGTTGGCCGAGCGCATCTTGGGTTACCGGATGTTTCCCGACGCGGAAGGGCGCATGAACCTCAGTGTGGTTGATATTGACGGCGAACTCCTGTTGGTTTCCCAATTCACTTTGGCTGCCGACACCCGCAAGGGCGCCCGACCCAGTTTCACGCCCGCCGCCGCGCCGGAAGAAGGCAGGCTCTGGTTTGGGCATTTCGTCGACAGGGTAAGGGAGAAACATCCAAAAACCAGCACCGGGCAGTTTGGTGCGCACATGCAGGTTGCCCTGGTCAACGACGGGCCAGTGACGTTTTATTTGCGCGTGGCGCCCGCAGATTCAATTTGAGGATGTGGCTTCAGGCCAAATGGAGAAATGGCTGACATGTTGATTTGTTTACTGTTGGGAGTGCTTGCGATGTTTGCTCTCATAATGAGCGCTTACATTTTCGCCCCATTCAACCCTTCTTGGCAGGTTTTCGTAAAATATCAACGTAAAAACACTTGCAAAACCCACGCCCAATCCGTATAATCCTTTTTATCGACGCGGGGTGGAGCAGTCTGGTAGCTCGTCGGGCTCATAACCCGAAGGTCATAGGTTCAAATCCTGTCCCCGCTACCACACAAACAAAGGCTTACAGTTAATTGACTGTAAGCCTTTTTTGCTGTCTGGGGTTCATGTGACCACCATGTAACCGCACACGGGGAATACAGGCCATTGAGTTGGGTTGTTTTTGCCAGCCCGCTTGCGGGCGTTTCTGACGAACTACCGATTGCCGGAAACAGTCGTGGGACGACTCCTGCGGCTTCGCTCAGGCTTTTTGTTGCCCACCGATTGCGCCGTTTCCGCGCGGGCAAACGATGGAGCCGTTTGCCCACCCTGTAGATGCCCTTCCCAACCCAAAATGAAAATTGCTGCGGCACTTGTCTCAAAACGAATTTCTTGCCAAGATGCAGCAAGCTTTTCTGTTTCGCATTGACTCACGAGGTATCCCGTGTCCGCTTTACCCAAACTCACCCGAGATTTATACGCCGAACTTTGCGACTTGCCTCCCCATGTGACAGGCGAAATCATTGGCGGTCAGTTGCATACCCAACCTCGCCCCGCCGGGCCGCATTCCCTATCCTCATCAACATTGGGCGGTGAACTGTATGGACCCTATCAGCGAGGGTCAGGCGGGCCGGGGGGTTGGTGGATCATTGACGAGCCGGAAATCCATTTTATCCGCGATGTGGAGGTCTGTGTGCCAGACATCGCCGGTTGGCGCAAGGGGCGCATGCCTAAAATACCGAGGGGCCATCGTTTTGAGATTGTCCCCGATTGGGTGTGTGAGGTGTTATCCCCTTCAACCGCCAAGAAAGACCGGGTGGTGAAAATGCCGGTTTATGCCAAATACGGCGTGGGCTATCTGTGGCTGGTCGATCCCTTGGAACGGACCTTGGAAGCATTTGCCTTGAGTGAGGGGCGCTGGACGGTGATTGGATTATTTCAGGATAAAGACATAGTGCAAATGGTGCCCTTTGAGGAAATGACGTTGAATCTCGAAGATTTGTGGCCGGAGGTGGAGGAGGGGGATGGTTCTTTTGGATAGTGCATGGCATATCCTGTACAGCGTCCGTTAAAATGGCCTATCACGCCTTTATCCCCGGAAAACACGACATGCCTGAAACCTCTGCCAAAACCTTAGTCCTAATCGACGGTTCTTCCTTTCTTTACCGCGCCTTCCACGGGCTTCCGCCATTGAGCAACTCCAAAGGCGAACCGACCGGGGCGATCTATGGCGTCGCCAACATGCTGCGCAAGCTGTTGGCCGAGTATGCCGGTGCCCATATCGGCTTGGTGTTCGATGCGCCGGGCAAGACCTTCCGCGACGAGATGTATGAGCAATATAAGGCCAACCGCCCGGCCATGCCGGATGATCTGAGGGCGCAGATCGAGCCATTGCATGAGTTGGTCAAGGCGATGGGGTTTCCGGTGTTGATGGTGCAAGGCGTGGAGGCGGACGATGTGATTGGAACGCTGGCCCAAAAAGGCGAGGAACAGGGTTTTGATGTGGTGATTTCAACGGGCGACAAGGACATGGCGCAATTGGTCAACGGTAAGGTGACTTTGGAAAACACCATGACCAACACGCGAATGGATGCCGCCGGAGTGGTTGAAAAATTTGGCGTGCCACCGGAGAGCATCGTCGATTATCTGACTTTGGTGGGCGACACGTCCGACAACATCCCCGGTGTCCCCAAATGCGGGCCGAAAACGGCGGTGAAATGGCTGGCCGAGTTCGGCTCGCTGGATGCTTTGATGGAAAGGGCGGGGGAGGTGGGCGGCAAGGTGGGTGAGAGCCTGCGTGACAGCTTGGTCAATATTCCCTTATCTCGCCAACTCGCCACGATAAAATGCGATGTGGAATTGGATGTCACCCCCAACGATCTGCTGCCCCGCCCGCCGGACAATACGAAATTGGCCGAGTTGTTCAAGCGCTTTGAATTCCACGCATGGCTTAAGCAACTGGGCGATGTATCCGCCCCCGCCCCGAAGCCTGTCATTAAGCAGGAAAAACATTACGCCACGGTGTTGACCGAGGCCGATTTCAAGGCTTGGCTGGTCAAGCTGGAACAAGCCGGGCTGTTTGCGTTCGACACCGAAACCAACAGCCTGGATTACATGAAGGCCGAAGTGGTTGGGCTGTCATTCGCCGTCACCCCTTACGATGCGGCTTATGTGCCGTTATGCCATGACTACCCCGGCGCACCGGAGCAGCTTGGCCGCGAGTGGGTATTGGAACAGCTTCGCCCGTTACTGGAGGATGCCAACAAACCCAAGCTCGGCCAGCATCTCAAATACGATGCCAATGTCTTGCTCAATCATGGCATTGCCTTAACCGGCATTGCCCATGACACCATGCTGGAATCTTATGTATTCAATAGCACCGCCACCCGTCACGACATGGATTCCTTGGCGGAGGTTTATCTAAAAGAAAAAACCATTCATTACGAGGATGTGGCGGGCAAGGGCACGAAGCAAATTCCCTTTGCGCAAGTGGACATCGACACCGCCACCCGCTATGCCGCCGAAGATGCCGATATCACCTTACGTCTGCACGAATGCTTGTGGCCGCAATTGCAAGCCATTCCTAGCTTGGCAAAGCTTTATGAAGAGATCGAGATTCCATTAGTGCCGGTGTTATCGCGGATGGAAAGGACGGGCGTGTTGGTCGATGTGTTCATGCTGGCGGGCCAAAGCGGCGAATTGGCAGGGCGGATGAGGGAGATTGAGAAGGAAGCCCATGCCGCCGCAGGCCAGCCGTTCAACCTGGGTAGCCCAAAGCAGATTCAGGCAATTTTGTACGACAAGTTGAATTTGCCGGTCATTAAGAAAACCCCCACCGGGCAACCCTCCACGGATGAGTCGGTATTGCAGGATTTGGCGGAAATGTATGACCTGCCGCGCTTGATTCTGGACTACCGATCCATGAGCAAGCTGAAATCCACCTATGCCGACCGTTTGCCGGAAAAGGTCGATCCGCGCACGGGCCGGGTTCATACTTCTTATCATCAGGCCGTGGCGGCAACCGGGCGGCTGTCGTCGTCCGACCCCAATCTGCAAAACATCCCGGTGCGCACACGGGAAGGCCGGCGCATCCGCCAGGCTTTCATCGCGCCGGAAGGCTGTAAATTGGTTGCGGCGGATTATTCGCAGATTGAACTGCGCATCATGGCGCATCTGTCGGGCGACCTGCGTTTGCTGGAAGCTTTTGCACTTGGCGAGGACATCCACCGCGCCACCGCCGCCGAGGTGTTCAATCACCCTTTGAATGAAGTGACGAATGACCAACGCCGTGCTGCCAAGGCCATCAATTTTGGCCTGATCTACGGCATGTCCGCCTTCGGCCTCGCCAAGCAACTCGGCGTGGCCCGCGAGAAGGCCCAGTTATACATCGACCTGTATTTCCTGCGTTATCCCGGCGTGAAAGCCTATATGGATGCCACCCGCGAGCAAGCCCGCCAGCAGGGGTATGTCGAAACCTTGTTTGGCCGTCGTTTATATATCCCCGACATCAACGCCAAAAATGCCCAGAAGCGTCAATATGCCGAACGCACGGCGATTAACGCACCGATGCAAGGCACGGCGGCGGATATTATTAAAAAGGCAATGATTGCGGTGGATGGGTGGATACAAAACAGCTCATCCTCGGCATCTACCCAGGAGCTCTATCGTAGGGGCGAGCCATGCCCGCGACTGGTAAAAATGATTATGCAAGTCCATGACGAATTGGTATTTGAGATTGCCGACGACACTATTGAAACCGCCATTCCGCAGATACGCGACTTGATGGGCAAGGCGGCGGTATTGGATGTGCCTCTGTCAGTGGATATTGGCGTGGGAATGAATTGGGACGAGGCGCATTGATTCGAAGCTCAATGTGCGGGCTGAGAGCCTGTGAAAAAACCTTCTGCTTGACCGCTTGCTTTTCCATGTCAACGCTGTCAAAGAAACGGTTGATGCGCTCATCACTCAACACCTTGCGATAAAAAATATCGACGGCGGCATCGACGGCAGCCGACCCACCCAATTGTTCAAACAGGGCAGGCGCGGTGTCAACGGACTCTAAGGCTCCAAAGTGTCAGGCTCGGCAGCGGCAAGCCCGGAAGCCTCCGGTTCAGCGGTGACTGGCTCCGACTCGACCGGTTCCGTCGTGACTGGCTGCGAAGTGACGGGAACGGATGTCACTGCTTGCGTGGTGACGGGGGACTTTTTGCGGTAGGTCTCTTCGTACTATTCCGCCAAACTCTTTTGTGTCATGGTTTTTCTCCTAAATTGTTTATATTTGTTGTGGATTGTGCAAGGATGTAGGCACTTTTCGTATAATCCTTACCATCGGCTTGCTAAATCGAAAGCGTTACAATCAAGCAACGGGCGAATACGTTATACCGCAGTTTTTTTGACTGTCAAACCGCCTTTTTAACTTTGGCCCTGTCCGGGCGCAAAGAACCGGCTACATCCAAGGGAATATTTTGACTATGCAACTGACCCAATTCTCCGATTTTTCTTTTAGAGTGTTGATTTACTTAGCCCGATTGCCTGAGCCAGGCATGGCAACCATCCTTGAAATCGCTGAATATTTCAAGATTTCCCGCAACCATTTGGTAAAAGTGGTCAACAACCTAGCCAACCAAGGCTTCATTTTGACGACCCGAGGTAAAGGCGGTGGCCTCAAATTGGGCCGTCCAGCGCACAGTATCAGCGTGGGCGAGGTGTTTCGATCCTCCGAGTCAACCCTTGACTTGGTTGAATGCTTCAATATGAAAACCAATCAGTGTTGCATCGCACGGGCTTGCGGCTTCAAGGGGGAGCTTTATGAGGCTAGGCAAGCGTTCATGGCGGTGCTGGACAAATATACCCTGGCCGATGCGGCTGCCGGCACACCGGCTTTCCCCCAGCGACTTGTCGGGGACACCCCGCCGAAAATCACAGAACCGACTTCCTAAACTTTACAGCCTGTGAATCCACTTAAGAAACTGGCCGGCCAGACGGCCATCTATGGCCTGAGCACGATTGTTGGAAGGCTGCTGAATTATCTGTTGGTTCCATTGTGGACCTACCGGTTCTCCAACCCCGCGGATTTTGGCGTGACCACTGAATTCTATGCCTATACCACGTTTCTCAACGTGATTATGACCTACGGCATGGAAACGGCGCTGTTCAATTTCTCCGCGAAAAGCGACCGCAATCCGGCAGTGTACCGCACAGCGGTTTTTTCCCTGATGTTGACCTCCGTGCTATTCATTGCGGGTATGATGGCCAGTGCCCAGCCCATCGCAGATTTGTTGCGCTATCCAAACCATGCCAATTATGTCATTTGGATGAGTTGGATCATCGGCCTCGATGCGCTCGCCGCCGTGCCTTTTGCGAGGCTGCGTGAACAGCAACGCGCCAAACGCTTCGCCTTGTTGAAGACGCTCAATATCCTCATCAACATCCTTGGCAATCTATTCTTCATCGGCTTGTGCAAATGGGCTTATGATTCCAATACCACCGGCTGGCTGGCATGGTCGGCACAGTATTACGATCCCGGCATCGGCATCGGCTATGTGTTCATCGCCAATTTGATCGCGAGCGGGTTGACGATTCTTTTACTGCTGCCGGAGTTTCTGGAGGGGATGGGATGGCCCGATTTTCCCCTGTGGAGACGGATGCTGGTTTATGCATTGCCGCTGTTGGTCGCGGGGCTTGCTGGCATGGTCAATGAAACCATGTCCCGCATTCTGCTCAAATATCTTTTGCCGATGGAATCTGCCATGGAAGCGCTGGGGGTTTATGGGGCTTGTTACAAGATGTCCATCTTGATGACCCTGTTCATCCAAGCTTTCCGCTATGCCGCCGAGCCGTTTTTCTTTGCGTATTACAAACAAAGCGATGCCCGCGAGTTATACGCCCTAGTCATGCGTTGGTTCGTCATTGCCTGCTCCTTGATATTTTTAGGCGTGATGCAGAATATCGTTTGGGTGAAGTATTTCGTCGGCGCGAATTACCGCAGCGGTTTGGGAGTGGTGCCCATCCTATTGATGGCTAATCTTTGCCTAGGCGTGTTTTTCAATTTGTCGATTTGGTACAAGCTCACCGAGCAGACCCGTTTTGGCACCTATTTGACCGTTTGGGGTTCGGTGGTGACGCTGAGTTTGGACTTTTACAGCATTCCACGGTGGGGGTTCATGGGTTCGGCCTGGGCCACCTTGGTTTGCTATGGCAGCATGGCAGTATTGTCTTATTTGCTAGGCCAAAAATATTATAAGATTCCCTATGATTTGCAACGAATGATCGCCTATCCTTTGCTGGCAGTGGCGATATTCCTGTGGGGGGTAAAGATTGAAGGCTTGACTGTGGCTATGGAATTGGCGGCGAAGAATGGCCTAGTATTAGGCTTCTTGGGATTGGTTTATTTGTTGGAGAAAAAACGCGGTAGGGTGCGGTAAGGGCCGCATCAACCGGGAACGCGAACGGTGCGGTTCGTTCCTCACCCACACTACGATCCTACGCTGTGCCATCGCCGGGCTGCTTACAAAACGTGAGTGACGGGGTTGCAAACCCCATCACGCTTCGAACACGTCGAAATGTTCTGCCATGGGTTGGGTCGGCTTACACGTTACACGGCAAAGACCGATTCATCCCCGGCAATATTTCTGATTTTAATTCTTAAGGGCTTTATTTTGGAGGTGACTTTACCATCCCAAAACTCTTTGGTCTTTACACCGTTTATAATGGCATAGCCAAGTTTGTCAATTTTCAATTCGTAATCGCTTTTCCATAGGCCATCCCCATTTGAGCAATCAAGGCTGATGACTTCGATTAATTCAAGGCCGTTTTTGCTAATAGTGATAGGAGTGAATGATATTTTCTTTTTCCCCTTACTATCTTCGGTGGCATTGTTTAGCTCGAATAAGCTTTTCTTATTGTCATTTAAGGCCTTTTTTTGGTTGTAAGCGTCTATCTTCTGTACTAGCCTATCACTGGTGAATAAGTTGAAATCAAGCTCATAGCCAGTTTCCGTTTGTTCCATCGTATAATCAAGCGTATCGTTGACAACCACATCGTCAAGAATGATTTTTAAATCACGCAGTTCAATGTCAATGCCGGTTACGTTGTATTCATGGATGAAGTTTTTCAACTCGGCTTCATTCTCAATATCCACATAATAGACGATGACTGTTTTAATGCCGTCCGGCAGGTCGGGCATGGCTTCATTGAGAATACGGTTCATCAGGGGAATATCAAGAACCTTGCTGCCATGGTCCAGCAAATTGGGAACATAGACCGGCATGGCACCCCGTTTGCTGTCGTTGATGGAACCCTCCCAGAAGCTGTCCAGCGCATCCTCGTTTTTTAATCCGGTGATGAGTTGCTTTAACTTGTCCATGGTCTGCACGGGATTGCGGAACAGTGACACGCCATCCTGAATATCATAAACGGCGAACCCTGCACCGGCGGATTTGAGACGGTCACGCGCAGTCTGTACACTGTTCAAGCCGACATCCACATGGATAAAGTTGCGCTTGAGGCCATGGGCGACTTTGGCAGTCACGCCCGACCCGCCGAAAAAATCGGCAACCATCATGCCTTCGTTGGACGAGGCTTTGATGATGCGTTCAAGCAGGGCTTCGGGTTTTTGTGTGGCGTAGTCAGTTCTTTCTGAGGCTTGTGAGTTGACTGGATTTATATCTGTCCATAAAGCTTGGCAGGGCATTCCTTTTAATTCATCTTTGTAAACCTTGAGTCGGATTCCACCGGTTTTGGTAATATGTAGTCGCCCTTCGCGATCTAAACGCTCCATGGTCCCTAAAGGACAGCGCCATAAAGACCTGCAACCCTTGTATTCATAATCGTAACCGTCACCCTTCAACCCTTTTGCGGTCAGATTACCGCTTTCCCAAAGCCGCCCGCCTGGGTCTTTGCTTTTAAATCTATTTAGATAATCCTCATCATAAGCTTGCATAACTTCGTTGAAGGTGGATTCTACAGACCGTGTGTAGAAATAAATCGAGTTGAAGTTGTTTCCGTAATAGCCTGCATCACTGTGTGCGGTAGTGCATTTCCAAACGATCTCATTCTGAAATGCATCTTCTCCAAAAACCTCATCCATCAGCACTTTGACATAATGCCCAATATGCCAATCAAGATGCACATAAATACTTGCGGTGTCACTCATCACCGATTTGATTGCTTGTAAATTCTCATGCATCCAATTGAGATAATCCTCTTTATTCCAAATGTCGCCATACATCTTTTCCTCAAACGCACGGAGTTCTTCCATCTCCAATTCTTCTTCGGCCCTTGCAATTTTTTCAGCAACTTTTGGATTTTTGAGCAAATAGACTTTCTTGGCATAGTCCGCTCCGCTGGCAAAGGGCGGGTCTATGTAAACGAGATCAACTTGGATGCCTTGGTCTTTAAGATAGGCGCAAGCAGAAAGGCATTCGCCGCGAATCAGCTTATTGGATGAATTGTCCCCAACTTCTTCCAGCTTTTCCAGTTCGTAATAAGGCATTCCGCGTTTTATACGGTCAATCACCTTGTCATTGTCACGATAGCGGAGTACTCTGCGAGTGCGGGTGATATTATCCAGTATGGCCTGGCCTTCGACAGTAATAGGATAGTAAGGTATGTATTTGACGGGCATGGTCTAATCTTTGTTGAAAAATGCGTTTATCTTTGATTGGAAGGCGGCAAGAGTGGCATTCATAGGCGTATCGTCGGGTAAATACAGAAAATCAAACCTCTGATAACCAAATTTTTCATTATTAAGTTTTAAAAACTCCGATTCGACAAATCGCCTTCTTGACTTAAATGCAGTCTGTTCGGCAAATCCACTGCCTTTAGTCTCCACAATCAGTATTTTATGAAGGGTGTCTGCAAGCCGTTTGATGACAATGAAATCCGGTGTATACCAGCCGATCCTATGCCAGCGGTTATTTTTCTGTTCAAAGCAGACAATACGAAATTCTGTCAGATGCCTTTCGCCGTTGTAATACACTTCCAAACCCGCATCAAGGAAAGTGCCAAGACCTATCAGTTCTTGCAAGAATTTCATCTCAAAGCGACTTTGCCTAAAGTCATAAGGCAGATAATGAAAGCTTTTGTCTTTGCCGATGACTGCTTTGGCAAAGGATTTTGTTATGGGTGTGTCCAGGCTGGCTAATGTAATGAGATCGGGGTTGGGTAGTGAGGCGATGAAGGCTTGTATCTTTTGCTGGGCTTCTTCTATTTCCCTTTGCAGCGAGGCAACATCTTTGCCGGTTTTATCTGCATTGAGTATGTCTTGGACATCGTTTGTTTGGGGGTATAACTTGCCATGGTTTTCAACAGCGGCAAGTTTCTCAATCAAGAGTAGGCTTGCGCTGGCTGGAATGATTTCCTCCCTTACCGACAGCTCCCGATGGCGGTGAAACGCGAAGCGTATGCGGGTTTTTATTTCATCTTGCCGGAACAGCGTGTTAAAAACTCGGCGATTGGAATGTACATAGGTGATAGTATTAAAAACCGCGCTTAAGGACGGTTCATGTTCATAGAGTGTTTTTCGGCTGATACCCCCCATACTGTCACGCGCTATGTCAAACAGCCAGCGATCAAATTCAGCAGTCCCACCTTCAATCTTTTCCACCACGTCTTTCCTTTGTGGGCCGTCTTTCGATAAAGTCCTTTCGATAATGGTCGCCGTATCTTGATAATTCGCGGGATTGATGGCTTGAATGCCTGTATCGGGCTTTACCTCCGTTTCCGTCACTAGGGTTTCATACTCGACACTCAATTGATAATAATCAATCTTGGGGAGTTTTAAGTATTCCATTCGGGAAAAGCGGCCAACCTTATCTGGTTCGCCATTTTTGCCCAGATTGTTCAATTCTTTTATGCTGGTGTGCTGTTCATCTTTGAGTTGTTTGTCCAGCGTTTTGGCATTGTCTTCGTTCAGCCAGATGACTGCGGTTTGAACGCCTGACTTTTCAATTTGCCGGAGACAGCGGCAAGCGGTTTGCAAAACCATGTTGGCGGGGCAATCCCCCTTTTGCGATAAAATCACCCCCGTCAGGCTGCGACAGTCCCAGCCTTCTTTGCCAATCTGCACCAGCAAAATGATTTGCTTTTTAGAGAGTGGCGTATCCAGCGAGTTGAATTCAGTTTCGGCTTCCTGGGTGATTTTGTGCTTTTTATTGCCTCTGTGATATTTCAACAGGGCTTCGGGCGGAAGTTTCATTTTGCCGATCAAATGTGGGTAGACTTCCTCTTCGAGGCGTTCGATGCTACCGCAATATATCGCCAGTTTAGCGATACTGCCATTGGAATAAATAGTGTTACCGTAGTGGTCTAGGAAGTCCTTTACCCCACTGTCAATGATTTGGAGTGAGGCAAGCCCCTTGGTTTCTTCCACTCGGGGCTTTTTGAGGAATTTTTTGATGGCAATTGTCAGAGGATAGTAAAAGACTGTATTGGTAATTTGAGTGAACTTAAGTTGAATGTCGTTGGATAGTTTTATAGTTTCAGGGGAAGCCAGGTAGGGTGTGCCTGAAAAACCGAGGACTGAGTTGATTGAGCCACTTTCATTCCATTTATTAACCACTTGTCTAAGTTTTATGTCATCAGTCGCGGCATGATGCACTTCGTCGATATGAATTTGAAGATTGGGTATCCTGCCAATGATGTTCCTTAGTTCATTGGCGTAGCGGTCTTTTTCATCACTGGTTTTTTCAATTACCTCAAGTTGATCGCTTAGTTCCAAGCGGTCAAGAATGACTTTTTCCGCGTTGACGACCAACACTAGCCCCATCAGTGAATCAAATGGCTGGTAACTCGAAACCTTTTGCGCATTTGGGTTGCGCGCTCTGTTGCTTTTGTTGGCCGATTTTGGCTGGTCTAATATTTCAAATCGAATCAGTCGTTTGATGTCGCTTGCTGCGGGTTCCGGCAGTATCCAAGAGGTGTCAAACCGTTCAATGGTTTTCAAACTGGGAATAATGGAACTTTTTAAGCCCGATGGGGCTAAGATGAGAAAGTTATGGGCAAATTGGGGATTGTCCGGCTCATTTACCGCAAAATATAAATCAAGATAAATGATCGCCGCCATCAGGAAAGTTTTTCCTGCCCCCATCGGCAAACTAAAAAGATAGTCGGTGTATCCAACACCATAAAAAAGCTGTTTGCCAAACGCATCATAGTCTATTGCCGATGGGTTGTTAACTATGTGTTTTTCCAAATCAGGAAATAGCGTCTTTTTGCCATTACTGTTATTTTTAATTGGAATTCGTGAAAGGTCAAACAATGCCTTCGCAGCCTTGTTGTTTTCCAAGACAGTTCGTGCTTGTTGGTTGATGTTCAGCGAAGATAAATCCTCGTCTTGGCTGAAATAACCTTCTTTGAATAGCATCGCAAGTGGTTTATTGCCACCTTCTAATTTTAAATACAGGTAGACCAGCAATGCCTGTATTTGCGCTTCCCGAAGATTGCCATTATTTTTAAAATGCCTGAATAACGAATTTGCCGGACAATCATCGGACAATGTCCATTGATGAGCCTTGTTATAAATCAAATCATGAAGCATCTGTTATTGTCCCTTTGCAAGTTACCGTCCATGCTCTGGATTCCGGCTTCCCTGTCGGAATGATGGTGTTAAATTGTTCAGCGGTACTTGTTGATGACGACTGTTGCTTGGAGCGTGGAAATAAGAGATAACATCCCTACAAGGGATGTTATCTCTGCAATTGATTTACGCCAGCCCTGCCTTCAACCGCTCCATCGCCTTCTGCAAATTAGCCATGCTGGTGGCGATGGACAGCCGCACATGTCCGGGGCAGCCGAAAGCCGAACCCGGCACCAAGGCCACGCCGGCGTTTTCGATCAAATACTCGGACAAGGCCACGTCGTCCGCCAAGCCGAGCTTGTCGATGGCCTCCTGCACATTCGGGAACAGGTAAAACGCGCCGTCCGCGCCCAGGCAGGACACGCCGGGGATTTTGTTCAATTCGGCCAACACATAGTCATGGCGTTCCTTGAAGGCTTTGACCATCATGCCGATGGACGATTGGTCGCCGGTTAGGGCAGCCTCCGCGCCGACTTGGGCAAAAGAAGTCGGGTTTGAGGTGCTCTGCGACTGGATATTGGTCATCGCCTCAATCAGATTGGCCGGGCCGGCGCAATAGCCGATGCGCCAGCCAGTCATCGAATAGGCTTTCGATACGCCATTGAGTACCATGGTGCGCTCGTAGAGTTCCGGGCAGGCGTTGAGGATATTGACAAACGGCCCGTCGCCCCAGCGGATATGCTCGTACATGTCGTCGGTGGCAATGAGGACATTGGGGAAATATTTCAACACTTCACCCAGCGCCTTGAGTTCGTCCAAGCTGTAGGCGACGCCGGTGGGGTTGGACGGGCTGTTGATGACGAACAGGCGGGTTTCCGGCGTCAGCTCCTCGCGCAGTTGCTGGGGGGTGAGTTTAAAACCATGGCTTTGCGGGGCGGAGATGATAACCGGCACACCGCCTGCCAAAAGCACCATGTCCGGGTAGGAAACCCAGTAAGGGGCCGGGATGATGACCTCGTCGCCCGGATTCAGCAAGGCTTGGGCCAGATTGTAAAAACTCTGTTTCCCCCCACTGGAGACCAAAATCTGTTTGGGTGTGTAATCGAATCCGTTGTCTTGCTTGAACTTCGTTACGATGGCCTTTTTCAGGCCGGGAGTGCCGTCGACTGCGGTGTACTTGGTGAAACCCTCGTTAAGTGCCTTGATTGCCGCTTGTTTAATCGGCTCGGGCGTGTCGAAGTCGGGCTCGCCGGCACCGAGGCCGACAATGTCTTTGCCGGCAGCACGCATGGCGGCGGCGCGTGCGGTGACGGCAAGGGTGGGGGAGGGTTTGATTGACTGGACGCGGTCGGAAAGTTGTATGCTCATGATGTTTAGGCAGGGTAGTTTAAGGTCATTGTTTAAGCTCGCCGTTTAATTGCCGGCAACCGCATATGATACAAGATGAGCCGCCCGACTGAATCCATTGCGGGGAAAAACTATGTTTGACACTGGAAATCTTCCTGCAAGACCGCATTCCCCGATGCAAGAGTGGATGTCGCGGAACTGCTTAGTTGACTGTAGGAGCGGGCTTCAGCCCGCGAATCATCGCTACGCATCGCGGCCTAAAGGCCGCTCCTACGCA
>CAIODU010000245.1 GCA_903857165.1 uncultured Methylococcaceae bacterium | reverse complement strand
TCTTGTCCATCTGCGCTAATAGCAGCGGAATGTCGTCTACCCGTTCGGTTCTTGTTATGCTGATCGGTGTTTCCATGGCAAATGGATACATTTAACACAATTTAACGAACCTTGGTTAAAATTGAGCGAACGATGAGTTTAAACTATGGATTGCCGAAGATGTCAAAAGAAGCTTGAATCGTTACTACGAAGAAGAAGAAGAAGACGATATGGAAGACGACGAACCACCGGAACCGCCTCCCGTAACGGGGCATCGGAAAGGCAAATACCGCGTAAACTGAGAGCGGCTAGGAATAGGCAGTTTTGGAACAATGGAACGGAAAACCGGGTTAAGAGTTGCCATCCGGCTTTTCGCTATTCAGGGTAGGCATAAGGATTCCTTAACTAAGCCCGGTGGAAGGCAAGCGGGCGGAAAGCCATTCCCTGCGCTATCATTATCCTTTCCGTTCCAGAGGAAAGGACGAAAGGACTGTTTTTTTATTTATCAACAGTACGTTGTGCATCATGATTGACAATTACCAAGAAGCAATGAGGCTGGTGGATGCAATGAAGGATTGCCTGCCAATCCCTGTCTATCCTGCCAAGAGTTTTGTCCAGTATTTGAAACAGGAAAACATAAAAATCAAAAGTGACCAACGCCTGGAAATTACAGATGTTTTGTACTTGGAAGATTTAGGCGGAATTTCATGCAGTGTGAAACTTCCGTTCAAGACGGAAAAGGATTATGTTATCTCGATTACCCACCTTGTCCCAATGGCAAACCATCCGCTTAGAAAAGATATTAAAACCTATCAGATTAACAGGGTAAGGAATCTAGCCAAACAATGATGCCTTTTGGACTTTGAGTAAAGCGTAATCACTTTAAATAAATAACCAGTGTAAAAAAACATGGCGAATATAGGAACCGAGAAAAAGCCCATCATTGTTCGGGTGCAAACAGAAGAAAGAGGGATATACGTTGCACAGAAATGTGCGGAACATGGGTGGCATTACATCATTGGCCTTGAACCGGACAATCCAGAGGACATTTCCGACTTGGAGAAGGCATTGAATCCGCCCAAGCCTATTCAGTCCGATAAAGTCGGTCGTAACGATCCCTGCCCTTGTGGAAGCGGAAAGAAATACAAGAAGTGCTGCGGTGCGGGAATGTTCATAGCCTAGCTTACATCTTCGGTAATCAAGCAAATAAAATTTGACAAAACCTGTAAAATCCGTAAAATACGGATATTGTATATTTTAAGGTGTGCCATGTTAGAAGTTTCCGCAACCGATTTCGTCAAGAATTTTGGGCAATACAAAGAGCAAGCGCAACGAGAGATAATAGCGGTTACGAGCCATGGACGGACAAGCGGATACTTCCTCTCCGAACATGAATACCGTGAATATATGCTTCTCAAAGCACAGGCAAGACACGCTTACCATGTAAGCGAACTGCCGGACGAAACCATTGCCGCAATTGCCAAAGCAGAAATGAACCCTTCCCACGATTGCCTCAATGCCTTGATGGATTAGAAAGGCAACATGGCACTACCGGAACCGGAAAACGGGCTTGTCATTTCCTATTCCTATTTGTGGCGGAATGAATACGAAGCGGGAAAAATAGAGGGAGTAAAAAACAGACCCTGTGCCGTTATTTTGGTTGTCAAAAACGATGACGACAGCCGGACAGTGACAGTGGCCCCTATCACTCACACCCCCCCTAGCAACCCGTCGGTCGCTGTCGAGATTCCCCCGAAAGTAAAACAATATTTGGGTCTTGACGGTGAACGGTCGTGGATTATCCTGGACGACTTCAACGAATTCATATGGCCTGGATACGACCTGCGGCCTATATCTGGCAAGATTGGAAAATACGATTATGGCCTATTGCCTCCTGCTTTGTTCAAACAGGTTACAAGCAAGATTATTGAACTCCGTCAAAAAGGCTTAATGGTAATTTCTCGTGAATAGTTTTCAATTTCTGTGGGGGGGTTGCACAAACGGATGAAAAAACCCTCGGGCGGGGCGTAACAGCGGCTTCCGCTTTCACACTAGGGTGCATAGGAACGGAAAGGGGGAATTGCAGTCTGAAACAGTAGAAGCGGTTCAAGTCAAATGAAGCCGTTTGTTATTTCTTTTGTTTCGTTGACCCATTGTACTATATGGAATAGGTTTATTAAGTTGGTAAAGATGAGTAATGGTTTGAATAACGTCTACCTTATCGTTGCGCTAGTGGCGACTTCATTCGCCGCTGGCCGCTTTTACGCTGACGGTTCCCTCATTGAAGAGAACCACAAACTCAATGATTCGCTCAGGTTTCTCCGGGGCGAGAAACTAGGCTTCGCCCATGAAAAATCGGGCATAGGGTCTTGGCGCGATGAAAAGCATCCGGCTCTCATAGCCGTGATGCCCACAACTGCACCTGTACACGAATCGGACACGAAACCAGTTCTCTCCGTCGAAGCGCAGCCTGTAGTGTCGGCATCTACCGCAACGCCAGCACTGGCGGCAGCAGTACCGACGGCAGCGGTCGAAAAGCCTCTTGCTGAAACGGTCGCGGATGCATCTTTGCCCAAGAAGTTGGCAGTCAACCGGCAGGAACCGGAGCCGGTGTCTGCCCGTGCCGGTAGGGATACGCCCGAAGCAGCCTCCGCACAATCGGTGGCAAAGGAAGGGAAGACGGGCAAAAAGTGGGTATCCGACCTAGGGGATAATGTCCAAGGGACGGCAACGTACTGGCACTGCAACAACCCCAAGCTGGTGGCCAGCGGCATGGACTATTACGCTTACGGTTCGGTCCCGGCCAGCCGCCTAAAGAAACAGGGCGATGCCTATTCGGTGCGCGACGGCAAGGCCATCGTCATCAGCGGGTGCTGGAGTCCGAAGCTCGGCAAGGCCATACTCTACAGGAAGAGCGACGGGCTAAGGTGGGAACCCCCGTTCGACGTGGACAAAGGCCCGTGGATGCCTGGGTGAGTTTGCACAAACGGACGTAAACTCTCACAGCATTTCGTCGAATGAAGGCTCTGCTTATAGCGTTGACGCTGTTTGCCTCACTGGCCCCGGCAGCGGAGGCCAAGGAGTACAAGACCCCGCCGACCCCTGCCGAGTACCGGGAGTACAAGAAATGCATGGAAAGGACGGGCGACAAGGTGACTTGCTCCAAGATCAGCCTGGCCCGGTTCTTCGTCTGCTACGACGGTAGCGGCAACCCGGGGCGGTGTGCGACCTGACCGACCCCTACAAGGGGAAGCGTTGAGCTTGGCTTTTTTTATAGGTTGCTCTTGAAACGAACCTGCGGTTATCAGGAGAAAAAATTGTCATTTTTAAAACTTATCTTGTCGTTCTCACCATGGATTGCATTTCTTGTCATTGCCAGAGACGGCCTATTTCGCCTCAAGGTCGGGTTGGCGGTTGGCTTTTTTTTAAGTGTGGCTATGGGCATTACCCGATTGCACCGGGGCATTATTTTATGGGCTGGCTTGTCTTTCTTTACATACGCCACATTGGCAGTGGTGGTGTTCGGCAACATGTGGACTGTAAAATACATGGGTGTAATGGCTTCCGTGGTACTGGCCGCATCCACCTGGCTAACCATTGTTCTCAATAAACCGTTTACTTTGGATTACGCACGGGAACACACCGACCCGTCACTGTGGAATAGCCCATCGTTCATCAGGACGAACATTGTCCTAACTTCAGTTTGGGGCTTGGCCTTCACTGTCAATGCCATTTTGGCTTGGGGAAAGATGGAGCATTTCATCCTGTCTGAACTGAACTACGAAATCACCAGCTATACCCTTCTAATCGGTACGATTGCCTTCACGAACTGGTATCCGAATCATGTTCGACGTAGAAGCCACGCTCTTGGTGTGGGGTGAGTTCATAATGAGACTGAGCATTCTTTTTGATGGACAATTTTCAAGCTAATTGAGGGTTGATTGGGGTGATTTCGGACATGGCTGGTCTATGACTGGGTATTTGCAG
>CAIODU010000244.1 GCA_903857165.1 uncultured Methylococcaceae bacterium | reverse complement strand
CGCGAACTTCAAATAAGCTTTATACAGCTCTTTCGTGGCGCAACAGTCTTGATTTGGTTGGGATTCTTTGCCGGACAACACACAAAAAACATTGGCATGCCATGCAACAACACTAGAAAAAATCAATTGGGGGATTCTAGTGCATTGCAAACCACATAACAACATGGATTTTCCATCATCCCCGGAGCAACATTTAAAACACTTGAAATACAATGGCATGGAAATTTATGCGAACATATTTTGGGCACTTGCCCTATTAGGCTGCATGGACAAACCCGTATTCATGCCCTCTTTGGTGCAAGCGACAACTGCCCCCGCCGTTAAGCTACGGGCAGGGGCCCGTCTTTGCGCAGATATGGACCAACGCCCCGACGGCCTGGGTTTGTGGATTGCCCAGCCTTTCCTGCAAAAACCCAAGGACTTCCCAGATTCGCAGTTCGAGCAAGCCACCATTAACCCGTGTCTTGTCTTTTGCGTACTGCTGGAAGAGATTACTGGCATCCGGCACGGTGAACGCCATGAACCATGACTTCCCGAAAGGAGGCCCGGCTATGATCGGAGGCTTGCCATTGGGTAAATTGATTGGTCCAGGCCCAACGCGATTGTTCTTAGCATATTGGCTAGGAAATATCAAGGTCGCCTTGCCGTTCGGCTCAAAGATAAATACATGCAAATATCCCGCAGACGGGAGATTGAATTTGAATTTGATCGAATCGTTTTCCCGATAGACACCCCCTTGGGAAAGGGATAACGGAAGGCTGTTGATTAAGGGGACGAACTCATCCAGTTGTTTCTCCAAGTCCGTGGAGTAGGCTTTTGGATCACTATCGCCTTGCTTTATCTGCGGCAACCGTTCAACCAGTTGCTGCCCGGCCGATGGCTGCGGAGGGGGGGCTGGCTCGGGTTTATTCTCCGTCGTCGCGGTGGCATTGGCTGGCGGTTTATCCTCCGGCGGCTTGGTCTCCACTAGCACGGGATTGGCTGCCGGGACGGGCGGGGATTCTGCTGGCCGGACCTCCTGCGTGACCTCCTGCGCCTTGCCGGTTTCGGGTGTCTTCAAAAAACTCACGGTTATGCCGACGCCAAGGGCAAGGACCGCCACAGCCCCCACCCACGCCCAAACGGGCTTGCCTACCGGTGCTTTATGGTGCGAAACGGAGGTTGCCGGAACCGATTTTTCCGCATTGCCGGTAACTTGCGCCGCTGTCGGGCCGGTGACAGCGTTATTTTCCTGATTGGGCAGGGGGGCATATCTAGCCGTCTGCCCATCTTGGCGCAGCCGTGTATTCCCCGACTCGCCACTGTCCAAAGCGTCGGCGAACTCGTTCACCGATTGCTGGCGATCTTCCTTTTTGAGGTTGAGCGCCTTCATGATCGCATTGTCCACTTCGGGCGGCATATCAGCGACGATTTGCGACGGGGCAACCAATTCCTGGCCTGACAAGCGCGAAAACGCACCCGGCGGATTCGTTCCAGTCAACAGTGCGTAAAAGGTCGCCCCCAGCGAGTAAATGTCGGCACGCATATCGGTGCCCGTCCCGGCAACCTGCTCCGGTGAACTGAAGCTCTCGCTCACCGCGTTGGCCGATGCACGGGTGTGTTCAGAAGAGAACTCCTTGGCAATCCCAAAGTCGATAAGCATGATGCGCTCATCTTCGTTCAGCAGGATATTGTCCGGCTTTAAATCACGGTGGATGACGGGCGGATTCTGACTGTGCAAATACACCAACACTTCACAGAGTTGCCTCACCCATGGCAACAGTTTGACTAGGGGGATGCGCCGGTCCGGTGATGACTTGCGCTCACTGCCCAAGGTACGGCTGCCGCCAAATTTCAACACCATATACCGCATTCCGTTGGCAACCAGATTGTCGATGATGTCCGGGATTGCGGGATGATCCAGACGGCCTAGCAGCGAAGCTTCGTATTTGTCGAATAATAATTCAGGGACTTCCTTCAAGGCGCGGTGCTTGCCTACCCGCAAATCGTCCACCAGGTAGGTCGCGCCAAAGCCGCCCTTACCCAGCACCTGCTTGATCTGGTAACGATCGTGGAATACTTCTCCGACGGGTAGCAGCCATCCAAAAATCCCCCGGATGGTTTCGTTGGGTCCGATGTCCAAGTGTGCCATTTCCAGGCTACACTTGCCACAGCGATAATCGCGCCTCTGCAATTGCTCCAAGGAGTTAGGCATCCCACACATGGGGCAGACATGATTTTCTATCTCCTTGCGCGAAACGATGACGGTTTTATCATCCATTTCAGGAATGGTACCTGATGTTTCTGTATTCATTTCCAATGATCCATAAAACTAAATTGCAGCGGTGGCCCGATTGTTTGGACAGAACTTCCCGGTCTTAAGTGGGTTTCTGCGGTTTCGGAACAGGAATGTGGATGGCGGCACTATTGCCCCCTTTTTTGATGGCAGTTTCCTCTATAAAATCAAGATGCATACACTCTAGGCCAGTCTTTGATAGGTGTCAACATTGTTCATACCTTGCCAATGGCACTGGTCATGGCCACAAAGACAGCGAGGGGGCTGGTCAACCAAAACCTCAACGAAGGGGTTGGCAAGGGGGTTGAATGTAGCTTTGGGTTCCGCTTATTATGTACCGTCCAACGTCGTGTTCCACTTGGGCATCCAGGCAAGCTTTTGGAATTCACTGGCGATGACACCGGCATCACTCAGGTCGCCTTCGGCAATGCCGGCAAAGTGTTTCGCACAAGCAGCCAACCCAACAAATTGACAAGGACACGGTGCTGAAAATTGCAAACGTTGCAGAACTAATGAACGAGTCATAGCCTCCCCATCATGATTATCTTTCTAAGAAACATCCCCAATGACACGCTTCGAAGCGATATTGCCAAATTTATTTTCCCGGCGATTAAAGGTGGATTATTCAGGGAAAAAGGTGAAATTAAATTCATCAAACTCTTAGCCATGCGAGGCATGTTTGTTAAAACCGTGGAACACCATGCCTTAGTTGCCATTGAGCCTGATAAAGTCGCCCTGAGGGTCATCAAAAAACTTCACAGCACACATCTTAAGGGAAAAAGAATAATCGTTCGACAATACTCTCCCCGTGACAAAATACGCGGATATTATACGGCACATAATGACCAGCGCAGAGAGTTGGAAATAACGGAGATTGATTCACCGCAAGTCATTGGTGACCGCAAGTTCCATCGCATCCATACCTCCAAGTTCTAATGGTTCTTACACTTGTGTATGGATGCCGATCCATTGCAACCCGGAGGGTTGCCAGCCAAAAGCCTAAGGGTTGGGCGAAGCGACACCCCCGGCAGGGATCGGATACCGCATTCGACCCCGCAGGGGTCGCAGCAATTGGCCCAAGAACCTAGGCGCACTTCCGAAAAAGCTTCGAATGCTAGATTCGGACAGGTGGCATCCTAGGCCGCGCAGGAAAGACTGCGACCCCTGCCGGGGGGGGGGGGGGGGCGATATTGTTGGCGTGGAAATCTCCTAAATCCCACCCTGACCTGCAAGAGGAAAATATCAATAAAGTCGAACGGGATATGTCATACCGTCCGTAACGTTTGATGCCGTGCCGGATGCCTTAGGCTACGCACAAAACATTAGCGACGGGGTTACAAACCCCGTCGCGCCCAGCCAACCCCGCCGAGAAAAAAGCCAATGGCCGCACCGGCTACCGCACTTAGGCCAAGCACCGCCAGCATTTGCAATAGTCCGGGTAGGAATCCCTTGATAACTTGGTCTAGTTGATAGCCGGTTTCCTGATAAATGGCCGACGGGATTAATGACAAGGCTTCCCGATAAGCCTCCAACAGGCATTCCACCTTTTTGTTTATGTCGGCTCTGCTCATGGGTATGATAGCGTAATATGACTTTGAGATTAAGAATTTTAATGGAATCAACAGTTAGTTCATAGGGCGGGTACAGGGATTTAATCCGCCGAGTGAGAACGACTGAGATCATATGAATGTGTCGAGTAGCGTAGGGTGGGCAAGCGTTTTAGCTTGCCCACCATTCGTCGGATTTTGAGGTTTCGTTCCGCGTGGGCAAACGGTGAAGCTGTTTGCCCACCCTTGTATGATTATTTTTTAAGCACGTTTAGCCGGAAACCGCTAAGCTTTAACCGTTCATTGGGAGGCCGCCCCACCCTGAGGACTGGGTTATCCAGAGCCTGTTGGTAGATTGGCCCCCGCCCTAT
>CAIODU010000243.1 GCA_903857165.1 uncultured Methylococcaceae bacterium | reverse complement strand
GGCCAGTCGCCATTCTCCAGCGTCTTCAGGTTCACTATTTGCTGTTCGGTAAGTTCTGTAACAAATTTGATGCTTTTCATTTTCAATACCAGATTTTTGATTATCAATTCATATTATACTATTTATGCAAATGAACTTACACACCTTAATCAACAGACGACATGATACACGAATTATATTTTGATCATGCTTAAAGGTCGGCAATACTAAAAATCCCCCCTCAACCTCCCCACCACTCCCATCTCCAAACCCGTGGCGGCGGCAATGGCGGCATCGTCTAACATGGGCAATAGATTCCGCGCCACTTCCAATTGCTTTGCCTCTTGCCCGTCTTCGTATGCCTTGAGTTGCGAACCTCGTTGCAAGCGGATGAAGTCATGCCGCCGTTCCTGCTGCTCCAATTCCTGCTGCTCCAATTCCTCCAGCGACAAGGCGGCGGTGTTGACGATGGCGAAGGCTTCCCGAATCGGCGCTTCGTCTAGGATATGCGGAACCACATTCAAGCGACCGGCATTTTTGACGAAATAAAGCCATTTGTCTTGGATCGTTTCCAGTTGGCTTTCGGCTTTCACAAATTTCGGCAGTTCAAAAAAAATCAGTTCGATGTCGTCGCGGTACTGGATGAAGCGTTCTTTCTCTAGCAGCAAAAAGCGGTTGCACACGTTTTGACCTTCAAATAAGGTGAAGTCGGTCAAGGTCAAGGCGATAACCGGGTTCAACAGGGTGTGATCCTCGCTTTCCTGCAATTGCCGCGAATAACTCTTGGCGGTGTTGTATCCGTCATTCCGCACCCCCTATCCATAATTGGCATATGCGGCAACATAGCGTTCGCCGAGCAGGTTGAGCAGCACCCTGTGGTGGGCTTTGAGGTTCAACACGATTTCGGCGAGTGTCGGCAGGGTCAGATGTGAATGTCCATGAAGGACTGGAACACCCAGCGGGCGGTGGGGCGCTCGGTGGGCTTGCCCTTCTGGTCGGGGAAGGTCAGCGATTGCTGTGCCAGGCCCTTTCGGATGCGGTGTTCGAGTGCGGCGTAAACTATCAGGCACAGGGTCATGATGGTCGAGGGTGTAACTCGCGTAGCCGACTGTTTGGCAACCATCAAGGAAAACACCGCGACGGCTAAAACAAGTGGTCGTAACCGTGGGTACGCGCTAAGTCAGCCTCCTTGCCCCTAAAGCGTAATCATGGCGATGGCAACGAACGCCGCTAGCACGCCGAACCATTGATTCAGCTTAAGGCGCTCTTTAAGGATGACCAGCGCAAGCATGACGGTAACGCCAGGAAAAAGCGAGGATACCACGGTGGCGATATCCAAGCGGCCAGTATGGGCCGCCATCGTAAAAAAATAGTTGCCCGCCGTGTCCAGCAAGCCTGTTAGCACGATAAGCGGGAGCAACGACCTTGGCGGGGCCAGCCAATGGCGACGGCTAAGGGTGTAAACCGATAGCGCGACGATAGATGCGGCACGAGCTGCCAAAACTGGCCATAAGATAGTCTCGCCGCTTACCTTGTCTAAGGACACATAAAATGCGGCAAACCCAATGCCGCCCATTATGGCGAAGCGTAATTCACCCGCCGTGGCCTCAAGTCGTTTCCCGTCACTGGATAAAAACCACACGGCTATCAGTGCAAGGGCAAATCCCGCCAGTTGAATGTGCGTCGGCAATCCATCGGACAAAATGCCAACCAGCACAGGAATGGCACTGGCAATGATGGCCGCCAGTGGCGCGACAACACTCATCCGGCCTACGGACAATCCCTGGTAGAGATTGAGCAGGCCAAATACGCCAACCATGCCGCCTAGGCCACCAAATAACAAATCTGAGCCTTTAGGCATCACGCATTCAAATGACACGACCAGAATCAGCAAGGGGGCAAGGCTGATTAGCTGGGCAGCGATCACGACACTGTGCGCATCGTGCCGCCTTGACGCCAATCCGCCGCCAAAATCACCACATCCCCAGGCGAGTGTCGCGCCCAACGCAAAAAAGGCTGTTAATAAATCATTATTAAACATATGGCTCGTCAACACGGCAATCATGGGGTTAGTTTAAAATACTAGACTTTATCGGAAACTTTCCGCTAATGCTGCAACGGCGGGGTCACTAAGTGGGTTCCCGATAGAGTCTACTGTAAGTTGTCAAGCGAAAAATACATATTTATTCTGGAAACCAAAAATGCCATTCATTCCATTTGACCTTGAAGTCATCCAATCGAAGTGGGAGCAAATCGCCCAGTTCAATCTTGTTGAAAGCGGTGTCCATCCGTTGACGCTGGAGGAATTGCTGGCTAACGGCCCACTGTCCATTGACGAACTATTGGCTACCACCATCAACTACCCCCATGTCAACGGCATTCCTGCGCTGCGCGAAAACATAGCCCGCCTTTACCCCGTTGCCGCGAATTCAAGCGTCGGCGTAGAAAACGTATTGGTGACGGTTGGCGCGTCGGAGGCCAATAACATCGTCATGCAGACCTTGATGGGTCCGGGCGACGAATTACTAACCCAGACGCCAACCTACAAACAACTCTGGGGGCTGGCGCTGAATACCGGCCATACAGTCAAGAGCTTTGGTTTGCTGTCCGAAGCCGGTTGGGCAATGGATATTGACGAACTGAATAAGCGGCTTTCCAGTAAAACCAAAATCATCGCTGTTTGCAATCCTAACAACCCAACCGGCTACATTATGACCGAAGCGGAGATGGATGCGGTTGTGGCTGCGGCGGAGCGGGTTGGTGCCTGGATCTTGGCGGATGAAGTGTACCGGGGCGCCGAACGCCTGCGGGAGGATGAAACCGCTTCTTTTTTTGGTCGCTACGACAAGGTTCTCTGCCTAGGCAGCATGAGCAAAGCCTATGGGCTGCCCGGCCTACGCATAGGCTGGATTGTGGGCCCGACCGATACGGTCGAGGAACTTTGGCGGCGTCATGAATACACCACCGTTTCGACTACCATGCTCAGCAATAAGCTGGCAGCCCATGCGCTGTCGGATGAAGTCCGTCCCCGGCTAATTCAACGCACCCGCGATTATATCCGGCGAGGCTATCCCGTGTTGGAAAGTTGGATGGAAGGGCACGCGGGTCAGTTCAGCTATGTACCTCCCCAAGCATCGGCCGTTGCTTTTATTCGTTACCATATGGCGGTCAATTCAACCGAACTCATGGAGACACTCTGCAAAGAAGCCAGTGTCTTTGTGGCGGCGGGAGACGCCTTTGGCATGGACAGCTACTTGCGCGTTGCGTTCGGCCAAGACAAAGCTGTACTGGATGAGGCGTTCTCCCGAATCAGCAAGACGATTAGAACAATGGGATCATAGCAAACTGCTTCCCACCGATTTTGAACGGCTGCGAATCCGTCAATGTGACAGCCAAGCTTTTCATTTCAGGCGATATTGGGCTTACAAGCCAATGCCCATCATGTGATTAGTCTCGGATCTTCTTCGCTAGGCTTGGGCGGGGACGGCGCTTTCGGCAGAGCGACGGGTGGTCTCTTTGGCATTTTGGCATGGGCCACACTGGATAATAGCCCTGCGTAGGATAGAAGCACCGAGTAGACCAAACCAAAGTGCAGGAAAACCGTGGTTGAAATATCGATTAGGTCAACCCCGATAGGGGCGAGCAGGTTGAAACTTTGCTTCGCAGTAAACAGCTTGGCTAGATCGAAAACGCCGGGCAGTCCGCGCAGACGCGGGTCCAGCAGCACAATGTGGGCTTGGGTTTCACTTAGATCGGAGGGTTCGCGGACATCCACCGACAGCAAGGCGGTGTTCATCGCCGCCGCGTCCCGCACCCCGGTCCCCACATAGCATACGGTTCGGCCACCCAGTTGAAACCCCTCGACGAGTGCGGCCCGTCTTCCGCCTTCGGCTTCGATGAAATAACCGTCAAGGCCTAGATCATCCGCCAAGCGATGCCCTTGATCCTCGCTTGTTGCCATGACAAAGATGCCGAACGGTAGAGTTGACGCATCGGTGCTTGACCGTGGCATGAGCCCCAGCGCATGAATGAGTCCGGCGGCATGGGGGCGGGCTGAAGGATGATCCAGCACACGGGCGTCGAAAATGATCATGTCCACCCTGTTGGCCAGTTCCAGTGCGAGGGGTTCACGGATGAGGATGCCATGATGGGAGGCAAAACCGATGAATTGACATGCCGTGTAAGGGCTTAAGCGGTTCATCTGTGCGCCAAAACTGGTGGTCAGGAACGCGGCGGCGCGGTTGACGCCCATAATCGGCGTGGACAATGCGAACGCGGCGATCATCCAAGGGGCCATGCGTCCGCCTGTGTCCTCGCCGATCCTGCTCAGCAGGGTTTGTTTAAGCGGGGCTTCCTGAAGTTGTCCGTACAAGGTTACGGCTGTTTCAGGCACGGCTTCAACGCGGAGTGACACCGCCCCGTCCAATATTCGGCTGCCCGCCGCAATCCTGTCGCCTAGTTCGGCTTCCGCCACCCTATCTTCGGCAAAGCGCAGGGCAAACCAAGCGCTGCCCGAGACTACCACGCCGTCCACCGGAACGGTGTCACCGCCGCGCAGGGTCATGACCATGCCGGGCTTGATCTGTTCCAACGGCGTTTGCACCTCAATGCCGCCGCACTCGACCCAGGCTAGGCGCTCGTTCAGGCCCATCGACTCGTGCAAGGTGCTGCGCAATTCTTCTTCCGAACGCAGGAACAGGCGTTGGCTTGATGCGTGGAGCAGGGCGTTGAGCGCGGCGATGACGGTGTAGCCCATGACTACGCAGACGCTGACGCGGGTGGCATCGAGAACCTGCGCATCGACACGCCGTGCGCGCAAAGCGCGCCAAGCCCCGCCGTAGACGGGGGCGAACACCAGCAGCATGGCGGGCAGGCTGGCGAGGCCGACGACCGGCATGCGTAGCGCCGCCCCGGCGACCGCCAGCCCCAAAGCCACTTGGGATGTGCGGAGGTCACGCTTGGCCCGTGCCTGGGTCAGGGCATGTTGGCTTTGTTTCGGTTCGTCCGTCGCGTCGAGGACGGTCTGCTTGTGCGCTTGCGAGCTTTCCGCCTGCGCCGATTTGCGACGGAAGGCAAGCCTGCCGCCGGCAAAAAGCAGGCTGCCGAGGGCAAACGTTTCAAGCACGAACATGGTAGCTATGTTCCCCGTGCTTGGCAGTAATCATGGTTCGATCCATCGTGCCGGGGCGACCGGTGCGGGATCGGCGGTTTTTGCGGCCCTTGCCATTGTGTTTCGCAAAGGCAGCAGGGTGTTGCCGGTAATCGCGATGTTGGCAAGGAGATTGAGTGCGGCCATGCCAGCGATGCCGCCGTGGAACAGAAAAACACCGCCAACGATCCCGCACCCGGTGGCGACGCTCATCTTGAAGCTGATGTCTAAGTTGGAATCTAAACGCTGGGATAGGTCGATAAATAGAGGCAATTGCATCAGGCTTTGGCCCATCAGTACAACTTGTGCGGCTTCTTGTGCGGCGCTAGTGAAACTCCGTACTGAAACCGAGACATTGGCTGATTGCAAGGCGATAGGATTGTTGACACCGTCACCCAAAAAACAGACCGAGCGACCCTCTTGCTGTAAGCGCTCAATCTGGCGGACCTTGTCCTCGGACAGCATCTCGGCGAAACATTCTTCAATCCCCAGGCGTTGTGCGATTTGCCGTGTGGGTTCGATGCGGTCACCGGAGAAGATGGCGAGCTTGAGTTTGCGCCGCTTGAGTTCGGCGACAACGTCCATCGCCCTTGGACGCAAGGCCGGGCGCAATTCCAATGCTCCGGCCAAGACACCATCCACTGTTACGAATAAAAGGGAATGGCCTAGCTCGGCACACTGGGCTTGCCTCTTGACAAGCACCGAAGGTAGGGTTAGCCACCCGTCGCCCACAAAGAGCAGGCTGCCGAAATGCACCCTTTGACCGCCAATGCTGGCTTGAACGCCAAAATCGGCATCGCAACTGATTTTTAGGGTGTCCGGCAGTTTTAGGCCACACTGCTTCGCCTCTTCCACAATCGCTTTGGCGATGGGGTGGCTTTGCAATTGCCCGGCCGCCGCCGCGTGGGCCAGCACTTGCCATTTTTCGAATTTTCCGCAGGTATGGATGCTTAGGACTTCCGGTTGCTCCAATGTCAAGCTGCCGGTCATGTCGAACACCACCGTGTCGACGGTACGCATTAATTCCAAAGCGCGGCCGTCTTTGACCAAAATGCCGTTTTCTGCACAAAGATAGATGAAATTTTGCAGGGCCAAGGGTGCCGCGTAATCCATGTCGATGCCGGGACGTGCTAACAACACTGCGAGGGCGCTGTTGGCCCCCAGCAGAGGCAGAGTCGCTATGCCCAAAACCGCACCAGGCATTACGCAATCTTGCGCTAGTTTTAGTCCGCGCCGCTCGGTGGGCAGAGGGCAGGGCGTTGCATGACTTATAATGTCGGCAAGCTGCATCGCCACCGTCTGCTTCCCTGCCAGTTCCACTCGCACATGCACCCAACCACGCAGTGCCAGGGTACTGGCAAACACGCGATCACCCAAACTCCTTTCAACAGGTTTCGCATCCCCGGTCAGGCGCTGCTGGTCCACCGCCGTATTGCCGGCGACGATAATGCCGTCCACCGGGATGGACTCACCAGCATAGGCGACAACGATGTCTCCGCTCCGCACTTCATTGATTGGCGTTTCAATCTCCGCCCCATCGATTAGGAGCCAGATTGTTTGTGGTTGCTGGCCGTACAGGTGGCTCAGTTTTTGCCGGGTGCGCTCAACATTGAGTAAGTTGATTTTTCGGGAAAGCAGATAAGCGAAGAGAGCGAAGGCGCTGCTTACATAAAAACCGGCAATCCAGCCGCAAGCGAGAACGATGGGCATCAATCCTGTGGCCCTAAGAGTGTGTCGCTCCATTAGGTCGAGCCAAGCCGCTTTGATCCATGGCCATTGCAGATAGACGGCCAGAGGTGTGATGGCCAGGGCCAGAGGCAAGGGGGTGAGGTAGCGGCCCGCTAAGGTAGTGCCCAAGACAACTAAACTCCATCTCAGGCCGGGTTGGCACTCCAAATCTCCGGCTTGGGCTATTCCCCTGTCGGGCCGAGGCGCGGCAAGCATTTGTGCTAGGTTAGGCCTCCTTCCTCGCGAAAGCGACTTCATGCCACCAACCAATGCGGCGCTGCCAGCAAAGACAATTATCGGTAACCACATGCTAACGCCCTTGAACTTTGCCTGCGCCGCAGGTTCCTGTGGCGTTCAGACAGATAAATTTGAGTGGGTAGTAAAAAATTACCCCGCCCTTGGCTATTCCTTGTTATAAACACCTCGCCGGACAGGGAAGGATGCGGCCCCGCTAAATACCGACCGCACCCTGCTTGACTCGAAGGAGGCAAGCCCGAAGTTTACGCAGCGGTGGCCGAGGCCGGATCATGCGCGTCCGCTGCGGCTTTGCCATTTTTCAGTTCGCGCTTGAACAGTGCCTTCATCTTGTGCGGGTCGAAATCCAGCAAAGTGCCGCCGGACTCAAAGTGCCGGGTGAAAACCTCGCCGGTGGCAAATGTCACGGATGCTGCGGTGACCGCGACGCCGCCGCCGCCAGCTAAGGTCCCCAATACCGGGATAGTCTTGGCGAGGCTGGCCAACCCCATGACGCCGATGACGGAGGATGCGCCGGAAAGCAGCGAGGCCAGTAGCGACTTCGTGATGTTTTCCTTGAACGGCACCTCGTACACTTTGGCAAGTCCGTGCACCAGCTTGACTTGCAACGCCATGACCCCGGCCAAGTCGGCTAGGGGCAAGGGCACTAGGCCAATGCCGGCCGAAACGAGGATATAGTTTTTGGTGAGGCTGCGGGCACGTACCAGTCGTTCCGCACGGGCGGCGGCAGTGAGTTTTTCTTCAAACGAGGCTTCGGAATCAAGTATCGCCATGGTGGTCTCCAGTTAACTTCAAATTGAAAGATCGATAGTTTAGGGGTGCTTTGTGCTAGCAATCCCCACGCCGATAGCAACGGCCTTGCCTAGGCCGAGGCCGATTAGCCACAAAAATATAATTCTTGGGCCGCGCTGGCTTTGATTGTAGCACTTACCAGGCTAGGGTGAATATAAAAAAAAACAATATGCGACGCTTGAGATTGAATATTTAGCCAAGTATCAAATTTGTAAGTAATATTAGGAACAGGCAGCGACCGGGGGAATTTTGTATGATTGTGCGGGCAATCGTAAGTTTTATAAATTGTCAACTAAGGTTTCGGGACTCAAAAAGTCTAAAACATGACTGTAAGGGCATGATATATAAAGGCACTACGGCATTCTAAGTGATATAATATTGGTTGTCTTGCAAAACTTCCAGGCATCCGGCAAAGGAGACCGCAACATGCATCGCGGTACAAATCTTCCCTCGTTTCCAGCCCTGACCGCCGACTTGGCCCTTATGTTCTGCTGGAATTAACTTGAAAAGACGGTAAACCGCCCAGTGAAAAACTGCATGTCTATGCCGGAAACCAAAAATGGTCAACGTATGAATGGATTTCCTGCCCCGCCAGACCTTGTATGTCAACGTGG
>CAIODU010000242.1 GCA_903857165.1 uncultured Methylococcaceae bacterium | reverse complement strand
GGGCAAACTCAACGGCACTATTTGCTGGTGGGGGGGGAAACAAATGCCGGCATCGGCACAGCCTTGTGAGGTGACTGCCAATTCCGCCCGTTGGATTGACGACTGCCCACGGGTGAACGGTAGCGGGATTTCGATGTGGCCCCGGTAAATTTCAATTTCGCCAAAGGTTTCGTCGTGCTTTTTTTCACCTGCGGGGAAACGCGCCGCACCCAAGGCAACCCCCTGAGTTTCCGGGACGAATTTGAATTTGCTTCGATAGAGGTAATACCCAGGCGCTATGTCCCAAGCCAATACCGCCTCATTGGCCGATTCCATCCTGGCGGTCAGGGCAAACGCCTTTTCCGGCGGTAATAAATCTTTCGGGTTCATGGCCTTGGATGGGGCGGCAAAGCCCAGGCAAATAACAAATATCAGGAATGTGGTGCGGTAAAAAGCCATTGGCTGATCCAGTTTAAATAATCGGGGAGGCCGCGTTCGATGTCGATCACGATGATTTCGGGTAGTTGGTAGGGGTGTCGCCCGCGCAATTCCGTTTCGAGCCTTGGATAAACCGCGCGCTCGGTCTTGATGAGCAAAAGCGCCTCCGCACCCGTTTCGATGTTGCCTTCCCAAGGGTAGACTGAAGTCAACCCCGGCAAAATATTGACACAGGCGGCTAGATGTCCTTCGACCAGAAATTTGGCCAAAGTTTCGGCAACCTCCCCCTGCGGACAGGTGGACAACACAAGGCAATATTTTGTATCCATGGACTCCAAGACTTTATCGGCAAGAAGAGACATAATAGAACAGATTGGCGATCTTCCATCACTGATGTTACGCACACGTCGGCAAAGGGTTGCCGACCTACGGCGGTCATGGCCCCTCCCGCCCCCTAAACCGTAGGGCGGCAACCCTTTGCCGCCAACGGTTTCGGTGGCCTGTGCGTAACATAAGTTCAAACATTTTAAACGTTGTGAGGTTTTGATGAACATAGCGCAAGGGCTTTTGCTGGCTCTTTTAGCCCTTCCCATTCTGGAAATTTATCTACTTATCCAGATTGGCGGGATGATAGGCTTCCTTCCGACACTGATATTACTGTTCGGCGCGGCAGGCTTGGGGACTTTTTTGCTGCAAACCCAAGGCTGGAACACTTGGATGCGTCTACAGCAAAGCCTGGCTCGCGGCGAATTGCCCGCAACAGAACTGGTCAACGGTGCGGTGATCGTGGCCGGCGGGGCCTTGTTGTTATTGCCGGGTTTTCTTTCGGATGTGGCCGGGTTGTTGTGCCTGATCCCGTTTACCCGTCGCTTGATCGCGGCATGGCTGGTGAAAAACCGTTTGGGACTGAAGCAAGGCAACCCGGCTGCCCCCAATGAACCCAAGGTGATCGAAGGGGAGTTCAAGCGGGAAGACTGAATGCACGGCATGCCCCCCTGTCAGCAAGTAGCAGGTAGCCCGGATGGAGCCGCCCTGCGGCGCAATCCGGGGGGATGCCACGGAAAACCCGGATTGCGCCCGGAGGGCTTCATCCGGGCTACGGCAACTGTTGAAATGCCGAAAACGGACTTGTCTCATCCCTTGGCGGCAAAGGGTTGCCGCCCTACGGGTTTTGTCGTTGTTGCTTAATTCAACAGCATTGAAGTCCCTCCCCCTTGCCAGGGGGAGGGTTGCTTTAGTCATGCCGCATATTTACATTTTTAGCCATGTGGCCAACCGGGAAATCAATGCTCGTGGTTGTGACCGCAGCAAGCGGCGGGCGGTTCGTTGGGATCGACGGTGGTCCTGCCCAAGCCGGAATAGGCCGGGCACCAGCGGAAAAAAGCGGTGTAAACCACTATCCCGCCGAGCAGCAATAGGGGGATATTGCCAAAAAACACGGATGCCAAAAACAGTCCGCTGCCGGCCAAGTAGCGCATCTTCTGCTCTTTCAGACCCACGTTGACTTCTCTTTTCAATGCTTTCTTAAAATCGAAACTCATGGCTAGATCTCCAAATTATTTGCAAGTGGTGGGATTTTGCGGCCTGAATCAAAATTGTGCAAGCCGAATCATTGAAATGGGCCATTCTATCGGCTATCCTTCTCAGCCATGCTTACCAATATAAATCTCGACGATCTCGCCAAACACTTGTCCTCCGTCGTTCCGCCCGGCCTTGCCGCCGTGGGCGCGGACTTGGACAAGACTTTCCACGCCATACTGCAAGGTGCATTTGAACAAATGAACTTGG
>CAIODU010000241.1 GCA_903857165.1 uncultured Methylococcaceae bacterium | reverse complement strand
CGTCCGCCGCGCCATCTGGGCTGGCAAGTATTTCGTCAACTCCAAAACCGGCAGCGACCGGTTGGAATTATCTTGCCGTGACTGGGATGCCTTGCTGGATCAACTCGCGGCGGTGGCTTAAAAAGGCCAAAGTCGAGTTTTAAAGAGTTGACCAAATTGTTCCGAGTTTGGTTCAAAGATTTATCCTTGGGACCTAATGTTGATCATGCCTGTCATGCTCTTTCCATAGATGATGAGAGACTCACCTTCCAACCTGAATTGTGGGAAGACGACCCGCGGGTAGAACAAGTCTGGTTTTCCGGTGTGCATTCGAATGTGGGCGGCGGATATCCAAAGCAGGGTTTATCTATGGAGTCACTGCATTGGATGATGACCCATGCCCAAAAAAGGGGATTGCACTTTATTCAAATGGCTCGTGAATATGTGATTAATGCACGAGACGCACATGGCAAGCTTTATGATTCTCGTGAAGGAATGGCATTGTATTATCGTTGGTGTCCGCGCAATATTTCTAAACTTTGTAAAGATCGAAAAATTGAAAAACCGAAGATTCATGTCAGCGTTTTTGAGCGGATAGCTCAAGGACCCGATGGTTATGCCCCCGGCAACATCCCATTCGACTGCGAAATTGTTAGCCATACCGAATGGCCGGGGGAAAATATTCTCGATAACGCCCAGTCAACATTTGCGAAAGAAGGCGAGAAATATAAAGATAAAACTAGTTTACTTGACGATAATAAATGTATGATTAAATCAGGAAAACTTTCCTATTACGGTTTCCTGCTTTTAACTGTCATTATTCTATTATTTGGAGTGTTAAACTTTTTAAATCCTAGGCTAATGGCTCTATTCGCCATCATTGGAGCAGCAATCTGGTTATGGGCTCATAAGGTTGACTCGAAGCTTGATGATGAATATTCAAAGTTTTGGTTTGATCATCCAAAGGGTGAGAAATCCCTAAGAGATATGTTGCAGCATTTGGGACTCTAATGCGATAAGGAGCCTGTATGGGCAAACGGCTTTATCGTTTGCCCAAGCGGAACAAACCGTAATCCCATTAGTTATGTATGTAATGAAATTGACTGACATATTAAACTAACCATTATGCTTAATATAGGATTAAATTAACATGAAAAAGGCTTATCTTGGTTCTTTTGGTAGGGCCGTAGGATGCGCTGAGGGACGAAGCGCATCCATCGCGGAAGATGTGCCTCCTTCGTCGGCACATCCTACACATGCCGCGTTTCTTATATTTCGCTAATAAGAACCCACCATGAAACACCGCATTGACCCGAAAATAGATTGCGTATTCAAGGCATTGCTCGGCTCTGAGGAAAACCGCAATCTGTTGGTGCATTTCCTCAATGCCATATTAACCGGCGATTTAAGTGTGCCGATAACCGAAGCAGAGCCACTCAATCCTATGCTAAGGTGTTTCTGGACGAATAACTGAGCGTGGTGGATGTCAAAGCCAAGGACAGCGAAGGACGGCTTTATCAGATTGAAATCCAGCTATTGACCTATCGCCATTTGCCGGAGCGCATGGTTTACACATGGTGCGACAACGTAGGCCGGAATAAGCCCGTTCGCGGGCGTTTTTTCCGGCACTTCGGCGGATTTTGCCGGAAACGGTCGCCGTGCGACCTTATTCCGGCCTACTTGTGAAACCGACTATGCCCACGAGTCTTAGGATGGGCTGAGCTTGCGAAGCCCATCATTCGCGAACTTTCAAGATAAGCGCAGAAAATCCTAAATCAAAGATTAACCAATGGCCCAGTTAGAACATATCCAGACCGAAATAGCCTCCCTGCCAAAACAGGAATTCGTAAAACTCAGGGAATGGATTGAGCGCATGGACTGGGAAGATTGGGACAGGCAGATCGCGGAAGATTCCGCCTCCGGGAAGCTTGATTTTCTGAAACGGGAAGCCATGGAAGCCAAGGCGGCAGGAAAGCTCAAGGATTTGTGAGTGCATCGGACAACTCCTCAATTCTGGGATCGTTTTGATGCCCTGCCAAAGCCAGTGCAGCAACTTGCAAGAAAGAATTTCGCACTGCTCAAGAGTAATCAAGCGCATCCTTCGCTGCAATTTAAAAAAGTTGGGGAATACTGGTCGGCGCGAGTGGGTCGGAGCTACCGGGCGCTTGCAGTCGAAGATGGAGCCGATTTCATCTGGGTTATGCTTCGTTGCGGGGCAAAGCGGCGGTAGAATTGTTTCTAGCCGATGAATCCATGCCCTTTTTGAGGTTGGCGAGTGTTTGGGAAATGGCTATCAAAATACGTTTGGGCAAGTTCGATCTACAACAACCATTAGCAGAATTTATCCCCCAACAATTGGAGCGCAATCAGATTGAATTGTTACCGATTGGATTGGGTCATATCGTGCAGACGATGGCTTTACCTTTTCATCATCGCGACCCTTTTGACCGTTTGTTAATCGCTCAAGCCATGGTTGAAGATATGACGCTATTGAGTTCGGATACTGCATTTAATGAATACGATGTTAAACGTGTCTGGTAGCCCTCGTAGGGCCGAACAATGAACGGATTCCGCCGCATGATATCGGCCCGTTGCCGACGGGTGGCCGACCCTTGTGCCAGCCGGTTGGCCAGGCCCTCGCACTGTTGCTGGATGTGGAATGTGTCGCCGTCACGGTGTTCCGCCTCGGCCAAGAGGTAGCAATGGGTGGAATCCGCATCAAGGCCGGTCAGGACCGGCCGGCCCTCTTGGAAGATTTCATCGTGGAGTCCTACGCGGACGGGGGAAAGGTCCTGCGCGGCATTGATCGTCGCCGCGCAACCGGCCGCTGCCGCCAACCGGTTGTGAACGGTCGCCACGCTGATGGGCGTGCCGGACAGGTCTTCAAATAACCGCACAACCCCGCGTGATGAACCGTGGCAGACCAAAACCAAGGCCAGTATCGGCTGGTTAAGCCATGCATCGGTCACCTGGAGATTGAAAAGCACGTCCGGCGATTCGCCGGGCGGGGAAAACGCCTGGTCCAGCGCGGCT
>CAIODU010000240.1 GCA_903857165.1 uncultured Methylococcaceae bacterium | reverse complement strand
CAACAAGAATCTGATCCGAAGGCAAAAAATAGAGTCCACGAAAGGCACGAAAACCACGAACAAAAGCATGTCTTGTTCGTGCTTTTCGTGTTTTTCGTGGACGATTCTTTTGGTGGGTTCATTATTGGAAATCACCTTACGCCTGGAAGGCTGGCTAGGTGTGGAGAATGGCGGGCGGGCGGATTTATGGATTGCCCAACAAGCTGCTTATGATCTTTGGAAAGCGCGACAGGCTGGAGTACCGATTGTACAACGGGCAAATATTTTGGTCCCATCAACCCAAGGAGCTTGGGGCATCCCACCCCCCAAACAGTAAGGAGGGGTTTCACGCATCAACGCGAAGCCAGCAATTCTCATTATGAGCCAAAGTGCTGATAGATAACTCGTCATGCCGGCTTAGGATGCCGGAATCCAGTCACAAGGATGTGAATCCAGGTGTCGCCATCAAGCCTTTTTCAAACACTTACGCAACCGACATGTCACCGTCCGTGGCACTGGATTCCGGCATCCTAAGCCGGAATGACGGCAATGGAGCCATAATGAGAATTGCTGACGCGAAGCCGCAACGAGGATTTGCTTTACGTTGCGCCTTTGCGTCGTTGCGTGAGACCTTCTTTTTGAAGCCATCCGAACATCATGGGTTGGCGCGTTCTGCGCACTGTGCAGGGTGGTGTCCGCCACTAGCAGGGGCCGCGCTTTTCCGCCATGGCCGCGAGCCGGCCGGTCAAGGAGTGGGGGTATTTGCCCGGCAACACTTGGGACCCCCACCGAATAGTTACTCGCAGGCTTTGAGGCTGGCGAAATAGGCGGCAAGATTGTCGATGTCTTCGTCCTTTAAAGCGGCCGCCATGCCGTTCATGACGGGGGCAACGCGAGTCTTGCCCCGGAAGGCTTTCAACTGCGCGGTTAAATATTCCACCTTCTGACCGGCCAAATTGGGAAACGTACCCGCCATGCTGATTCCTTTGGGCCCGTGGCAACCGACACACTGTGCCGAAGCGGCTTTGCCCGCCTCGGGATTGGCAGCGTAGGCGGCATTGCAGCCCAATAGCATTGCCAGCAGGGTGAATCCAGTGATTTTTAGATGCATAGTAAATTATCCTTGGTCTAAGTGTTTGGGTTTGTTATCGTGGTTGTCGGAAAACTTGGTTATAAGGCAACGCCGCTTTTGACGCAAGTTCGGTGTCCATCGTTCCCTATTTATTTGTCAACGTTGTTTTGATTCGATACTATGGTTGAAATGAAGACCGATGAGATTTACCAATATCTAGAACGCATTGCCAACCTGCTGCGGACCGACACCCGTAGGTCAATGGTGGAGAAGGGTTTGCAGCCCGTGCAATTGGAGGCACTGCACTACTTGAGCCATTGCAACCGCTATAGCGATACGCCAGCGGGGGTGGCTGACTATCTTGGCCTGACCAAAGGCACGGTGTCGCAAACCTTGGGATTGATGGAAAACATCGGCATGATCGAAAAGCTGCCCGATTACAAAGACCGGCGGGTGGTGCATCTGCAATTGACGGCGCGTGGAAGGAAGGTGATTGCCGAGACCATCCCGCCAAAATCATTGCAATTGGCCTTGGACCAAATGCCCGGAGTCGAACAAGATTCCATTCTCGACGTTTTGGACAAGTTGCTTAGGGCCATGCAGGTGGCTAATCAGTTGAGGACGTTTGGGGTTTGCAAGACCTGTCGCCATCATCGGATTGAAATGGACGGACGGCATCGCTGCGCACTGACCGGGGAATTTTTGGAAAATGTGGACATTGACAAAATATGCCGCGAGCATGAAGTGCCTGTCTAGTTCAGTGTCATAGGATGTTACGGACACCGATTTATTTCTCCGACACGGTCACCCACCGCGCCAACCAGAACACCAGGCCCATGCAAGCATAGCAGCAATTCTCATTATGAGCCAAAGTGCTGATAGACAACCCGTCATTCCGGCTTAGGATGCCGGAATCCAGTCACAAGGATGTGAATCCAGGTGTCGCCATCAAGCCTTTTTCAAACACTTACGCAACCGACATGTTACCGTCCGTGGCACTGGATTCCGGCATCCTAAGCCGGAATGACGGCAATGGAGCCATAATGAGAATTGCTGCTGCCGAGCCAACCCCGTTGCCCTTAAGCGCCTCCCAAATCGAAGACATGAAACTGGCGAGCGCCAAAATGTTGGGGGCCGAGCGCCGTTCGTTTCAGGCGGCGATGGTGCTCAAGTATTGCGGGGGCAGCGCCCGCCAGGCGGAGCGGGTCTTCGGCTGGGGTCGCGACACCGTCCAACTGGGGTTGCATGAACTTCGCGCGGGCGTGGTCTGCCTGGGGGCGCAAGCCGCCTACTGCGGCAACCTGCTCTGGGAGGAAAGGCATCCAGAGGTGGCGGCAGCCCTGTTTGCGCTGGCGGAATCGAACGCCCAGCAAGACCCCACCTTCCGCCCGACGCTGGCGTACACCCGCCTGACGGCGGAGGAAGCCTTGAGGCAACTGCGGTCGCAAGGCGTCGGCGAAGGGCAACTGCCCTAAACACCCCGAAGACTGGACAAACCGCATTATTCAAGGCGATAGCCTGTTAGTGATGACTTCATTATTGGAACGGGAAGGCTTGGCGGGCAAGGTGCAGATGATTTACCTCGACCCGCCGTATGGCATCAAATATGGCAGCAATTGGCAGATTCGCTTGAATGACCGGACGATCAAGGATGGTTCGGCGTCCCCGAACGCTTGCCGAAACCGGCTCGCTTCAGCAGCGCGTCCATGCCCACCTGCTTCCAGAGGTCGGCGAACAGGTTGTCGACCAGAAGGCCGTTGTCCCGGAGCAAGTCGGCGGTCAGGGCTGGAAGCGCGGGAGGGTTTGTGTCACGATGCATGTTGCGGTCTCCTTTGTCGGGTGTTTGGAAGTTTGCAAGACAACCAATATTATACCACTCAGGAGACACTCTTTCCCTTGTATATCATATTCTTATGGCATCATTTTAAGCTTTTTCGAATCCCGAAACTTTAGTCATAAGACCATTCCTTTCGGCCCGGATTTCTTTTTGGCCGAAAACAAAACAAAATAACCCGTCACTTGCAGAAGGCGTTGCCATGACCACTTCTTATTTCCCTTCGACCGAAGCCGCCCGCTTGGGTTGGGCCATTCATTACCGTGACCTGATTGCCGTGCATGGCCCGACTGTCGGCTTGAGCGAGGAGGAAGTCGCCGCACGCAGGGCGTAGGATGTGCCGACGAAGGAGGCGCATCTTTCGCGAATGATGGGCTTCGCAAGCTCAGCCCATCCTACGGCCCTATGCGACGAGTTGAATGAGACGGAAACCCTGTTTCCCAAGACCAATCTCAGGCTAATTTACAATGTGGGATAATCGTAAAATCCAAGACATCAGGAGTTCTGAAGTTTGTTTGGTATCCGATGAGTGGCAACAGCATCCGCTATATCCATAGATTGGATAAAGAAATAGGCGCATAAAATTACCGCGCCCGTGCCTTGGCGCAAACTCTTTTCTCGTTAGATTGAAGGATTATCCTGATGAATATTTTAGCTAAACCATTGACTGCCCTCGTCCTTTTGGCCGGGATCGGCCTTGCCCCCACCGCCGAAGCCGCGCTGATGTCCAGGCTTGGCGGGCTGGCAGTCTACGACACCGACCGCAACATTACCTGGCTAAAGGATGCCAACTACGCCAAGACCTCGGGCTATGATGCCGACGACTTTGCAGCCGGACGCGACCTGCTCGGCTTCACTCACTAACTCGACCTATGGCGTACAAAATTACGGCACCGGTTGCACCGGCAGCGAGTTAGGGAATTTGTTTTATAATGGGCTGGGCGGCGTGGCAGGCCGGTCGATCGCCACCACCCGCAACGCCAATTATGATTTGTTCGCCAATATCCAATCCTCCGTTTACTGGTCCGGTACTGAGTACGCGCCCTTTCCTCCTTACGCGTGGTACTTCGGTACCGTCGTTGGCGGCCAGTACGTCGACGATAAGGACTTTAACGGCTATGCGTGGGCCGTGCGCTCTGGCGATGTCGCCGCCGTGCCAGAGCCGGGCGTGATCGGGTTGTTCGGGATTGGCGCATTGGCTTGGGCGGGCGCGAAAGCACGGCGGCGTGGGTGATTCGGTGATTTGAGTGATTCGACCCTTTGCAGGGGTGCAGGGGGCCTCAATACTGTTAAATTAAGGAGTAGGTCGGCATCCCCATGCCGACAATGAACTTGTTCTTCCCTCGGCGGCAAAGGGTTGCCGCCCTACGGATTCTGTTGCAT
>CAIODU010000239.1 GCA_903857165.1 uncultured Methylococcaceae bacterium | reverse complement strand
TTTGGATTTCTACCATAAAGCCTTGGAAATACTCAAACCCGAGTTGCGCTATGTGCTAATTGATGGTAATGGAAGATACAAGAAAGTTACCGCAAAGACTTACGAAATGCTGCCGTATTGGGCCAGCGATGATTGCCCCACCCGTTTATCTATGAGCGTCCATTTGGATGGCGGCGACACCCCCGAAAGCCGGTCTGATCATAGCTTCTATTTTAGTGAAGGCGGAGATGGTTGTCTGAGAATGATAGTCCCGGTTGAATTCATTCTGGATAATCCAATATCATTCGTAGAACTGGCTGTGAAAATGTGTAAAAAGCTACATTTCGAGACTGGTCAAGGTGGTTTTTCTCTGCACCTTCATCATTATTACCGCACTAAAGGAAACCATATTCGTAACATTAGCCAAAATTATTTTGGGTTAGATATTGGTTCGCCATTTTACTGGTCACAAGCATTGATTCATGGCATTAAAACAGTCAATTGGTTAACTCTAGTAGGCGACCGTTTATTGAAAAAGATTGGCGGACGCGACGGTTTGCGGGAAAAGCTGCTAACGGACATTCCCGTACACGACTTGGATCATGGGGTCATCATCCAAGCCGGGCCGAAGCCGACTTTGGGCGATGTCAATGCCGGGGACGACATTTCCTATTACCGGCGCGTTTCGCGGGTGTTGGAGCCCATCCGTGTCCCGCCTGAAATCTTGAGCAGATTAGACGATGTCGGCGGCACGAACAACACCCGGCGCTGGATGGCACGGTTTGATAACAACCCCAAACTGTGGATGGATCGGTTCATTCCCATCAATGCAAAATACGGGGATGATGAGAACGACGATTAAAACTGAGGAATAAAAAAATGACTGTTGACGTGGGAAAACTTCCCTTTAGCTATGCTCATAATTTGTCGTCACTGCCGGTCACCGGCAAGGTCGAGGTCCGCTTGACGGCCTCGGTTGCAGGGGCGGCTGTGTTGGAAAGCGCGGCCAGCGCCGTGGGGACTTGGACCGAAATTCTGAATCACCAATGGCTTAGTGTGCGCAATGTCGATGCCTACGCCGCCGTGCAAGACCAACAGAAGGACGGCCCGGCAAAATCCGTTGCCTTGACTCTGGAGGTGCGGGAGATTGATGCCGCCGCTTGGCTGGTGCTGCTCGGGTTGCTGGCCCAAACCTATCACTCGGAACCCGGACTGAATGGTGTGCAAATCGTTGACACCACGAATAATGCACCTGTGACCCAGGGGCTGGATCCACACTGGGCGGCGCAAGCGGAGCAAAGCCTGTATGCAGCCGATTCCCCGCATCCATTGATTACTTTGCCGGATGAGTATTTATTGGACGAACCCATTGACGTGGATATCGAGTGCGTCAAGCCTCTGCATAAAAGCCAAGCCGAACAGATTGCAGAGGGCCTTGAATATTGGGGTTATCTGGTCGGCATGGGCGCTTGCCGTTTTGATTTTCTTGAGCCGGAAGAGTTTTACGCCGACTTCGGGACGACCGCGCCAATGACCGCCGACACGCTTCGCTACACCAAAGACAATTTCGACGGGCCTAAGGAAACGGTGCATCTGCTGAAACATTGGCTTGCCGGGCTGGAACGCCAAGGGGTTGCGATCAAATCGGTGGAGGTGTCTCAATAACCCCGCCCGCCCCTGTGCCGGAGTGCGATGCAAATCTTGCCGTCCCCCATCGTCAAACCTCAAACTGCGCTCCGAGTTCCAAAACTCTCCCCGGAGGAATGTTAAAGAACTGGATAGGCGAGGTGGCATTGCGGAACATGACTAGGAACACTCGCTCCTGCCACGGATGAAGGTCTGGCCTTGACGATGGAATCAAGGTCTCCCGGCTGATAAAGAAGGAAGATTCATGCGCATCAATGTCCAGCCCGTGCAACTTGCACAGCTTGAGTATGTGCGGGACATCGGGGGTTTCCATAAAACCATGCTTGGCGGTGATGCGGAAGAAGCCCTGCTCCAGACTGTCGAGATCGATTTTCTCTTCATCTGGAATGTAGGGAATGTCCTCGGTACTGATGGTCAGCAGGATTACCCTCTCGTGCAGCACGCGGTTATGCTGGAAGTTCACTTGCAAACCATGGGGCATGCTGAGATGGCGGGTGGTCATGAAAACGGCCGTGCCGGGCACTCTCGCCAGAGCCGGGTGTCCTTGCAAGTCGGACAGAAACGCCGTAAGGGACATGGCGGATTTTTGCAAGTAATGGGTGAGAACCTCCCTGCCTCTACGCCATGTTGACATGAACAAATACAAAATAGCCCCCAACACCAACGGAAACCATCCGCCTTGGGGGATTTTCAGGAGATTGGCGGCAAAGAATGCGCCGTCAATCGCCAACAGCACGAAGGCAAGGGCCCCGACCCAAAGCGGCGGCCATTTCCAGCTATCCAAGGCGACGATGACGACCAATAGCGTGGTGATAATCATAGTGCCGGTCACAGCGATCCCATAGGCCGCCGCCAGATTGCCGGAGGTGTGGAAACTCAATACAGTGCAGATGACCAACAACAGCAACACCCGGTTCATCGCCGGGATATAGATTTGCCCCATCGCCGCTTCGGACGTATGGACCTGCTGCATGCGGGGGATATAATCCATTTGCATGGCTTGGCTGGTGATGGAGAAAGCCCCGGAGATGACCGCCTGCGATGCGATGACCGTGGCGACAGTCGACAAGGCGATCATCGGGTACAGCAACCCGGCAGGCACCAACAAATAAAATGGATTGTGCACGGCGGCAGGTTCGCGCAGGATCAAAGCGCCCTGCCCGAAGTAGTTCAAGACTAGGGCGGGCAACACCAGCGCAAACCAAGCGTATTGAATCGGGCGCTTGCCGAAATGGCCCATGTCTGCATAGAGGGCTTCCGCCCCGGTCAAGGCTAAAACAACCGCGCCCAATGCGATGAACCCATGCCAGCCATGTTCGCGAAAAAATGTCAGCCCATGCATCGGATTAAGCGCCTCCAACACGATGGGGTTTTGCTTCATGCTAGACCATCCAAACAGTGCCAACGCCGCGAACCATACACACATCACGGGACCGAATAGCATACCGACCTTTTCCGTGCCATGGCTTTGAAACAGGAACAATCCAATCAACACCGCCACCGCGATGGGAAGGACGTAAGGCTGTAGGGACGGCGCGGCGACTTGCAAGCCTTCCACGGCGCTCAACACGGATATGGCGGGGGTTATCACTCCGTCACCATAAAACAGTGCCGTTCCAAACAAACCCAGTGCGATGATATAACCGCGCTGGCCGGCATTGAAGCGATGGTGCAAAGCCAAGGCCATCAACGCCATGATGCCGCCCTCGCCCCGGTTGTTTGCCCTCATCACGAACAATACATATTTTATGGATATTACGAAAATCAGCGCCCAGAAAATCAGCGAGAGGATGCCCAGCACATGCTCCGGGGTGGGTTGGATGGCGTGGGGGCCATTGAATATTTCCTTCATGGTGTAGAGCGGACTGGTGCCCACGTCGCCATAGACCACGCCGATGGCTCCGATCATCATTGTCGATAGCCCTTGGAGATTGGACTTGGAATGATTGTTCATGCCGCCCCTTGGTGTGTGTAGTGAAAGCAAGCGATTTTAACAGTATTGGTGTATATATACGGTTAAGATTTCCAAGCGGGTGGGAATGAAACTAGAAACGGATTATTTTTCACCTTTCCTCTCCTTTTCTTCTTCGGTGAATTTATGCAGGCGTTCGTCGATCACAGAGTTGAGATAGAAATTATTTCCCGAATATTTCCGGGCGAGCTTCATGTGGAGTATGCCGACATTCGTTTGTCCGTCGGCGTAATAAGCCTCGCCTAAATAGCGGTGGGATTCGGCCTCGTTGCCCAAGCCACTGTAGGCTTGTGCCAGCATTTCATAGATGTCGGGCGTGACGATGCCGTGAACCAGTTCTTCCAGAATTCGCCGTGCGGGTTCGGATTTTTTGACGACTAACAGCGCACGGGCATAATTCAGCCGAATCGCCGAGTTTTCAGGGAACCGCTCACGGGCCGTGGCGTAAATTTCCATGGCCTTGGCGACACTGCCCCGGTCCATTTCCGACTTGGCCAAGGCATTGATGAAATGGGACTGGTATGGATATTCAGCCGTCAATTCTTGCAACAGCTTGATCCCTTCCTCGGCGCGGTTGTTGGCCACGAGGGCCAAGGCCAAGCCATAGCGGGTCACATCTTGTTGCTGCTTGGTCCCTTGATTGTAAATGCCGTGGAAATACCCGACCGCCTCTTTAGGGTTGCGCAGGGATTGCACCCTTAGCTTGGCGCGGATCAACTGGTAGGTCAAACTGTCCGGGAATTGGCGGTAAGGGAATTTTTCCGACCGGTCGCGGCTGTCCGAGATGCGCGAGACGGTCACCGGATGGGTAAGCAGGAATTCCGGGGTTTGATGTCCGGCAAAGCGGGTGGACTGCTGCATACGCTCGAAGAAAGTCGGCATGCTGCGAGGGTCAAATTCCGAACGTGACAAAATCTGCATTCCGACATTGTCGGCTTCGGCTTCGTTGTCGCGGGTGAAGTTGATCATTGCCTGGGTGCCCGCGCCCATTGCCGCCATCGCCAAGCCCTGCCCGGCATTGGCCGAAGGTTGGCATCCCTGATTCCTTGCCGTGCAATAAGGCTGGCTTCCGTTGTTTGAGCCACCTATTTTCGACCCGATCAACATGCCGGCCAACATGGCGGCCATGGAAATCAATTGAATGCGCCCTTGTGCCTGGAAAGCCTGGTAAAGATGGCGCTGGGTGACGTGGGCGATTTCGTGCCCTAGCACCGAGGCCAGTTCGCTTTCCGCTTCCGTAACGAGCATTAGGCCAGAATTGACACCAATATAACCGCCGGGGCCGGCGAAAGCGTTGATGTTGTTGTCCTCCACCACGAAAAAGTGGAAAGATTGGGTTGGATTATCGGAATTGGCGGCCAGTTTCTGCCCAATGCTTTGGATATATTCGGCCACTTCCGCATCTTCGCTGACTTCAACCTGGCCGTGCAGGCTGCGAAAGAAAGCTTCACCCAACTGTTTTTCCTGCGTTGGAGTGAAAGAGGTTCCCGATGGATCGCCGATTTCAGGCAACTCTTGGCTGCGGGGCATGTCCAGGTTTGTCCCCAAATAAGGCGATGACGGGTATTCCAATACGTTCTTTAGATCGATATCCAATTGTTTATGCGGACGCTGAGTCTGGCTAAAGGCCAAACTAGTCTGGGATGCAATCAGCAAAACGCTTAAGAATTTGCCAGGTTTGAACATTGTGTGTAACGTGTCAACGGGGTTGCTGCCAGTGGACGGAAAGCCTTTGCTGGCGGATAATCCATGGCTATACAGCGTGCCATTTGATAGGCTGTTTATTGTCTGCGAGGATTTATAATCATATTTTATCGGCTCCTAGCTTACCTTAACCGGGACAATTGGATTATTGTCCGTCCTACCTCACCTCAGACGCGCCTAAACCATTAAAGTTTGTGAAATTCGCCATTCAAATCAATTCCGCCCCTTGGGAAAGCCAGGGCGGTGACACTGCCTACCAGTTTAGCAGAGCGGCCCTCAAGCTGGGCCATGAAATCGTCAGGATTTTTTTCTACTACGAAGGAGCCTACCATGGCATGCGCTGGATGGCACCTCCCGAGGATGAAAAACCACTGCTACAACGATGGTCTGCGTTGGCTGCGGAACAGGGCGTCGACTTGGTCATTTGCATTTCCGCTGCGCACAGGCGGGGCTTGCTCGAACAAACCGAAGCCACGCGGATGGGCAAAATCGACAACGATCTGGCCGATGGATTCCGCATCGCCGGACTTGGGCTGTGGGTCGATGCCTGCCTGAAGGCCGACCGGTTCCTGGTATTCGGTGTTTGAATGAAAAACTTCCTGTTTGTCATGCGCAACCCGCCCTATCAAGGCTCAAGCATACGCGAAAGCTTGGACATGATGATGACCGTTGCGGCTTTTGACCAGTCTGTGAGGGTTCTGTTTCTGGATGACGGGGTTTTCCTGCTTAAATCCGGCCAATGCCCTCACAATTCCAGTTTGAGGCCAACCGCGCCCTTGTTTGCCGCGCTGGAAATGTACGACGTGGAAGGGCTTTGGGCAGAGCAGGAATCCCTAACCGAGCGGGGTCTTGATTCATCCGAATTAATTATACCCGTGCGCAGCCTTCGCCGGACGGAAATAGCCTTTTTTCTAGCCGCCGCCGATATTGTGGTCTCTTGCTGATGGGTATCTTGCACTTGGTCAATCGTTCCCCCGGAGAATCCTTGGCGCTGATCCAATGCCTGGAACGGGTGGGCAGCGGGGATGCAGTGTTGCTGCTGGAAAGTGGCGTTTATGCCACACTCAAAAGCGCACCGCTTGCCACCCGGTTGGCAGAATCCATGCGGACCGTGACCGTGCATGCATTAGCCGCCGACCTAGCGGCTAGGGGCATTGGCCCGGAAGAGATTTTGGCGGGGGTCGAACTCGTCGATTACGAGGGTTTTGTGAATTTGAGCATACTCCACACCCCTATCCTTTCTTGGAACTGATCCATTCAAGCCTTCCGTCGCAGGGACAGGAATCCCATCGGGCTGACCGGCACCTTATCGGAAGTTAGATGGGAACCCAATTCCAGCATCGCTTTGCGGTAGACTTCCCGTTTGAAATAAACCACATCATTCAATGGATGCCAGAAGTCCACCCAGCACCAAGCGTCAAATTCGGGTTTCTCCGCGCAGTCCAAGCGGATTTGTGATTCCTTGTCAGCCATGCGCAGGATGTACCAGAGTTGCTTCTGCCCGATGCAAAGCGGTTGGGAATTTTTGCGGATATAGCGCTCGGGGAGTTCATAATGCAGCCATTCGCGGGTGCGGCCTATCAATTGCACCTGTCGTATCTGCAAGCCAACCTCCTCGTATAGCTCACGGTACATCGCCTCATCCGGCGATTCATTAAACTTGATGCCGCCCTGTGGAAATTGCCACGAGCGCATGCCAGCCCGCCGCGCCCAAAAGACGCGACCTTCGTCATTGCACAGGATGATCCCCACATTGAGGCGATATCCTTCCGAATCAATCATAACCGCGACAGCCCGATGCCCATGAATGCTATAATGACGGCCTAAATTCAGCCGTTTGCTTGATGAGATTGATTGTTTCACAAATCACGATTCCATGCCACAACTTAGGATGGCTTACGGCCCACACTTTCTGAGAGTCATAGGGATAAACCGTGAGTTTGGCCATATTCGATCTTGACAATACCCTCCTTGCCGGCGACAGCGATTATTTGTGGGGTGAATTCCTTGTGGAAAAAGGCATCGTCGATGGCGCTGCATACCGCCTGGCCAACGAACACTTTTACGCGCAATACCGTGACGGTTGCCTGGACATCGCCGAATTTCTGCGTTTCGCCCTCAAGCCCTTGGCGGACCATCCCACTGAACAGCTTTACCGTTGGCGGGGGCAATTCATCGAGGAAAGCATCAAACCCATCCTATTGCCCGCAGCGTTCGCAGCGGTCGATAAGCACAGGCAGGCCGGTGACTTGCTGCTTGTCATCACCGCCACCAACCGTTTCATCACCGAGCCTATCGTCAAGCTTTACGGCATCGAACATCTGATCGCCACCTCCCCCGAATTCCGCGATGGCCGTTACACGGGGGATTTTGAGGGCGTTCCGTGCTTTCAGGAAGGCAAGGTCAAACGCTTGGACGAATGGCTGGAAAACAGCGGGCATGACTTGCATGGCAGTTGGTTTTATAGCGACTCGCACAACGACCTGCCTCTATTAAAGAAGGTCAGCAACCCGGTCGCGGTGGATCCGGACGAAACACTTGGCCGCTTTGCCGAAGAAAAAGGCTGGACGGTGGTGAGTTTTAGATAATGGGACAACGCGGCAAGGGCGCATTCGTAGAGCGCAATGGCGGCCCCCGCCGCGTATTGCGCCGCATGGCCATTGTCAGGCTGACTACGCCGGTAAAGCAAAAAGACCGAATCCGCTTTGACAAATCAACCGAAAGGTTTAATATTGAGACCGTGTCATCGCCGTCAATTTAGCCGGAGAAGGCAATCCGAGTAATTTGGTGAGTTTGACGCTGTAAGGATTGGAACGGTATACCCAATGTTGGGCACACTTAAACGTTGAGTGTCGCATCGCATGCCCCAAAGAAAAAACAGAAATCAAGGCTTTTTTACTTCGTCTGGTTATGCTTACGAACGAGCCAGAAATGGTCATATCAAAATAAGGGAGAATCTCTGCAATGCCTTTACATTGGATCTATCCCGACAACTTCCAAATCGAACTCTATCGGTCTGGCTGGAAAAACGACCGAAGTTTTGACCGGATCGTTGCCGATATCGGTGGCGGTAACTTTCCCTCCGTATCTGACCCAATTGAAGGGGGATTTACCATCAAAGCCAACACACTGAACAAAGTTCGGGGGCATGATGTCAGTCCCTTGATTGTCCCAAGTACAGGCTCTTCCATTGGCCCCGATACAGAATTGCAAGGCATTCGATTAAGCCGTAGCGATACCCTGGTGGCCGGTGTTTCTCTTTTCGACGATTGGGAACGTGCGCCAATAACGTCAAACAATTGGTATCAGATACCTCCCGATATCCAGATTCCGGAAGGACTCATCTTAGTAAAGGGTTCGCGGCCTACAAAGGCTGGGGCTTATCATTACACTCTTGGCCCAGCAGAAAAGATGACGCTACGCCATTTCATTGTTTTGTTGACACCGCTTGCGAACAACTCGCGCATTGTTCGGGTCAAATAGCCGCTAAGACGCGATGCATTCAGATAGGAGCGTTTTTATGAGTACTGACGATATCTACCTCCAGCGAGAGGGTTATACGTTCATTCGTGTCGAGCCAACCGAAGCGGCCAGGGAAATAGAGAGCCTGAAGCTTTTAATCCGCCTTGCCGAAGAGAAAATCACCGCACTCAAGCTAACAGCCTCGCGGCTTGGTGAAGAATCGGAGGAGGCTGCCGAGGATCTCATGGATGAGATTAACGACATCGAAATGGCCGTCGATGATTTGCAAGTCTATCTTGAGCGACTGCGTAACATCCCTCGCACCGATTCCAAAACACGGTAAGATGCGCTAATCCGTCATAGCCTGGGCGGGTAGGATGCGGTGAGGAACAAACCGCATCAATCGCGTAAATTTTTGCCTGACATTCCGTTCCAGCGCACCCGCGCCACGGAGCGGCTTGGTGTTTTCGGGTTCCGTGTGGTGGGGCGGGGCGCTGATCGTTGGCGTTAGACAGCACTGAAAACCTTTCAAGACAGATTGGTAGCATATGAACTCGGCAAAAATATTTTATAGCTACTCGCACAAACTCGACTTTGGCCTTTTTAAGCCACCGCCGCGAGTTGATCCAGCAAGGCATCCCAGTCACGGCAAGATAATTCCAACCGGTCGCTGCCGGTTTTGGAGTTGACGAAATACTTGCCAGCCCAGATGGCGCGGCGGAC
>CAIODU010000238.1 GCA_903857165.1 uncultured Methylococcaceae bacterium | reverse complement strand
TGCAAGCCGCGAACGGCGGAAGCACTTTTCGAGGCCATAAGGAGTGCCATCGCAACGGTAACTGAGGATGATGTGATTGGATATGTAAATCACGCCGCAGAGTATTTATAAGTAACTAATAGATATTAAAAACGCTGTAAGAAAACTATTGGCAAGTATAGATTTTGATAAACGATACTATGCCTTTGTTGAATCTCATAGAAACTCACCTCCTATGAAGGACATCCGACAAGAACAACTTGCTGCTGCCATTGCCAATGCTGGTTTGGATGTTGTCTTTGTTAAAAAAGAAAAGTTTTATAGGCATATTGAACTTCATCCTGTCGGGAGAATTGGACTCAATATATTCTTTTCGGATAGTAATATAGAGGCCATCTTTGTCTTTCACTCCCTAGGTGTTGCTGGTTCATATCATAGGCTTGCCCGTGATATTGGCGAGATGAGAAACCCAAATTTCAGTCCTGATCCGCCCTATCCTAGGCTGCCCTTCTCAAATGTAATCGAACTGCAAGAGGCGGTTGATCTTGTTGTACAATTGTTCCAAGAAGGCAAGAAACTTATTCTTGCATACAATAGCTGGACAATATATAATATATACTTATGTCAATTGATTGTTATTTACTAATAGCATCACCTAATAATAGAATCAGAATATTCGGAGAAATGGGTTTTGTAGAGTATCTTATTGACATGGCTGAATCTGAATATTCAAATAGCCTTGATCTCGGAGAGTCTTGGGCTGCAATTCATTACATGTTGACAATTGAAGTGCCTACGACTCGTCCTTCTGCTCGATTACTTGGAATTCAGTGGTGGGATGATTCGTTGGAAAATGTTCTTATGGGAGGAGAAAACACACCCTATGAATGCGCTTTTGAATTTGCTAGATACATAGAACCAACTGACGTATCATTAATGGCAGAAAAACTTAATCAGGTTTCTGTTGAAAAATTTATTAGAGCCTATGATCCAGATTATATGGAAGAGATAGGTATTCCACCATGTGGTTGGAAGCAAGACATGCAAACAATGGATTGGCTTACTAAGAATTTTTTAGCTCTCAAATCCTTTTATCAGATTGCCGCAAAGAGTAATGAAAGCATAATTATTTATTTTTTGTAAAATACACTTGAGTTGGCAAAAAAGGCTACCGACTTAGGCAAAATATGGGGTCGGGTCTTTCGTTATCATGTGATAACGAAAGACCCGACCCCATTTTCCCGTTTATCATTTCCCCGCTTCATCCCTCATCGTTACACACACAGGGATTAGGCAGGAATAAGCCTGTCCTGAGCATGGTCGAAGGGGTCGCGCCGCGAAGGTTTACCGGCACGACACCATGAGAATGCAGCAAATACCCCTGCCCCCCTTTGCAAAGGGGGGTTAAGGGGGATTTCCGGGCTTATTCCGGCCTTCAACGACTATTAGTTTATTGGGCCAAAACCGCTCAATCCTCCCGCACCGTTGGCAACGATAGCTTCCCGTTCGCCATACTACGTTTATAATCATGTCGGGGAACAACTCATCTTCCTCCAAACTCCACTCATGCTTTGATTCACCAGTTGTTTCTTCCTTATTGCATCGAAGGCAAATACGTATCTGCTTACATGAGTCTGGCGCAGAGATATTGGCTTTCCATTGATGGGAAAAGAAACATACGATTCGATTGATCATATTTTTCCCATGCTTTATGATACTGGCGTGGTTGGCAGATAATGCTAATATTTTACTAAATAGAAGCGATATTCCCTTATCACTCAGATTTTGACCAAATATGCTATAATTATTGGTATGGTTTTTCTGTGATCAACCAGCAAAATTATAAGGTGGCCAAGGCCCGCTAATAATCACTTTTTGGGTTTCGTCGTTGAAAAGTTCGTCCACCTTGGCGCGGAATGCATCCAACTGGGTTCTATGCACCAGATAACTGACCAAGTACATGTGCTGCCCGGCAAACAAGCCCGCTTCGCCGCAGCGCTTGCGGTATAGCCCCGTCAGGGCGAGGTCCAACGCGGCGGCCTCCTTTTCCGCCTGTTCGGCCGCCGAATATTTCCGTTTTCGCGCCAGCAAATATTCGTAGCCGCTACTGGGTTTTTGGGCAGCAAGGGGTTCCGGTTCGGGTGCTGCCATCGGTAGGCGGATGCCCATTTCTTCGCAGCCTTCCAGATCCGCTAGGAGTCGGCGGTAATGGCTGGCTTTTTCTGCCATGAGTTCAACCACGGCAGCTTCATCCGGCAACAAGCTGCCGTAGCGAATCGGTATGATGGTGGTGCGTTGGTGGATGCGTTCCACCACGTTGCCGAAGGCGAGGACCGACTCGACATCTGGGTCGGCCTGTTCACAGCAAGCCGTCACCGCCGTCAAGCCGTCTGCATGGATCAACAATAGTGATACGTCAAAGTCGGCAGGAAGCGCGTTCTCTGTGACGATGCCATAAAGCAGCAGACTCATTGCACAGCCTGGCAGAAGGTATAGGGCGGCCAAGGCCCGGTGAGGCGGAAAGCCAACCCGTAAACTCCCTGTTGGGCGGAAACCCGTTCAACTCTTAAGCGGAAAGCCTCGACCTGTTCGACGGGGACAAGATAAGCCCAATGGGAGGTTTTGTTTTCAGTCAAACGTCTAGGGCGGAAGTCACGGGCAAGGGCTGCCAATTCTTCTTTGATTAAATCAAGCCGATCACCGATCCGACTGTCCAAATCTGAGGCTATTTGCCGACGTAGCTTCTGTTCTTCGAGATGGCGGCGACCGATGGAATCCGGGAGCTTGAACTGGCCTGATTGCAAGCCTTCGTCCAACAGATAATCGACGGCTTTAAAGCGATCCAGCGTGCCTTCAATGGACCACTCCTGGCAACTAGCCACATGCTCCAAAACAGAGGTGACTTCGCTTGAACGGTGGTCAATTTCCTGTTCGAGCGCAGACAGGCTGGAAAACAAAGTGCCGAAGGGCAGGGGAAAGATTGGGGCATAGGCCATCACCTGTTCTACCACGACGGCATGACGGCAGGCGCGAGGACCCAGCCAAGCAATATCTTGTAAATTGGCCTCGCCGCCCTCGCCAGTAAAATCGTCCAAAGCCACCCAACTCACCACGGCAGACAGCCCACCCGCGATATGAACTTGGATGGGTCTGCTTTCATCCACCCCAAAACCTTGGGGCGTCAATACTTCAGGCAGGGAAAAGCAGTAGACGTAAACCGCTTCCCCTGCCGCTGGTTGGTAGGGTGCTTGCACCTTTATGCCTCGGGGCCGAACATCTCCAAGATAACCGCTTCGAAATCTTTCTTTTCCACAAAAACGGTGACAGGCGACTCAGGACCGGCTTCATTTTGTTCGACGGTCCGGCGAAGTGCGCACAAGGCTGCCCGGTTGCACACTGCGGCCAGTTCCGCACCGCTTGCACCGTCGCAGCGGGCAGCTAGGGTTTTATCATCGATGTCTGAGCCTATGGGTTTGCCGCGTAAGTGTACGGTCAGAATCTCACGGCGAGCATCTTCATCCGGCAAGGGCAGTTCGACAATTTCGTCAAACCGTCCCGGCCTGAGCATCGCAGGGTCGATCATATCAATCCGGTTGGTTGCGCCCATGACAAAAACGCCTTTTAGTTCCTCCAAGCCGTCCATCTCAGAGAGGAACTGGCTAAGCACCCGTTCTGCCACATTCGAGTCGCCCGACCTTCCACCCCTTACCGGTATGATAGAATCGACTTCATCCAAGAAGATGATGCAGGGCGATGCCATACGCGCTTTGTGGAACAACTCGCGGACACCTTGTTCCGATTCGCCCACATATTTGGACATCAGCGCAGGTCCTTTGACAGAAATGACGTTGACACCGCTCTCGTTGGCAACAGCTTTGGCGATCAAGGTTTTGCCCACGCCGGGAGGCCCTGCCAACAGCAGACCCTTAGGAGGCCGCACACCCGCTTGCTTGTAGAGCTCCGGGTATTTGATGGGCCATTCGACCGCTTCCACCAGCCTCCTGCGCACATCGCCCAATCCGCCCACGTCTTCCCATCGCACATCGGGAATATCCACAAACATTTCGCGGATTGCAGACGGCGACACTTCGCACAATGCGGAACGGAAATCATCCATGGTCACCGTCAGCGCGGCCAACCGGTCGTAGGGAAGGTCAGCGGTAAAATCAATTTCCGGCAGCAAGCGACGCAAGGCGCTCATCGCCGCCTCACGGCACAAGGCTTCCAAATCGGCGCCGACAAATCCGTGGGTGACATCTGCCAAGTGATTTAGCTCCACGTCGGCATCCAAAGGCATGCCGGTGCTGTGGATTTCAATAATCTCGCGGCGACCCTCGCGGTCTGGAATGGGGATGGTTATTTCCCGGTCAAACCGGCCTGGACGCCGTAAGGCCGGATCCATTGCATTCGGCAAGTTGGTCGCGGCGATCACAATGACTTTTCCGCGTCCCTTGAGGCCGTCCATCAACCCTAGCAATTGCGCCACGATGCGCTTTTCAACGTCGCCGAGTACTTTGTCACGACGCGGGGCAATGGAATCAATTTCGTCCAAGAAAATAATGCTAGGACCCTTGGCGCTGGCTTCATCGAAGATTTTCCTCAAATGGGCTTCGCTCTCGCCGTAAAACTTATGCACCACCTCGGGCCCACTGATGGAGAAGAAATTGGCATCAGTTTCTTGGGCGATAATGCGGGCGATGAGGGTCTTGCCGCAACCAGGCGGACCGGTCAGCAACACTCCCTTGGGCGCGTCTATCCCCAATCGCTCGAAGACCTGGGGAAAACGCAAGGGCAGTTCGATCATCTCACGAATACGTCGCACCTGATGCTTCAGCCCCCCTACGTCTTCATAGGAAAGGCGCTCAGTGGTAGAAGGGCCACTTTGCTGGCCGGTTTTGCCAATGGTTAGCGAGGTGGTGGAGTTGATCAGCACAGGTCCGGCGGGCGAGCAATCCTCGACCTTGAAATCAGCCGAACGGCTGCCGAACAAGTGGGCGCGCAAGATATCGCCCTTCACGACCGGCAAGCCATCCAGCAGACTGCCAATATATTTCAAATCGCGTTGACCGGGTACGATGGTGGTCGGGGTGAGAACAATGCGCGAGGCCTGCTTCCAAACCGCAGGTTCGATTTGGACTTTATCGTCCATACCCAAGCCGGCGTTGCGCCTTGTCAACCCGTCTAATTGCACTATGCCTTTGCCCCGCATATCCGGGTAGGTTGGCATCAGCTTGGCGACGCTCAGACCCTTGCCACGCAATTGCACTATATCCCCTACAGACAAACCGAGTTTGCTTATTTCCAACGGATCCATACGCGCGTATCCACGTCCGGTATCCTTGGGGAACCCTTCTACAACCTTGAGTTTTAATACTTCAGACATGGTATTGTTCAGTCTTTTAGTTTAATTTCACATATGCCGTTGCGACAGATGCGTTCCATTTGCTCGGTTTTGAACTCACGCGGCAAGACGATTTCCTTATGGTACTTTTTGCTTCCCCTCTCGGCATGCAGAGTAAGAATATCCCCGACCAAATCCAAGGTAACGTCTTCGTCACCCACCCCAGGCATTTCAACCAAAACTAGGACATGGTCGCTTTCATCCAAGACATCAACGAGAGGTTCGGAAACTTCTTGGACGACGGTCTCCCCAGTTTGTTCGTTACGCCGGACATTGCCAAAGGGTTCTATTTTTGTTTCGTTGCCACCTATACCCATTTTTACAGAAAAACCATAAACCGCCTTCGCGTCCTTGCCGCCAGTATTGATGTCGAACACACCGTTCTGCTTAAGTTCCTCACCCTTTTCGGCCAGTTCGCCAAGTCTTTCAACCAAGTCTCCTAGCCCCCGAAGGATGCCTTCCACATTCCCAGTCAAATTACCTTTCTTTATGTTAATCATGTTTATTTCTCCAAAGAAGTATTGATTTTTTTGAGTTTTGAATAAAGCGTTTTATAATCAATGTTCAAACGTCGCGCAGCCTCCGCTTTGTTATTGCCGGTTTTTTTCAAAGTATCTAGGATGACGATGCGTTCTATCTCGCCTATATTCAACTGAGTGATTTCCTTGAGCGACGAACCATCCAGACATAGATTTTGTAAGGGGTCAATGCCTGAATTTTTTATCACCGATACAGGGTTATTTGCTACCATTGGAATGGATTTCACGGTTTGTCGCACGTTTAAATTCAAGTCTTCGGGCTTGATCTCACCATCGGAGATAAGCGACGAACGGCGAACCACAGCACGCAACTCGCGGACATTCCCAGGCCACAGATAACGTAGCAATGCCTCCTTGGCAGAAATGGAGAAATCGATTTTTGGCTTGTCCAACTCCGCGCTTGTTTCTTCAATGAAACGGTCAGCCAAAGTCAGAATGTCTTCGGGACGTTCACGCAAGGGAGGTATTCGAATGACATATTCATTCAAACGATAATATAAATCTTCGCGGAATTTTCCCTTCACGACAGCATCTAGCAGATTCTCATTACTCGCAGCCAAAACCCGGACATTGACTGGAATAGGCTTTATTCCGCCTATCCGGTAGACGATCCTCTCTTGAAGGGCGCGCAAAAGTTTAGATTGCGCAGAGAGCGACATATTGGCAATTTCGTCCAGAAACAAAGTTCCGCCCTCAGCCGCCTCAAATTTTCCGGCATGCCCATGATCGGCTCCCGTGTAAGACCCCTTTTCATGTCCGAAAAGTTCGTTTTCGATTAAGGAGTCCGGGATTGCACCGCAATCAATTGGAATAAATGGGCCGTCTTTACGAGGACTGGCCCGATGAATATTTGTGGCTACCAACTCTTTGCCCGTACCTGTCTCACCTTGGATAATCACTGAAAACTCGGTATGCGCCACACGAATCAAATCGTTGACAAGGCATTGTATCTTATGGCTATTTCCCATAAGTGAAGCAACCCTGTCCCTGATGCCAAGGTTGGAGTTACTATCGGCGTCTTGCTTGCCCCAGCGCGTTTTCATCGCACGATCAACCAGCTTTAAAACGCTGGCGTTGTCGAATGGCTTGGGGATATAGTCCCACGCACCCGCCTTGATGGCGCAAACAGCACTCAGAATACCTGCATTTCCAGTTATGATCACAACTGGGAGCTGCGGATAAAGGATGTGTGCATGTGCCAATACGACCATTCCATTAGGTTCAGGGATGATACTATCAAGCAACATGACATCAGGCTCCCTCTGTGCAAGAAGCCTCATGGCGGTGCTTCCATCGTAGCCTTGCTCGGTTTCATAGCCGGCATGTTCCAAAAGAAAAGACAGCAACTCACAAATGTCTTTATCATCATCAATAATTAAAACATATCCATGATCTTTTGTTGCTGCTTTCATAACTCTCTGCCGATTATATCCATTCAAAGTGTCAGTTACTTACTAAAGAACAAAAAAATAGTAAATTTCACAGAGGTAGGCAAAATACTAATTTTAATTTCCCTTAGGCTTTAGCTCACCGAGTGGTTGAATTAAGGTAATATCAGTTGGAAGCCTACCCTCTATTCGATGGTTTAAACCCAAAAACAGCAACCCCATTTCTCCATCAAACAATGTTTTATCAATGCGATGTGCTATGAATTCATCGCGCTGATCCAATAATGACTGTGCAAACTCTTGGCTAGGAGGTGCTTGGCTAGGGTTGGGTTGATATATCCGTTTCATTAACGAATATTCTTCCAGTAATAATTCTGGTGATTCCGTACCCATAATGGTGGCACCCTTGTTCCGTAGTGCTTGCAATAAGAGGTAATTGGGGCTACCAGTGTTTGCTGTACCATCCACTATTGCAGACTCCTTTCCGCAAATCGGGAGACTGTCCTGATAAATCTTTACTTTTGAGAAATCCAACCCAAAGCCATTAATTGCATTTTCTATTGTCGTCCAAAAATACTTGACAACCGCCTGATGTTTTAGCGAATCTTCATCAGTTCGGGTTTTACTGACGGCTTTGTCAAGCTTACCCATATCCTCATTGCCATGAATTATGGGAAAACGGATCAGTACGCGCATGATAAAGAAATTTCAGAAATTAAGCAATTTCTTCGGGTGCAAGCTCAGATGCCTCCAAACGGGCTTCCAGACGCTTCAACCGTTCTTCCATATCTGGAGAGGGCAATGCAGGAACCCTAGCTCTCGAATCAAAGGCGGGATTGCCAGTCCACCAATCCAATCCCATTTCAATGGCTTTGTCTACGGAACAAATCAACAGGCGAATTTCGAGGGTTAACAACTCTACTTCAACAAGTCTAATGCGAATGTCTCCACTGATAACTATCCCCTTGTCTAGCAGACGTTCCAGCAAGTCTGCAACGGTGGTCGAATTAGTGGAGTGGGTCAATGATTTTTTGTCGCTCATGGAGGGAACCCTTACAGTAGTCGGCCCAACGGGCCTAAATCCAAATTCAAATCTTCTTCCTTCAAATCGAAAACTTCTCGCAGCCGATCCAATTCCTCGGCTTGTCTCATCAGGGTAAAACCAAGTCGTTCAACCTCCTCGTCGGTCAGCGAACCTGAGTCCATTCGCTGTATGGCCTGTCGTTCAAGCAGTTCGTGTAACAATTTTACCAGAGTCAACACCAGTTGCGCCAAACCGTTACGAACCCTTTCCCCGTCAATCTCCAATCGAGATCGCGTTCCGCTAGAAACCGCTCTATTTGATGTTACTAGGGGCAAGCCTGTTAGAGATTTGTCTAGGGTCTGTTGTGAGTTATCAACTTTCATCGTAAGAATTATTAAAACCTCGTAACCTTCTTCCTGTCTCCACAGAGGCCAGTAAGGCTTGTAGACTCAAATAAACCAAGTCAATATCAGCAACCGATATTGTTATATCCGCGACGATCACAGCACCTTTGTTAAGAATCCTATCCAAAGCTTCGCACAAGGAAACCTGCTGATTGTCTTCTTGCTTTTGAATTAATATAGTCATTCTAAGGCTCTAGGAAAGTTTAGCATGGATATACTGCAAATGGATGGTCTAAATATTTTCTTGTGCATGTAATATGAACGAATTAAAGAAAATTCAATATTTTTAAGGTACATAAAGAACCGATCCGAGAGCTTGCAGTCTTTCCAAACCGTCTGAATTAAATTGCAGGAAAACCTTGGCTAGTGGCTGACCAGTAAAAAGAATCTCACTCGCTTGCTTGATCTGATAGTCTTCGCGTTGATTTATCGCATGACATAACTTGCAATCGTTTGTCGGTGTTATTTGGTTAATAAACAGGCCTTTCGAGCTAATGCCAAGTTGATGCAAGCTTACCATCATTTCAGCAGTTTTTTCCATTGCCAAATTTGTTGGAATGGTCACTGCGTACAGCGAAGTTTTATCCCTGTCAGATAGCAACGCTCGCAACGCTTTGAGTTTTCGAGACAAATCCACCAGCCGTTGCGAAAGTTTGGGCAAACGCATAACATGCCTATATTTGAGCAGCAAGGAAAAAAACTGCTTCAACCAACCGCCAATCAATTCTGGCAATTCCAAGAGACGGATAAGATGCCCGCTAGGGGCCGAGTCCATCACCACTACATCATAACACCCGCCATCAAGATGATCCATAACTGATGTCAAAGCCATGATCTCATCCAGCCCTGGAGGTGCTATATCCAGCAGGTGTTCCATTACCTCACGGTCGAACGTAATATCAATTCGGGGGAGGGCAACAGCGAGAAAACCTTCAAGTTCATCGCGGTATTCTTGCCTTACTTTATCAAAAGCACCCTCGGCATTGACTTCCTGTGCGTCCAATCCTGGCAGTATCTGAGTGGGTTTGCCTTTCACCGCAAGACCTAGGCAATCCGCAAGCGAATGTGCCGGATCTGAAGAAAAAAGCAATACACGTAGGCTAGGGTACTGCTTGTGCAAGCGCAACGCGGTCGCGCAAGCCATTGTGGTCTTGCCAACCCCGCCCTTTCCACAAAATATTAATAGCCTAGCTGATCTAGCCGGTAACGGGATAGGATATTCTACTTTTAAAGGCAACTCAAATGAAGATTTGGAAAGCACCCCAATTTGTTCAAGTGGTTGAGTTTGCGACCATAAAGAGGCAATTGCCTTGCCCCGTGGTTCTTCTGGAAATAATGGCAGAGTCCAAAATTGTTGTTCTCGCAAGTGAACCAACGCCCCCTTTAAAGCAAACATTTGCCGTTTTCGCCTAGCCGAACAAGTCGGGCAATCATTTGCTGGTATCAATTGGTTAACTACCATTTCTAATAAAGGAATTTTCCGCCCCTTTAATGCGTTCGCCAAATCGAAGCTTTCCTCAACACTCATTAATTCAGCCAACATGACAATCACAAATCGGCAGAGTTCTTGATCACTCATCAATTTTTCAATTGCTGTCAGCGAATCGCTCATTGTAAGAAGGAAGCGATCCAAATGGTCAAGCCCACTATCGCCTGTAAAATGGCGACGGATATAGCGGTGTTTAGCCAGCAAGGTATCAAGGCCAACCAGCCAGCGGCGGATTAAATCTGGCATTTCCAACAGACGTAGGGTGTGTCCTGTCGGTGCTGTGTCGATTACGATACAGTGGTAGCGGTCTTGTTGCAACCAATCCGCAATCTCAAGATAGGCAGCCAATTCATCCATGCCTGGTAAAGACAGATCCATCAGTCCTTGCAAATCCTCGTCGTCTAAGAAAGTTCCCCGTTCGCCAATTTCTTTCAATACTTGATCGTGCTTGGCCTTAAAATCGTGCAACGAGGCTGCGGCATCCAATTCCAAGATTTCAAGGTTATTTGGCAGTGTCAAATCGGCAAAAGCACCCCTCAGTGAGTGTGCGGGATCCGTTGAAACTAATAGAAATTGCTTATCCGGCTTCCCTTCAGCCAACTGCAGGGCAGTCGCACACGCGCAGGTGGTTTTGCCTACACCGCCCTTACCGCCGAAAAATATCAGTTTCAGCGATGATTCGCGCTCAAGGAAGGCAGGGGAGACCTTTTTTATCATTCAGTCAAATCCGTAGGATTATCTTTGACAGGATCGTCTTCGTCTTCGTCTTCGTCTTCGTCTTCGTCTTCGTCTTCGTCTTCGTCTTCGTCTTCGTCTTCGTCTTCGTCTTCGTCTTCGTCTTCGCCTTCGTCTCCCTCTCCACTGTCAGACTCATCACCGCCTATCATGTCGTTTTCCTCCTGAAGGCTGTCAAGACGGTTTAATAGTTCATTTTCTTGCTGTTCAAATTCTTCCTCCG
>CAIODU010000237.1 GCA_903857165.1 uncultured Methylococcaceae bacterium | reverse complement strand
TGGGAATGGCCAAGGGCGAATTTGTGGCAATGCTCGACCAAGACGATATGTTGCCTGAACATGCCTTATACTATGTGGCGAAAGCAATCCAAGAACATCCCGATGCCGGCATCATTTATTCTGATGAAGACAAACTGGATGAACAGGAAAATCGCTTTGGACCCTACTTCAAACCCGATTGGAATTATGAACTGTTTCTGGGGCAAAACTTAATCAGTCATCTTGGTGTTTACCGCCGAAGTTTGCTCAATGAAATAGAGGGTTTTAGGGTCGGCTTCGAAGGCTCGCAGGATCATGACCTTGCCTTGCGCTGTGTTGAGCGCTTGCAACCCCACCAAATTATTCATATACCCAGGATCCTCTACCATTGGCGCATGCATTCGGAAAGCACGGCCTATGGCATTGAGGCAAAACCCTATGCGTTGACTGCGGGAGTGGAAGCCGTCAATGATCACTTGAAGCGTACATGCCCAGGCGCAACAGTGGAATTGAATCCGCAATTCAACAATTACCGGGTTCGTTTTCCTCTTCCATATCCCGAACCTCGAGTATGTATTATCATTCCTACCCACAATCAGCTAGATTTACTTCGTCCTTGCATTGATAGTATCTTCACTAGAACACAATATAGTAATTACGAAATCCTAGTGGTTGACAATAACTCGGACAAGGCCGATGTTATTGAGTACTTGAACGGCTTGGAACGGAGAAATAAAATACGCGTTTTGCGGGACGGTAGGCCATTTAATTTTTCCGCGTTAAATAATGCTGCGGTCACCCTGACTGATGCTGAATTTGTGCTTCTTCTCAATAATGATGTGACGTTGATTTCGCCTGACTGGCTTGGCGAAATGGTGGCAGTGGCTTCGCGCCCCGGCATAGGCGCTGTTGGCGCACGCCTTTGGTTTCCTGATGACACGCTTCAACATGGCGGGGTATTGTTGGGGTTGGACGATATTGCCGGGCATGCCCATCTAGGGTTGAAGAGAGATAGCCCCGGCTATTGTGGCCGGGCCAGCCTCATGCAATCCATGTCGTCGGTCACTGCGGCTTGTTTGTTGGTTCGTCGCAGCCTTTACTTGGAGGTGGGCGGGTTTGACGAGCCAAATCTTGCGGTAGATTTTAATGATGTTGATTTTTGCCTTAAACTGCGGGAAGCCGGTTACCGCAACGTTTGGACGCCATCTGCCGAGCTTTATCACTATGAATCCGCCAGCAGGGTGACTGATCTGACACCTGCTCAGATTGAGCGATTTCAAGCCGAGGTCGCCTTCATGAAGAAGAAATGGGGGAAGCTATTGCAGGCGGACCCTGCCTACAATCCCAATCTAACGCTGAAAAGCACCGACTTTTCACCTGCGGAAACTCCCCGGCTTCCTCCGCATGGCTGATATACGGGTAATAGTTGACTGTATAACCAGTATTCGGCTAGTAAGTATGCCATGGCATTGATCAGTAAGGCGTCCGGCTTGTCCTTTGGGCTTCGGGATAGTGAATGGGGTCTCCCAAAAAAAACGGGGCTTCCCTGCCCCGTCACCCAACACAAACTT
>CAIODU010000236.1 GCA_903857165.1 uncultured Methylococcaceae bacterium | reverse complement strand
TTAGCTTTCTATTTTTGTTCATTAGTTCGGTGCTGAAAGTGTTCTACCGCTGTAATGGGTTAAATATAGTAAGGTGCATTCGTAGAGGAAAACCTAATCCGCTCATGCCTTAGCGCCATGAACCCTTAGCCACTCGGTTAACTCGCTGACGTCTGCCCAGTCAAACATAGCCTCGGCCAAGTCTTCGAGTTTTTCAACCGGCACTGTGTGCAATTGTACCAGCAATGGGCCTAGTTCGGGGTGGATGCCGAATTTTCGCCGTAACAGCCGTGTCACCAAGGCAATACATTCTTCTTGCCGACCTTCTTGTAAACCCTCTTGCCGACCCTCTTGCCGACCTTCCTGCCGACCTTCCTGCCGACCTTCTTGAATCCATTCGGCTGCTATCGTGGACATAATGTGGTTACCTCGCGTAAATATTCGTTCAACCGTGGAAGCCAGTTCGCTGCGGCTCAGTTTGTCTGTCCCGTGCGCCAGATAGCGTAGCATTGTATACAGATAGTCAAGCCCGGTTGGCTGTTCTGCCAGTTCTTGTAAAAGCTTAAGAATACCCGATAATCGCTCGCGCAGTTCATCCCGGAATATATATTTCATCACCAGCAATGCCGTGCGCAATACCACTTGCCCACGCAGGCCGTCGTCGGTGTGCGCGTCCAGATCGGTCAGGACATACCGGAAATTCGGCAGATAAGGGGCTAATTCTGGCGGGGCATCGAACAGGGTGTTGAACTCCCGCCCGATGGACCACTTTTGCCGCCCGTGATAAATGACGATGGGCAAGATGACGGGCAATGGCCCATGATGCCCTGATTTGATTAGCTGGTTCCATATTTGCACGAGATAGCGCAGCAAATCCAAGGCTATGCGCGGTTCCGGGTAACTTTTATGCTCGAAAAGCACATAAACGAATCCGGGGTGCCCATTGTGCAGACTCACCGAATACAGCAGGTCAGAGTAGTGTTCGTTCAATGCTTGGTCCACAAAACTGTCCTTGCGGATGGTCAGGGAATCGGGCAGCAGGAGCGAGGCGATGTCAGCCGGTAAATGGTGGCGCAAAAAATCCGCCGCCACGTCTTCGCGGCTGAATACGGCCTTGAAAAACCGATCATGCGGATTGGCGGGGCTTTTCATCGGTTATGGGCAATCATCTGTTTTCGGCTACCATGTTTCATTGCTCTTCGATATAGGGACGGAATAGCGGCCCGCGTATTCCGCCGAATGTAAGGCTTTTGTTCATTGTTTAGTGCTAATAAGGTGTTCAACCGCTGTGACGCTTAACCCCGTCACGGCTATGATGTTTTCAATGGCAGCACCTTGTTGTATCAGCTTTAAGGCTATCGTTTTTGTTGTTTTTTCGACTCCCATTTCAACTCCTTTCTCAATTCCCTTCTCCATTCCAGCAGCTTCACCTTCGTGATAGCCATCCCCAAACGATGACTCGAATAGGCTGGCTTGATAATGCAAGTCGTCTTTATAATGCTCGTAGGCTTTTTGCTCATCTTCCGGCAGCTTCATGATGCTGAGTTTTTCTTCCGCTTCTTTTAAGCCTTTGGCGGTGAAGTTTTCTTTGATTTCTTCATTTTTCAAGAAGTAAATCCATTCGTCCAAGGTGTCTTTGGCGATGTCGTTAAAGCGGTTTATTTTTATCAGGTAATATTCCGGGTAGAGTGCTTCCACGCTGTCTTTTTTGAAGAGTTGCTTTTGTTTGGCGTTGAGTTCCAGAATGTCATGGTTATGCAAGCCGATAAAGCGAGTCGTGCCTTTATAGATGTAATCAGTGCCACTGCCAAGGTCGAAATAGAGTATGTTGATAGAAATGACTTTGGTAATGCCAGAGTATGACTTATTTTCTTCCAAGTGTTCTATGGCAGTTTTCGAAACGCCATAGAATATGCGCTGCAAGTAGTCATA
>CAIODU010000235.1 GCA_903857165.1 uncultured Methylococcaceae bacterium | reverse complement strand
TTAGCTTTCTATTTTTGTTCATTAGTTCGGTGCTGAAAGTGTTCTACCGCTGTAATGGGTTAAATATAGTAAGGTGCATTCGTAGAGGAAAACCTAATCCGCTCATGCCTTAGCGCCATGAACCCTTAGCCACTCGGTTAATTCGCTGACGTCTGCCCAGTCAAACATAGCCTCGGCCAAGTCTTCGAGTTTTTCAACCGGCACTGTGTGCAATTGTACCAGCAATGGGCCTAGTTCGGGGTGGATGCCGAATTTTCGCCGTAACAAGCGTGTCATCAAGGCAAGGCATTCTTCCTGCCGACCTTCTTGTAAACCCTCTTGCCGCCCTTCCTGCCGACCTTCTTGAATCCATTCGGCTGCTATCGTGGACATAATGTGGTTACCTCGCGTATTCGATAGGTTTTTGACGGAAATGACGGAGGCATGAAAGGTTTAAGGTTTAAGGTTTAAGGTTTTAGCATTTTGTTCAATTTTATCCACCACATCCATGAGCATGCTTGTTGCGGCGTTAGCTGCATGCAATGACTCCAGAAAAAGTACGGCATTCGTCATATATTCGTGAACCAATAAATTCCGTAGTTTTCTCGCACCAACGAATGCTGCGGTGCTGTTGACCCACCCGACTTTCTCTGCATAAGCTAACACATCTAGTAAAGATTTTGGAGATTCCCCCAGTAATGCTGCAAAACGTGGTATCAGCTTTTCTCCAATATGATCTTGCAGTCGTCCAAATCTGCTGACAAAAGCATCGATTTTCTCTGATAGGTCTTCACGCTCAGCTAAAGACTTTACCCATTCCAAAGTGATGGTTTTGGAAAACAAGGTGCTGTGGGTATAGGCAAGGTGCGCCATTTCCTTTTTTGCAAGTGCCAGAGCCAATCGGGCGTTTTCTGCGTGTTCCGGCAAATAGTTCAGGCTCACAGCATGACCCCCGTGCGTCGGGCAATCTCGAAAATGGGTGCTTCGCCAGTTTGTGCGTCTTTTAGCACTATATCCAGCTTTTGATCACCCAATGCCAGTATCAATGCGCCATAAAGTTGGCAGATGGTTTCCGCCCGGTTTGCTAATACCGTATCAGTTTCAATTAGCAAGTCAATATCACCTCCGCGTTGACTGTCGTCAGCGCGTGATCCGAATAGCCAAACACGGTTAGGTGTGTCAAGCACCCGGTTTACCGTATTTTTTGTGGCTTGTACCTGAGAGGTGGTGAGACGCATAATTAAATGTTAAGGGTTAATCGCGGTAAGGCGCAATAGCGGATTACGGCGGATGCCTCATCTTGCCGATAGTGACTAAGGTCTTAAGGCGGAATAGTACTGTAACGTATTAGGACGAATGGTTTTCGGACAACAAAAGGCGAAATGGATTATTCAATCCATACCCTCTGTGAACTATATTACGCTCATTGCTTGCGGATGGCAAACACATTTATATGAACACTTGACTTAATGGCCGTGCCGATCTTCCTCCCACTCACACCATTTCCACCTCGCTGGAATCGCCATAAGTCTCTATCCCCAATTTCTCCGCCACTTTACGCGCCCGTGCGTCGATCATCGGCGAGATGACAATCAGGCGGTTGGCGGTACGCTGATGCCGCTGCTCGTAAAACCGCGCCTTGCGTTCAAAGATGTACATCCCGGCCTTGTCGATGGAGGATTTCAGTTCGCAAATCAGCAGCATCCCGTTTTTGATGATCACGTCCAACTCCACCTGGTCGGGCCGCCCGAACACCACGCCCTGCTCGTCATACTCGTTGATGTTAAGGACTTCCACCCTGAAGCTTTTTTCCAATATCCCCGCCAGCGCATCGCGGAACGCCTTTTCGGATTGCAGCCCCCAGCGCGAACCCAAGGCACCGATGCTGCGGTCATGCTTTTGTGCTTGTGCCATAATTTCTTCATGGATGCGCTTGAGTTCGGCTTGATTCTCGTCCCATTTTCGGTTTTGTTCGTCCCATTTGCGGTTTTGTTCGTCCCACTTGCGAGTTTGCTCTTCCCGGTCGCGGCGCATTTCCGCCAGTAGTTTGGAAAACCAATCTTCGATTTCCATGCGTCCGACGTACTCTTTGCGGGTCAATTCCAGAATGCAGGCGCGAAAGTCCGGGTCTGTCCGCAAAAACTCCGGCAGTTCACGCTTGATCGCTTCTTTTAATGATTCTGTCGTCATCTGCCCTCCTTATTTCAATGATGTTGGACGATTTACGAAAATGCACCTTATAAAAACGCCCAAGTGACCGGTGTTCCTTTATGGTAATCCCTGTCAGCCTTTTTGCCCAATAACATGTCTAGATACTTTGGAGGCAAGCCGTTCCCAGGCCGGATGATACGCAGATTTTTAGCCGTGAATGGTTCGCCGGCTTTTATGTCTTCCGCGACATAAATGGATCGCCTGAAGACTAGGGACTTCTTTTCAGATTCCGTAGGCCCGTAACATACCTTGCCCAAAGCCTGCCATGCCCGTTCCGTTTCCACGACGAGGGCGTTTATTTCAGCGGGCTCCAAGGAAAACGCCGAATCCACCCCGCCATCGGCCCGGCATAAAGTAAAATGCTTTTCGATGACGGTCGCGCCCAACGCCACCGCCGCAATCGACACGCCAACCCCCATGGTGTGATCCGACAGGCCCACCTCGCAACTGAAAAGTTCCCGCAAGTGGGGAATGGTCATGATATTGGTGTTTTCCGGTGTGGACGGATAGCTGCTGGTGCATTTCAACAGCATCAATTCTTTACAGCCAGCCTCGCGGGCCGTTGTCACCGCTTCATCCAGTTCGGCAATGCTCGCCATGCCGGTGGATAGGATGATCGGCTTGCCGGTTGCCGCGACCTTGCGAATGAGTGGCAAGTGGATATTCTCAAACGAGGCGATTTTGTAACAAGGCACATCCAGCGTTTCCAGAAAATCGACGGCTGTCTCGTCAAACGGGGTGCTGAAGCCGATGATGCCCAATTCGCGGCAACGGTCAAATATGGGCTTGTGCCATTCCCAAGGGGTATGTGCCTCTTGATAAAGCTCATACAATGCACGGCCTTGCCATAGGCTGTTAGGGTCTTCGATATAGAAATCCCCTTCATTAATATCGAGCGTCATGGTGTCGGCGGTATAGGTTTGCAATTTCAGAGCGTGGACACCTGATGCCGCCGCCGCATCGACGATCTCAAGTGCTCGCTCTAGCGACCGGTTATGATTACCGGACATTTCGGCAATGATGAAGGGCGGACTGTGTCGCCCTATTTTAAGGTTTTCTATTTTAATCACTATTAGACCCTATGATAAAAGCTTAATCATCGTATTTTTATTCCCGTTTATATAAGGATATTCTAACACGAATTTTTTCCGCTTTGGGCAATCACGATGGCTCCTGAAGCTAAATCCTGATAATGATGACACAGTACATCATCTAATAAAGTTCGGCGTAAGTTTCGCGGCAAGTTTTCCAAACGCAAAACGCCGCAATGCTCACGCCAAATCATTTCCTCAAAGTCACGATCCGTCGTGATGATGATCCGTTGTTCGCGTACCGCCCAGCTTCGGATATCATCATCCTGCATTCTGGAGTCTGTATCGGCCACTTGGATCACATCATGCCCCAAACTCATCTACCCATCAGCCAGTGAACCGCTGGCTTTGACATCGATCAAGAATTTCATCTAAGCAGCAAGTCGGTCAACAATCGTCTCGCCAGCCACCGAATGATGGGCATAGAGCAGTGCCGCTTGGAGGTCATCTGGTTCAAGGTCTGGATAATCTTCCAAAATCTCCTGCCGAGTAGCGCCTTTCGCTAACAGTTCCAGAATCATTTCAACTGAAATACGTAAACCACGAATAACCGGCTTACCTCCCAAAATATCTTTGTTAAAGGTAATTCTTTGTAGCAGGTTTTCCATACAACTTCCTCTAGTATTAAATAACTTTAATGGTGACAATAAGTAACGTAGGCCGGAATAAACCCGTTTACAGGCGTTTCCGGCGAACCATGCCCATTGCGCCAGAAACGGTCGCCGGGCGACCCCTTGGTTAGACTCAGGACAGGCTTATTCCGGACTACTGCATTTATTGATTTAGTCCCTTAAAACATCTTCCACCGAATTAGCAACTAACAGTCTTTCACCCCACCTAAGCAGGATTTCTGCATTGGCGGTTTGCAATCTGTTGCGTATCGTTTCATCCAAGCTGCCAAATCGTAGCTCCATCAACCGGAACAGCAGTGAAGCCTCGCCTTCTTGCCGTCCTTCTTGCCGACCTTCTTCCCGGCCTTTTTCCATGCCTTTTTCCATGCCTTTTTCCATGCCTTTTTCCATGCCTTTTTCCATGCCTTTTTCCATGCCTTTTTCCATGCCTTTTTCCATGCCTTTTTCCATGCCTTTTTCCATGCCTTGTCTCAGACCCTGTTGTTTCCATTCCTCAGTCCATTCGATCACTCTTTCTGCCAACATGCTGTTCACCTCTTGCAAGTCATTGAGATTGTTAAAGTCCACTCCTGGCATCCGCCCCGGCAATAGCACCCGCTTCAACCACACGGTGAACGCCCTCCGCAAAGAATCCTGTCCGGGTGCCTTCAGCCATTCGACCAAGGCGGTCAACACCTGTTCCACGTCCTGCGGGGTGCGGCTGTTCTCTAGTTGGAATAGTGCCGCAGCCAAGTTGCGCAACGGGGCCAGTTCGCTGTCGGCATAGCGGCCCTCGTCTAGCAGCAAATAACACAGATGCGGACGATAGCGATCCAGTCCTGTGGGCGAGGCAGCGATCAAGTCGGCAACTTCCGTCGCCGCCGTCCAGCGCGGCTTGCCATTGTAAAGTACGATGGGCAGCACAGGCGGCAGGAGGCGGTTCGCCGTCAAACCGCCGGTGCGGATGATGTCCTGATAAAGTAGACCAAGATAAGCCAGTATCCGCACCGCCATGAAAGTGTCCACACTGGATTGGAATTCGATTAGCAGGTAGACGTAAACCCATTCCGGCCCAAGCCGCACCCGCCACACGATGTCGTCCAGCCGCTCGCGCAGGTCGTCGGTGACATAGCCATCGTTGACACGCTCCAAGCTGGCGAAATCCAGATCATTTACCCAATCCTCATGCACAAAGCCGCGCAGCAGGTCGGCAACCATCTCAGGATGGGAAAATAAGAGTTTGTAGCTGTGGTCGTGGTCCATTGCCAATTTAAAGGGATGCGTCGGTGCGGAAGGCAATGTTCATCATTCCGGCTTTATGCCATAAGCTTCGCGGCAAAAACTCAATAACTTTTGGTGATAGGCGCACAAATCCGGAGTGGCATTGATCATTTCAATGAAAAATTGCGTGAGCCGGTCAGCATCTTCTTCATACTCATGATTCACAGCATTCCTCAATTCACGAATTATTTTCCAACGCTCCGCAGACTCAAGCACACCGAGTTTTTCCATAAAGGCGAGTACGGAACCGAAGCGATCCACTTGGATTTCTTCCTCAATGGCAATTGCCCTCATAGTTTTGCCAAGATGCTCCTGAAACTCACTGAACCTAACCCGAAAAGCTGCCAGTATTTCGTGCTGTTCTAAACTCAATGAGCGCCAGTTCGATATAGGAAAAATTTGCTGGCAGCGATGAACAGAGTGGGCAAGATATTCGCTCATCCGTTGCAAATGAGTGAGTTGCCTAACTATTAGGTGCAAATGCCCGGTCATAATTGTATACCTTGTTCTTTTGCTATCTGATAAATCGGCTTGTTTTTGCCATCCTCTTTTACCACAAGATCAACATGCAAATCCAAGCTTTCTTCGAGTTCAATTTTGCATCGCAGTGCCGACAAGAGCGTACCCGCCTGATCTGTCTCCACATAAAGGTCAACATCCCCGCCACGTCGCGAATCATCTGCGCGTGAACCAAACAACCATACATTTGCATTGGCTCCAAAGTTTAGCCGTGTTGCTTGGAGTATTTGTTGGTGTTGTGTTGGGGTTAGTCTCATTTATCCAATTAATTTAAACGCTTAAACCCCGCACGGCACACGGGGCCGTTGAGCAGTCGATGTAGGTTGGGCATAAGCGCAGCGTTGCCCAACATTCCAATAACCGAAAAGATCGCCAATGCCATTGTCCGGCATTGCCCCATGTTATGCGCATTGTGTTGTCGGGCAACGAAAAGACGTTGCCCGACCTACAAGTTTGTTAATTTAGCATCGCACAGAGGATAGGGTTCTAATTCCTTATATAAGACGGATAAAGACACCTGCTCAACGGTATCTAAATCGAAAAACGTTTGTCGATGTGAAAATGATTGTTTAGAGACAAGATAATACAAGCAACTCTCCGTATAAAATTTGGAATAGTCTTGTTTATATGAAAAAATGCCTTCTTTATGAATATAAGGTCTTTTACATTTCATCCCCGGATAAAAATCTGTAATGGCGAGAAAACCACCCGGTCTCAATACTCGATCCGCTTCCGCCAAAGCTGTTAATAAGCTTTGACGATCAACAAGATACAAACAAAACCCAAAATACACCACATCAAACAAACCGGAATCGTAGGGAAGTTGGTTTGCAGTTCCGCAAACCAATCGAATATCCTTGCCTAGCAATCGACGATTGCCTTCATCTACAGCTAATTGAGAAGGGTCAAGCCCCTCTCCTGACGCACCTAGCATATTACAAAGTGCTTCTAATTTTTTCCCGCTGCTACAACCAATTTCCAACACTTTATTGAGGTCTTGTTTGAATGGTTCCAGCGTTGCGCAAAGTCCCTCAATCTCAAGCGGAAGTTCGCCCTTGGTCACCCCTGTCTTTTCAACAGACAGCTTATTTCTGGAGTACCAACAATCCAGCAATTCTCATTTTGGCGATTATCCGTTAAAGTAGCCACATTACCCACACTTGAATCCCACTAATGAGCGCACCTTTTGGCCCCTTGGCCCTGACCCTTGACGACATCACCCGGCAGATTCGCGGGACTTTCGAGAC
>CAIODU010000234.1 GCA_903857165.1 uncultured Methylococcaceae bacterium | reverse complement strand
CTTGATTTGTGACCTGAGCCAATCTTTTCAGGATTTTCTTCGTCGATCAAATCAGGGTTTGGTATTTGCCCATACCGTTTCACCTTGCGTTCGTCGGCCTTGCGAAAACTAATGACATGCCCGCTTACTACCGCGAAGCCAGGATGACATGCCTGAATCGGGCCGGTTTCGCCGACTTGGGACTGGCCGTCCGGGCATAAGCGCGAATGCCATTGTAAATCGAGTGGGCGAGCTTTTCCTGATGCGACTGGCTGGCGAGTTTCCTTTCTTCCTGCGGGTTGGTGATGAAACCGGTTTCGATGAGCATGGAAGGAACATCCTGGGATTTCAGCACCGCATAACGTGCCCGTTTCACTTGGCGGCAATGCAGATGTTGTTGGCTGCGGAACTCGCCCAAGATTTTTGCGGCGGCACGGTTGCTGGCTTTGCGGGTCGATGCCGAAGGCCCATTGCGCCCCTTGCGGTTCAACAAAGTAAACACCGACGAACCTTTCACCGCGCCGTCCTGATAGGCGTCGGCGTGGATGGAAACAAATAAGTCGGCCTTCGCATCACGCGCAATTTCCGAACGCCGCTGCAACCCTATGAACGCATCGCCTTTGCGCACCAAGACCGGCTTCATATTCGCGTCCTGTCGAATCAAATTCTCCAACTTGCGGGAGATGGCATAGACCACTTGCTTTTCGTAGGTGCCATTGGGGCCTATCGCGCCGACATCTTTACCACCGTGACCGGCGTCAATGGCCACAACGAATGGGTGTGGAGCCTTCGCTTGGCGGTCTATCGCATGAGCCCCACGGGATGGGTGATGCAGTTTATGCCGATGCGAAACAGCCATCGCATTGACGGCATTCATGGAGAAGATCGCAGCCAAGCAAGCAATGATAGTGTTCTTAAGCATTTCTGAACCCCTTATTTATCAATGGGATTAAACTAAGCAATAACCTGATTACTGATGTCACTACACACTCAACTCTCGCAAGACTTCCCGGCCTTTATCGGAAAACGGGGAAACAGTCAGGTTCCGGGAAAAGCCCTCAATGGATAAAAAAATTTCAACATCGGCTTCGGGCAACACGCCTTCCCCCCGTTCCGGCCATTCGATGAAGCATAAGGCATCCGGGCGCAAATAATCGCGCATCCCCATCCATTCCAATTCCTCTGGATCAGCTATGCGGTACAGGTCGAAATGGTAGACGGCGCGGCCTTGCAGGGAATATTCCTCCACCAAGGTGAACGTGGGGCTTTTGACCTTGCCCCGATGACCCGCCGCCCACAGACAGCCACGCACAAAAGTGGTTTTACCCGCCCCCAGATTGCCGCGCAGAAACACCAGGCACCCTGTCGGCAAACCCCGGAAGAATCGCCCGGCGAAATCCAGTGTTGCCACTTCGTCGGGCAAATGAATCAACATTGGGGTTGGCGGTTTCATCTCAAATTCTTTAGTCAATGATGAAATAGTGTCGGGGTGAATTCATTCACCCAAGGGCGGCTAAAGCCGTCCCTATAATTATTTTCCAATAACTGATGTTACGCATTGACCTAGGGCTGGAGCGTCAAAGCTTGCTTTGACAGGCAAGGCTTGCATTGCCCATGCCTGTCTGCGACAGGCGGTCAAAGCAAGCTTTGACGCTCCATGCGTAACATCAATCATTAGATAAAATTCTCGGATCATAGGTTTACCAGCCTGCGCAACCACGGCATCAAATCCCCCGCCAGCAGTCCACGCTCGCCGTCTTCTGCCGCCTTGTCGCCCGCTGCGCCATGCAGGCGCACGCCAATTTCGGCAGCCTCAGTGTAATCCAAGCCCTGTGCCAGTAGGCCAGTGATTACCCCGGTCAGGACATCGCCCATGCCGCCTGAGGCCATGCCAGGGTTGCCTTGGGTGCAAACGGAAGGCTCGGACTTACCCCCGCCAAGAACCAGAGTGCCCGATCCTTTCAACACCACCGTGCCGCCAAATTTTTCACGCAAGGCTGAGATTGCGGCAAAACGGTCGGCTTGGATCGCGCTGGAGGTGGTTTTCAATAAGCGGGCAGCCTCGCCGGGGTGAGGGGTGAGCACCCAGTCTTCACGCCTGAGGGGCGCGAGCGCCAACAGGTTAAGCGCGTCTGCATCCACCACCAAGGGCAATCCAGAATCCAATACCGCCTCAAACAACACCCGGCCCCAACCAGCCTGCCCCAACCCCAGCCCCGGCCCGACGGCAATCACACTGGCCCGGGCCAACAATGGGCGCAGTTCGTCGGCAGTGGCAACCCCATGGCACATTAACTCCGGGCGGTTGACGTTCATCAATGCGGCATGGTCCGGGTGCGTGGCCAGACTGATCAAGCCGGCCCCGACACGCGCCGCAGATTCCGCCGCCATGCGTGCCGCACCACAAAACCCCGGCGCACCGCCGACTATTAGCGCATGGCCGAAATTCCCCTTATGCGCCCCACGCGCCCGGCGCGGCAAGCCGGAATGCCAAGTCGGCAATAACCAAGCCGAGGGCGGTTGGCTGGCCTGAACAGAAGGCGGGGTTTGCAGATCGTCAAACACAACTTCCCCGCAATGCTCAGGCCCGTTGCCGGTAAACAAACCCTGTTTCAGACCGATAAAAGTAACCGTGAGATCGGCTTTGACGGCATCGTTTAGGGCGCGTCCGGTGTCGGCATGGAGTCCCGAAGGAATGTCCAGTGCCAACACTCCTCCATCGAATCGATTCATGCCCCGGATGGTCTCGGCATAAAGCCCTTCCACCTCCCGGTCTAGCCCCGTGCCAAGCAAGCCGTCAACCAACACTTGCGCACCGTTGAAATCGGCAGGCACGAAGTCCGGCAACGGCCCGCCAGCGGCCTTATATTTCTCGTAGGCGGCTAGGGCGTCGCCCTGCAATTTTTCCGGCGAGGCGAGTGGATAGACCCGGACATCCATGCCAGCCTCAATGCCCAGGTGGGCAAGCACATAAGCATCGCCACCGTTATTGCCTGAACCGCAAACCACGGAAACGTTTCGCGCTTCGGGCCAACGTTGGCACAACGCGGCAAAGGCGGCGGCACCGGCCCGGTTCATCAATTCGATGCCGGGAATGCCCAGTTGGTCGATGGCGAAACGATCCATGGCACGCACTTGTCCGGCGCGGTAAAGGCGGGGGATTTTTTCAGGTTTGTCTATTGCGCTCACTACTGGTAGCCTCACTCCAAATTAATGATGAAATAGTGAATTCATTCGCCCATAATCCTACCGCATAATAAAAATCAAGACCATGCCCGAACCCACTCTACCCATAAATACTACCGTTCTTGCAATAAACATCAAGCAATGGGGAAAAGAACTGGGCTTCCAGCACACGGGCATCGCTGATACCGACCTGCCCGAGGCAGAAGGCCATCTAAAAAACTGGCTGGAAGCGGGCTTTCACGGCGAAATGGAATACATGCAACGCCACGGCAGCAAGCGCAGCCACCCGGAAAAACTGGTTCCCGGCACTGTCCGGGTCATCAGTGTCCGCTTGGATTATCTGCCTGAAGACCGTGCGGCGATGCGGGGACAGTTGGAAAGCCCGCTTGATGCCTATATCTCCCGTTACGCCTTGGGGCGGGATTACCACAAGTTGATGCGTGGCCGCCTGCAAAAACTGTCTTCGCGCATTGAGGCTAAGATTGGCCCTTTCGGTTATCGGGTGTTCAGCGACAGTGCGCCGGTATTGGAAAAAGCCCTAGCCGCCAAGGCCGGCCTGGGGTGGATCGGCAAGCATTCCAACCTGCTCCACCGGGAAGCCGGTTCATGGTTTTTCTTGGGTGAAATCTACACCGATCTAGCCCTTCCCGTCGATTCACCGGTCAAGGAGAGTTGCGGAACCTGCACTGCTTGCTTGGATGGTTGCCCAACCCGCGCCATCGTCGCGCCTTACCGGGTGGATGCCCGCCGTTGCATAGCCTATCTTACCATTGAGCTTCATGGGTCGATACCGGAGGAACTCCGGCCTGCCCTGGGCAACCGGATTTATGGCTGCGATGACTGTCAAATAGTTTGCCCGTGGAACCGTTTTGCCCACCAAACCGTGGAGGCGGATTTCCTGCCTCGCCACGGTTTGGCGACAGCCCAGTTGGTCGAATTGTTTGAATGGGACGAAGATACTTTTTTGCATAAAACCGAGGGCTCGGCCATCCGGCGCATTGGTTACGAACGATGGCTGCGCAATCTAGCCGTGGCTTTGGGCAATGCGCCGACCGGCAGGGAAGTCGTTGCGGCTTTAACGGCGAGGGAAAGCCATCCTTCGGAATTAGTCCGGGAGCATGTGTTGTGGGCGTTGGAACGACACAAAAAGAATAAAAACTTGGATTAGGCAATAGATTTCCCGCCAACAAAGTAACCACGCGCAAAAATTCGATTGCAAACCCTTGAACTTTCGTCTTCAGCCCCAAACTTTGATATGCACCAACCCTGTGGCGTCAATGCCCATCCTACAACTCCAAGATCAAGCCTCCTCGGGTGAAACTAGGATGGCCGTGACATTGTCAGAGCCGCCGGCATCCAGCGCCGCCCTGATCAACCGTTCCAGGCGTTCAGGATTGTCTTTCGTCCCGGCCAAAATCAAGGCAATGGCTTCATCGCTAACCTCGCCAGTCAATCCATCACTGCACAGGAGCAGGGTTTCGCCAATGGTCAATTCCCCCTCCACCCAGCCTGCCTTGACCGTCTCGCAATCCACTCCCCCCACCCCCAGACCTTGGGAAATCAGATTGCGGGAAGGATGGGTGGAAATGGCTTCCTCCCCAATCAAGCCTTGGTCCAATAGCAACTGTACATAAGAATGATCCTTGGTCAAACGCCGCAATTCCGTTCCGTCCCAGCGATAGGCCCGGCTGTCCCCCACCCAGCCTATTTGGTAATGCAAGCCGTTGAGCTGCAATGCCACCACGGTGGAACCCATGTTCCAACCCCCTTTGCCTTGTGCGGTTGCATCCCGAATGGCCTGATGTGCGGATCCAATCGCATCGACCAAACTTTTGCCCTGTTGGACGCAGCGGGGGATTTCCGCACTGGCAATGGCACTGGCGACCTCTCCCGCATGATGCCCGCCCATGCCATCTGCCACGATCCATAATCCGAGCGAGGCGTCGGCGAAAAAAGCATCTTCATTGGCTTCCCGCACCAAACCGGTATGGGTTCCACATGCTTCGTTGATGTTAATTGTTGAATTGTGCATTTCTAATTCGTTTTATTGGCGTAAAGATTTGACTCTCGTTTGAGCTTACCTACCGACCCTTTCATTTGGTTTAATATACTTTTTTAGTCCGAACGCAGTGTACTGGACGGTTCGAGGCGAGGGTATCACACGTCATATTACACTTCAAACCAGAATGTCCAACGAAAACCGGGCAACTCATGCCGAATTTTGCCTTTCATTTCAGTGAACCATTTCTTGCGATGGCAAAATATAGCGTAAAATCAACATTAATCTTGTCCAACCCAGCCGAACTGGAGAAACCCCATTGTTTAAGCCTTTATCGTTTGCCTTTTTCGCCGGTCTAATTCTCGTAGGCTGCCAATCCAAGCAAGAAGCAGTGAAACCGCCAGCCAGTCCGGCCCTGCCATCCGCCCAGACAGAGTCCACCCCGATCGATCAGGAATGGAAACCCTCCACGCTCTCAGAGCAAACCATTGCCAAGGCCAATGCCGCCGTGATGGAATATCGCAAATGCCTAGGCGAGGAAACCAAGGCCAGGGCCGGTGACAGGGGAGACCCTCGCCAGATCACCAACACCATATTGAAAAATTGCGAGATTCTGCTTCCAGCCATCAAGGCCGCCTTCGATACGGAAAATGTCCCTGCCGTCATTAGCGAGCGTTATATGCGCAAGACTCGCAGCCATGGCGCCCAAAGCGTTTTGCGGACGGTCATGGGTGTCCATGCCGAACGGGCTGGCGAGGAAGCAGAAGCCGCAGCCAACAAGCCTTAAGAAAAACTAAGCAACCCAACCGTTCATTAATATAGAGAACCCGAATGAATATCGACCTTACCCTGATTCCCTCCACTTTTGACGCAGTCCATGCCGGATTGCTCGCGACAGTGGCCGGATTGCTGGTGCTGCAAATCCTCTTCCTGACCATTGCATTCATGGCTGTGTTCAGAAAACGCGAAACCACCTCTGCCCGCTTAACCGTGGAAAAGCCCGCCGAACCGACCCCTTTGCCCGTGGCCCCGAAACCGGCCATCGCCGAGGCCAAGCCGGAACCCAAGCCAGAACCGGCGCGGGTCAAACCGGAAACCGTTATCATCAAAGAGTATACCCCGGATGCGGCGCTGCAACTATTGGGTTTGCTGCAAAAAGAGGCCCGCTTCATCGACTTTGCCCAGGAAGATGTCAGCAAATACTCCGATGCCGACATCGGCGCGGCGGCGCGGGTAGTCCATGAGGGTTGCCGCAAAGTGTTGCGCCAACATTTCGAATTGGAATCCGTGCGCACCGAAGCCGAAGGCAAGCGCATCACCCTGCCCAAGGGCTTCGACGCAGGCAGCATCCGCATCACCGGCAATATCGTAGGCGTTGCCCCATTCACCGGCACTCTGGTGCATCGCGGTTGGAAAGCCACCGAGGTCAAGCTGCCGAAAGTCACTGAAGGCCATGACGTGAAAATCATCAGTCCGGCGGAGGTTGAGCTATGAGTGAAAATTCCCGTTTTTCCGTAGGCATAGACTTAGGGACAACCAACAGCGTCGTCTCTTATTTGGAATTAAGCCAATGCGACGGCGAACATGCCCCGCTGGAAGTGCTGCCGATCCCCCAATTGACGGGTCCCGGCTCTGTCGGTGAAAAAAATCAATTGCCCTCCTTTGTTTACCAGGCCCATGAATCGGAACTGGCCGCAGGCGACATCGCCTTGCCTTGGGACGATAGCCCCGAGGCGATAGTCGGTGAAATTGCCCGCCAACTGGGCGGCAAAACACCCATCCGCTTGGTCTCCAGCGCCAAGAGCTGGCTGTGCCACAGTGGCGTGGACTGCCGCTCGGCCATCCTGCCGGTGCAATCGCCGGAGGAAGTGCCGCGCATCTCGCCCTTGGAGGCCTCCGTCGATTACTTGCGCCACATGCGCGATGCTTGGAACGACCATTTCCCCGACGATCCCTTGAGTGAGCAGGAACTGGTCATCACCGTACCCGCCTCCTTCGACCCGGCAGCCCGCGAACTGACCGTGGAAGCGGCCCATTCCTTGGGGTTACGCCAGGCCATACTGCTGGAAGAACCGCAGTCGGCTCTGTACAGTTGGATTCAAACCAGTGAAGGCGGCTGGCGCAAGCAAGCCAAACCCGGCGACGTGATCCTTGTCGTCGATGTCGGTGGCGGCACCACCGACCTTTCCCTGATCGCTGTCACGGAAGAAGAGGGCAATTTACAGCTTAATCGGATAGCCATCGGCGACCATATCTTGCTCGGCGGTGACAATATGGATTTGGCCTTGGCCTATGTCTTGAAAACAAAGCTGGAAAAGGAAGGCAAACGGCTGGAACCTTGGCAACTGCAAGCACTCATGCACGGTTGTCGCGATGCCAAGGAAACCTTGCTGTCCGACCCGGAAGCGGAGGAGATTGTCGTGGTCGTGCCTAGCCGTGGTTCCTCGCTAATCGGCGGCACCTTGCGCACCGCGCTGACTCGCGTGGAAGTCAGCCACACCTTGGTGGAAGGCTTCTTCCCCAAGGTCAAAGCGTCCGAGCGTCCGGCGGCGCAGACGCGCACCGGCCTGACCACCCTAGGCTTGCCCTATGCCAAAGATGCCCGCATCACTTGCCATCTGGCTGCCTTCTTGGCCCGGCAGGTCAATGCAACGGAGGAGCTTGCCGGTTTCAACCCGCCGCCCGATGCGGCATTCATCCACCCCACCGCATTGCTGCTCAACGGTGGCGTGTTCAAGTCCGAATCCCTTGCCCACCGTCTGTTGGAAGTATTGAACGACTGGCTAGACGGGGAGGTAGCACCGGAAGCCCGCCTGTTGGCCGGTGCCGATCTGGATTTGGCGGTGGCACGGGGCGCGGCTTATTATGGCTATGTGCGCCAAGGCAAAGGCGTTCGCATTCGGGGCGGCACGGCGGCGGCCTATTATGTCGGAGTGGAAAGTGCGATGCCGGCGGTTCCCGGTTTCCCGCCGCCGTTGGAAGCCTTGTGCATCGCCCCCTTCGGCATGGAGGAAGGCACTGGCGCGGAACTCCCCCACGACGAATTTGGCCTGGTGGTCGGGGAACCGGTGCGTTTCCGCTTCTTCGGCTCCAACGTGCGCCGTGACGACGTGGTTGGCACTCGCTTGGATTACTGGGACGGGGACGAGTTGCAGGAACTCAACGAAATCGAGGTCCACCTGTCTTCGGAAAACCGCCGCGCTGGCGAAGTCGTGCCCGTACACCTCGCCGCCCAAGTAACCGAAGTTGGAACCCTGCAACTGGAAGCCGTCGCCACCAGCAACGGTGAGCGTTGGAAAGTGGAGTTCGATGTCCGCGCCGGGGAAACGCCCGTCTACGACGAACCGACCAGCTTTGACGAAGTGCCGGAGAACCCCGTCGAGTTCTTGGATGAGGAAGAGTCTGAGGAGGAAGCTGAAGGGGAATCCGAAGAAGCGTCCGAGGATCACACCGGGCAAGCAGGTCAACCGGCCAAAAAGTCGTTGTGGCCGTTTAAGTAAGATTGTCGTGAGAAATGCGTAGGTAGGCATCCCATGACGACCGACGAACCCCAAAGGGGTTCAAGCTATTAGCCGGGGGTTGAGCGTAGCGACACCCCCAGAGGGCATGAAAATATAATATCGACCCCGGAGGGGTCGCAGTCTTACCCTGCACAACCCAGAACATCATCAGCCGAATACAGCTTTCGCACCAAATCGGAAGAACGGCTGGTATATTAGACCGATCTCTGCGACCCCTTCCGGGGTCGTGGGTCGATTTTACGCACTATCCGGGGGTGTCGCTGCGCTCAACCCCCGGCTAATGGCTAACAACCCTACGGGTTGTAAAACATACAGTAAGTGGCAAAGGGCAGTAACAAGGGAATATAAACCATGGCAATACCCGATTTTCAATCTATCATGCTCCCTTTGTTAAAACTTGCTGGGGACGGGCAGGAACACTCACCGAGAGAGGTTGTTGAAACTTTGGCAAGGCATTTTCAGCTTACCGAAGATGAAAATAAAGAACTGTTACCAAGCGGACGGCAAACGACTTTTTCCAACCGGATATCATGGGCAAAAGCCCATATGAAAATGGCATTATTGATTGAGAAATCTAAACATGGGATATTTCGAATAACATTGCGGGGAATGGAAACTCTCAAAAGCAACCCTCCAAAAATCAACATTAAATTCCTTGAGCAATTTCCTGAATATTCTATTTCTAGGAATCCTGATAACAAAGACATACTAAACCAGGAAAGCGAAATTTCGACTTCCATTCAAACGCCTGAGGAAGCACTAGAAGCCTCCTACCAATATTTAAGACAAGCCTTGGCAGATGAACTCCTCCAAACCCTAAAAAGCTGTACGCCCGTTTTCTTTGAAAGCTTGGTTGTCGATGTATTGGTCAAAATGGGTTACGGGGGTACGCGCCAAGATGCTGGTAGAGCCGTAGGCAAAAGCGGGGACGGTGGCATTGATGGCATTATCAAAGAAGATCGTCTGGGATTGGACATTATTTATCTCCAGGCAAAACGTTGGGAAGGCACGGTGGGACGGCCTGAAGTGCAAAAATTCGCCGGAGCCTTGATGGGAAACGGTGCTCGAAAAGGGGTTTTCATTACCACCTCTAACTTCACCAAGGAAGCTAGTAATTATGTTACCACCATTGACCGAAAAATCATTTTGATCGATGGGGAAACGCTTGCCAAACTGATGATTGACTATAACGTGGGGGTGACAAGCTTTGCAACTTATGAGATCAAGAAAGTTGACCTAGACTATTTCAGCGAAGTTTGATCATGGAACAATAAAATTGGATTATAACTACAAATTACTGATCTTAAAAAGAATTGAGCATGGGGAAAATAAGTTCTAACTTCACATTTCAGGAAGCAGAACTTCCGACACCGGATACCCAAATCCGGATGCGCCAACTTAACTGTTTTTTTATCTCACGCAACGACGCAACGTTAAGGGCAAAGCATTATGTTTGCGTGAGGCATTATTCCCTCCATGTTATTTAGTGTGTGCTTTTTGCAAATTATTTCTTTACGTTGCGTCGTTGCGGGCGTTGCGTGAGACCTGCTTTTCCCTTGTTTTGAGGAATAAATATGACGCACAAGCTTCCCATAGACCGTGGCGGCCTAATCCTCGCCCTTCGCAGCGACTTGAGTTCGCATGAAGCGGCCTATTACTTGGACACAGAAACCGGTGCTTTGATTTTGTTTACCGAGGAGTGTAGGGAACACCCTGAATACGGAATCCCCGAAGACAGGGAGGCCAACCCCCGTTATCTGGAAATCATCCCCTTTCGATCCCATGACACCTTCCAAATCATGGAAGATTTCATCGACACGCTGGAACCGGGCGAGATAGCCGACCATCTGATTCAAACCCTAAGTGGAAAGAAACCATTCCGCCGGTTTAAAGACGCTTTATATGATTATCCCGATTTGCCTGAGCAATGGTTCCAATTTGAAGACCTTGCCCTAACCCAAATGGCCGAAGCGTGGTGCAGGGGTAATGGCATTGAATTCCAGTGTATAGGCGACGATTGACGGCAATGCCTATCGGTCGCCGTAATTTGCGCTTTGTTTCATGACTACAGCGTTTTCATTTTATTAACTGATGTTACGCGATGCCACTTACAAGCTGTTGTTTGGGTTGCCATGAAAGTACGGATAACATCCCTTGAAGGGATGTTATCCGTGGGTTACTGTGTGCATCTAATCCACCCGACTGCGTAACATCAGTTATTAAATAAACTAATGGTACAGGAACTTCATAATTGACCTTGGCCTTGTTTTGAGTAAAATATTTACAAAAGTCATGAGATTTTAGAAAATAATTATTAGAGGTTGAAAACGCTGTATGATATTATCCGCCACTGACAGCAAAAGGTTCTACCAAATCTGGTGGCCTTTGCTGAAATATGTCAACATCCGACAAAATGTAGTTGAACACTTCCCCGAAGATCCATTCGTTGTAAATGTCGATATTAAAGATGCGACGAAAATCCGCAATGTCTTGTGGAACTCCCCTAGTTTATTGGATGATTTTATCAGTGCCAATCCGACTAGGCTCATGGAAAAGGATTTGGAGTTGGCCGCAAGCTGGAAGCAACGATTTTCCAGCCAGTATGTCATTCTGCGCCACCTGAAAAAACATTCCATTTTCCTACGCTACGACGGGCAACCCGTTGCTTTCGGTGTGTTGGGCATCATTAGCCCGCTACACGATCTGGTGGGCCATTCCCTGCCGGTCATGGTCGATGCAGTTTTGCTTCCTTTCGAGGGCAAAATCATCTATGACAGCCTCATCTTCCCCCGTCCGGTCAGTTTCGGGCCTGGACTTCGCAATCAATTTAACCATGCCTACCGCAAAGCACAGGAACTTTGCGGGGTTAAAACCTCTCTGAACTCGGAGGATTCCATTAATGAGAGGATGGATGCCATTGCGCAAGGCAACCAAAAAATATTGCTAGCTTTCCGCAAAGATCTGGCCGCCTCCGGCCTAGGCGGCAGGAAACAAGAAGAGCATTACACGGCAGTGGAAAGCTTCGCCAACACCTATTTATTGCAATCCAACCCGCCCCGTTCTTTGCTGAATATCCAAGTGGGCTATTTAGACAATTTTCTTCATCAGCAAGGTAAGAATGCAAATCGGGTCAGCTTTAAGCGCTTGGTCCGTTTTCTCCATACTTCGGCAAGAATTGACTGGGATACCGTAAAATCACTGGAAAGCTTCCTGAAAAACCTTTAAAGTCGAAAGCAGACGTTGAAATAAATTGTTTTCTCAAAGATAAAACCCGGCAACCCACCTATGCCCATAGAATCGAACCATCAGGCCCGCTACCTTGTCGGCATTGATCTGGGCACTACGCATACGGTCGTAGCCTATGCAGACACCGCCTTGGGCGGAAAGCTCAGTATTGAGATTTTCAATATCGTGCAATTGACCAATCCTGGCGAAACTGCGGACTTCCCTTTGCTGCCCTCGGTGCGCTATCATCCCGCGCCCGGGGAGATGTCTGAGGCGGATACGCGCCTGCCCTGGAGCGTGGACGATGACGAGACCCGCCCTGTCGTCGGTGAACTGGCCCGGTTGCTGGGTTCGAAAACCCACGGGCGCACCATCACTAGCGCTAAAAGTTGGCTATCCCATGGCGCGGTGGATCGCAATGCGCCCATCCTACCCTGGGGGGCGGCGGAAGGCGTGGACAAAATCTCACCCGTTGCGGCCAGCGCATCTTATCTTGCCCATGTCCGGGCGGCATGGAACCGCGCTTTCCCTGATTTTCCCTTGGAACGGCAGGAAATTGTGGTCACCGTGCCTGCATCCTTCGACGAGGCGGCCCGTAGCTTGACGCTGGATGCGGCTCGGGAAGCGGGGTTGGCCGGCCTATGGCTGCTGGAGGAACCGCAGGCCGCTTGTTACGATTGGGTCTGGCACCATCGGAAAAGTCTGTCCAATGATTTGCAGGGAGTGCGCCTGTTGCTGGTGATAGACGTGGGCGGCGGCACCACCGACTTGACTCTCATCAAAGTGGAATCGGGTGGAAAGGAACCCGAACTGACCCGGATCGGCGTGGGCGATCATTTGATGTTGGGCGGCGACAACTTGGATCTGACTCTGGCCAATATGGTCGAACAACGCCTTTCCCCTGACCGCCGCCTGAGAGCGGCAGAACTTTCCCAAGTCGTCGAGCAATGCCGTCGCGCCAAGGAAAGCCTGCTCGGCGACAATGCCCCAGCCGCTGCCTCGGTCACTTTGTTGGGGGCAGGCGCCAACCTGATCGGCGGGACACGTTCCACTGAGTTCAGCAAGGAAGATGTCTGCGAGGTCGTGCTGGAAGGTTTCTTTCCGTTGACTGGATTGACCGAAATACCGGATCGAAAACGCAGCGGGGTGGTGGAATTTGGACTGCCTTACGCACCCGACCCGGCCATCAGCAAACATATCGCGGCATTCCTCAACCAGCATCGCTCGGCGATGGCCGAAGCCTTAGGCGATGAAAACAGGCCGTTGCCCGATGCCGTGTTGCTGAATGGCGGCATGTTCTTAAGCCCCATTGTCGCCAAGCGGTTGCTCGAATTGTTGGGTTCTTGGCGTGACGGACTGGCACTTAAACACTTGCGCAACGACCGCCCCGATCAAGCCGTTGCCCATGGCGCGGTCGCTTACGGACTGGCAAGACGCGGCTTGTCGGTGCGTAAAATCGGCGGCGGCTCGGCCCGCACCTACTTTCTGTTGGTAGACGCGGAGAGCGACGGAATTCGGCAAGGCGTCTGCCTCCTGCCGCGTGGCAGCGGGGAAGGCCACGAGGTATTCATGACCGAGCGCAGTTTCTCCCTGACCTTGGGTGTTCCCGTGTGCTTCCACTTGGTTTCCTCCGTGGCCGACAACCACTGGAGGCCCGGCGATCTGGTGGAAATCGACGGGGGACATTTCGTGCCACTGCCGCCCTTGGCCGTGGCTTTCAACCGGGAAACCAGCCAAGGCCGGACTGAGGTTGTCGTGCGACTGGCCGCAGCGCTGACGGAAATGGGTGCATTGAACATCCAATGTGTCGATGCGACCGACCCGCAACGGCGCTGGGACGTGGAATTCCAACTGCGCCAGCAGCACTCCGCCGCACATATCCTCAGTGACAATGGCCTTCCACCCAAGACCGCAGAGGCGGTGGAACTTATCCGCTTGGTGTTTGGCAAAAAAACCCGCACCATTGATGCAAAACAAATAAAAAGTTCGCGGGCAGAGTTGGAAAAGTTGCTGGGCAGTCGGGAAAATTGGGGATTGCCACTGTTGCGGGAATTGTTTGCCGCCTTATTGGATGGCATGCCCCATCGCCGCCGGACCGATGCCCACGAGCGGGTCTGGCTTAGCCTTACCGGATACTGTCTGCGTCCCGGTTTCGGCTATCCATTGGACGATTGGCGGGTGGAACAAATCTGGGGGATTTACGACGCAGGGATTCAACACCAAAGCGAGAGCCAAAACTGGGCCGAATGGTGGACGCTGTGGCGGCGCATCGCTGGCGGTCTGAACACCGAAGCGCAAGGCAAGATATTTGCCGCACTCGCCGATTACATCAATCCGGCGAAAGCCAAACGCGGCAATCTGCCGGCCTTGGCCAAGAAACGCGGATACGAAGACATGTTGCGTCTGGTGGCCGTGCTGGAACGACTGCCATTAACCGATAAGACTGCGCTGGGCAGTTGGCTTTTAGGCCGCTTGGGGAAATCCGGCGAGCCGGCAGAGATTGGCTGGGCGCTGGGCCGGGTTGGCGCACGCATCCCCTGCCACGGTGGCCTCCATGGCGTGATCCCCCGCGAGACCGCAGAGGAATGGCTATCAGTCCTGCTGGATTTCGACTGGAAAAATACTGCCACCGCCGGCTTTGCTGCCGCCTTAATGGCACGCATGACAGGCGACCGGGAACGGGACATAGGCCCGGAAATGAGGGCGAAAGTCTTGGAACGGCTACGCACGGCCAAGGCACCGGAGTCTTGGCTAGGCATGGTCAGGGAAGTGAAGGAACTGGACGAAGCCGACGAGAAGCGGATATTTGGCGAGGCGCTGCCGCCAGGATTGAAGCTGATTGGATAAACTTAAGGGTGTCGGCAGTAGTCCACCCATCGGTTCCCAGCCCCAAGTCTGGCTGGGAACCCAAGCATTGACGATCATGGCTTCCCGTCTTAACCCCGATCCCACAAGCTGGGCACTTGGGAACGGGCTGACAGCCAAACTTAGCGGTCGTCTGGGTTTACCCAATTAAAAGTAAAGGCTGCCGCCGCACCGGCCAGTAATTCGGGAATCCAGTAAACCCAAAGATTGGCGATATCTGTCAGATTCAACAGGGAAATACCGAGTGCAATCGCCGGGTTGAACGCCCCGCCGGATATGTTGCCCACCGAAAAGGCTCCGACCATCACGGTAAAACCGATGGCCAACCCGTAAAATGAATTGCCCGCAGTGTCCTTGGAGGTTGCAGCGTTTAACACCACCCAAACCAAGGCAAATGTGAACAGGAACTCCGCCACCATGGCCGGGCCAAGGTCTAGCGTCATGGGTGTGGGGGCTTTCGCCTTGGATTCAAGATACTTGACAACCATGGAAGCCACTGCTGCACCAAAGAGTTGCGAGGCCATGTACAGGGGTGCTTCGGCCCAGCTACAGCGACCCCGCAGCGTCACGCCAAGAGTCACCGCCGGATTATAGTGTCCACCGGACACATGGCCGCCCGCGTAAATCATGACCATCAACACCGAACCAATGGCCAACGGGGCCAACAGCGCCCCCGGCCCGGCTCCAGGGCCGATGACCGTGCAACCCACCACCAAGACGAAGAAAAACATCCCGATGAATTCCACCACATATTTTCTCATTATAATTCACCCATTAAATGACTATTAAAAAAATGCCAAACGTTCCGTAGCAAGACAATCTTGCACTCCCGGCCATTCGGCTCAAACCCGTTGATGGGCTGCCTAATTCTACTATGAAATTATTTATATTCAAGGCAACACCGTTCAAGCGACGGTTTGCGGGATGCGAAAAATAAGGATGATGGCAACAAGTTGGAAACTGCTGTACCATTTTGGTGTCCTACCTTCTACCTCAACCCTATTTAAGGATCTTCATTTATGAGTCGCTACCAAAGCATAGCCCGAACCCAACCGGGCATCCTCGAAACCAACAAGGTTCTGCGCAACACATACGCCCTGCTGGCGATGACCTTGTTGTTTAGCACTGCCACCGCCGGCCTGTCCATGGCCTTGAACCTGCCTTATCCGGGCGTAATCGTCACGATGGTCGGTTATTTTGGCCTGCTGTTTTTGACCAGCAAGTTCAGCAACAGCGTCTGGGGCATTGTGTTCGTCTTCGCCCTGACCGGTTTCATGGGAATGACGCTAGGGCCGATTTTGAATTTCTACATCCACAGCCTCAATAACGGCGGGCAACTGGTGATGACCGCGCTGGGCGGTACGGGTGTCATCTTCATCGGACTTTCAGCCTATGCGCTGACCAGCCGAAAGGATTTCAGCTTTATGGGCGGCATGTTGATGGCGGGCATTCTGGTCGCCTTCCTAGCCAGTCTCGCGACCTTGTTTTTCCCCATGCCGGGCTTGCAGATCGCGGTTTCTGCCATGTTCATCCTGCTCATGTCAGGCATGATCCTGTTCCAAACCAGCGAGATCATCCATGGCGGCGAAACCAATTACATCCTCGCCACGGTTACCCTGTACGTCTCGATCTTCAACCTGTTTATCAGCCTGTTGCAAATATTGGGGATTTTCAGCGGCGATGATTGAATACAGCGTTTTCAACATCTAATAGTCACTTGATTGATCTTGTGATTATGCAAATACCGTCATTTAAACGATGGCTTAATTGGATGTCCGTTAATTTTTTACTTTGTTAACATGAAAACGCTGTACATGGCACCGAGAGCTTGACGGGCAAAAAGAGGGGGCTGGATTCAGCCCCCTTTTATATTTCAGCTATTAATAAATCCAAACTCGATTCATTCATGACCCTGAATTTTTGGGATGCACATGCTTCACAACATGCAGAAAAATTAAAACGAAACAAGAAATATGAAACTTATACTTCATACTCCCGACAGTGATAGCAATCTTTCTCACTATTATCAGATTGCTTTTAAGGAAGCTATTGAGCTATTCATAGTAACGGCGTATCTCACTGAATGGGACGTATCGCTTAAGCTAAATCAAAACTGTCGTAGATTCCGTTGGTTAGCTTATCATTAAATAAGAATTCGCATGGCAATCGGCTTTTGCGCTGGTTCCCAACCTCTAGGTTGAGAACCTAAACCATGGAAGTTCCAACTTCCGAGACCGCAGGATATCCCGCAGTTTTGCGACGGCCATTTCCAGCCAATCATTCCAACAGGTGACACCTATGTATAGTATTGAACTTGACACGCAAACTGAAAGTAAATTGGCTCAAATAGCCAGACGAGAAGGCAAGGAACCTGTCGTATGGATCAAAGAAAAACTCGTCAACATGATCCAAAATAGGGGATTTTCCACAGAACTATCCGGTGGAACTGAGTCCTTAGAGGCATTGAATAAGCGTATTGGCATCGCCAAAGGTCTATTTGATGTGCCGGATTCCATTGACTCCGACAACGATGTAGTTGCCAGCCTTTTCAATACAGACTTGCAATGAAGCTATTACTCGACACCCATATAGCCCTATGGGCAATTACCGATAACCCCAAGTTGCCACATAAAGCTAAGTCGCTTTTGCTAAGGTGATTTCCAATAATGAACCCACCAAAAGAATCGTCCACGAAAAACACGAAAAGCACGAACAAGACATGCTTTTGTTCGTGGTTTTCGTGCCTTTCGTGGACTCTATTTTTTGCCTTCGGATCAGATTCTTGTTGG
>CAIODU010000233.1 GCA_903857165.1 uncultured Methylococcaceae bacterium | reverse complement strand
TACTTATTTATTTATTTACGCCAATGTCGGCAAAGGATTGCCGACCTACTGCGTAACAAGGACTGTAGGGCGGCAACCCTTTGCCGCCAACGATTTCAAAACTTAAACAACGTAATCAATTGGAATTAAAAACGCTGTAAAGGTAAAATGATATTTTAAATAATAAATAACACAGGGGTTATTGATAGCTTAACAATTGAATTTAGTGATAAAAAAACTTGAGTTCATATATGATTTATTCTTTTCGTGTGAAATATCATCTATTAATGAAATTATCATCTGCATATTTTAATATTATTTTAATTTCAGCTAAATGCTCAATCAAAGTTAGTATAGGGTTTAATGGATTTCCTTGGTCATCTGTATTAAAATAATACAAACTTCTTGCATGAGTTGGTTGTGAAAAACTAATAATCTGACCTATGATTAGTGGTTTTTCCTTTAAAATATCATCACGATTTTTTTTTGTAAACTTTATGGATGGATTTTCAATTATAGAATTAAGCCATTCTGTGAACAATTTATTTTTTTTATATCCATGCTTACGCATCATTCTAAGAATTGCGGAACGTGCAAACACAATAGATGCTTCAATGTAGGATTCAAATTCAAAATTTTGCTCAACTGTGCATTCATCTGCTTTATTCATGAAGAACCATGCGCGTGAAAATGCGCTTCTATCTATTGGAGTCATAAATGATGATTTCTAAAAGTGAAACACCTAACTTTGTGTTAGGCATTAAAATGAAGCATAACACCAAAAAAATGGCGTGTTATGCGTCAAGTAATACTTAGGACACACCCAACATTGGACAAAATGATTGACCGCCGTTTTTTCCTGTTCCATGGTCTAGGTATGATGCGCCATTCCCGCTAACTAATCAACCAAGGGCCAGCCCATGCCAAACGATGGGGAAATCAGACAGAACCTATTTGACGTTAAGAACGCCGTCGCCCAACAGCGGCTTGAAAGTCTGATGCCCTCCCGTGTAGTGGTCAGCGATCTTGAACGCGCCGCGTATGGCGAGATCACCGTGAATGATGCCATCGCCAATATTGGCAAGAGGCATCAAGGATGCAGAAATACGCGGTCAACGACCATCACCTTAGCCAGTAAAACATCTCTTTCACTGACGCTTGTGTGCGATACTTGCCGCGCATCATTTTCTTTTGGAGGCTTACCCATCATGACCGCCGTATCTGTCCAATTGCCGGATGACGTGGCAAACCGGCTGAACCAATTGGCTGCACTCACAGGGCGTAGCAAAAGCTTTTACATCACCGAGGCCGTCCTTGAGCATCTGGACGACCTAGAGGACGTTTACCTTGCCGAGAAACGGCTAGAGGACATCCGGGCCGGCCGGAGCAAGACTCACACGCTAGAGGAAGTGGAGCGCGATCTTGGCTTGGCGGATTGAGCTTGACGACGCAGCCAAGAAGGATTTGGCGAAACTCGACAAACCCGTAGCCAAACGCATCACGGCGTTTATACGGGAACGTTTGGCTGGACTGGACGACCCGCGCAGCATCGGTGATGCCCTCAAGGGTTCGCGCTTGGGCAATCTATGGAAATACCGCGTCGGCGATTACCGAATCATAGCCAATATTGATGACGGCGCTTTGAAAATTCTCGTTGTCAAAATCGGCAATCGCCGCGAGGTCTACCGATAGTGCCGTTTGAAGCCATGAGCCATAAAACCAACGAGGGGATACCCGTCCGTGCCAGCATCAGAACGCCCGTGCTTTGATTACCCGACTAGGGCCAAAATTCCGCGTCCATGATTTGCTCGAAGGTCCACGGGCAGGACTCGGGGTAACAATCCAGCCCGGTCTCCTTGACGGCAAGGCCGACGGCATCTGACCATACCCATGCCCACCAATCCGGCTTGCCAAGATCGGGTTTTAGGCTGGGTGTTTCCTTCAAGCAAGCAAGGACACCCCTGCGCTGTTCCTTGATCGTCCGCCGCCAACTGTTGCCCTGGTATCCGGTCTGGCACTGCCATTTCAACAGATGGGCCAGCAACACCGCCATGCGGTTTCTCAATTCGCGCTTTTCGCTCTTGCCCACGTCTTCGATTTCCTCGGCAATGTGTTCAATGTCCAATTGTGAAAAAAGACCCTCGCGGAGCAGCCGCGCCTGTTCGTTGGCCCAAGCGATAATGTCACCGTCGTAATCGTGTAAATTCGCGCTCATTCGGGTACTCCGTCAAATAATGATTGACCGCCGATTTTCCTGTTCCAGCATCTAAATATGATGCGCCGTTGACGCTAACCAATCAACCAAGGGCCAGCCCATGCCGCAATTCTCATTTTAACATCACAGTCACATCTACCTTAGGTAAAGAGCAAGTCAATTGTCACCTTCCCGACAATCCCCCATCCGGCCTTTGTTGGCCTTGCTACAGTCCCCAAGCAAAATATCTCTTACAAGTCATAATCTTATAACTGGCACGGTGAGTGCTTTACCTCTCTTAAACATTCCTTTTGGATGACCAAGCGGGAGAATTAAGCACCCATGGCTTTGAAAATCATCGAATCCTGCGTCAATTGCTGGGCCTGTCTGCCGCTGTGTCCGAGCGTGGCGATCTATGAGGCCAAGCCGCATTTCCTCATCGACTCGAAGAAATGCACCGAGTGCGAGGGTTCGTTTGCCGACCCCCAGTGCGCCACCATTTGCCCCATCGAAGGGGCGATCCTCGACGCGCTGGGGGAACCTATCAACCCGCCGGGTTCGCTGACCGGCATCCCGCCGGAGCGGATGGAACAGGCGATGGCGGAACTGAGGGCACATTAATGGCTATTATTGAATTTTATGCAAAGCCCGGCTGCATCAACAACGCCCGGCAGATGAAACTGTTGCGGGACGCAGGGCATGAAGTCATCGAGATCAACTTGGTGGCCGAGCCTTGGGATGCCGAAAAGCTCAAACGATTCTTTGGGGAATCGCCAATCACCGAGTGGTTCAACCCCAGCGCCAAGGCGATGAAGCTGGGTTTGATATTCCCGGAATGCCTTACTGAGGGCCAAGCCTTGCGTTTGCTGGCGGCCGACCCGATGTTGATCCGCCGCCCGCTGCTGCAAGTGGGAGAACGCTACGCGGCGGGTTTCGACCCTGCGCGGATAAACGCTTGGATCGGCTTGGACGCGAAAGGGGCCACACAGAAAGAGTTGGAAACCTGTGGTAGGGAGGGCTTCAGCCCGCCGAGGTCGGCTGAAGCCGACCCTAAAGGTGAATTGCGCCCATGAAAGCGGGCATCGTCGAAGCCGCCGTCGCCGCCAAGGAACCCGTGCCGATTTCACCCCGGGTGCATTGGGTCGGCGCGTTGGACCCGACGCTGCGCAGCTTCGACATTATTTTGAAATCCGCCAACGGCACCAGCTACAACGCCTATGTGGTGCGCGGCAGCGCGGGCGTGGCGGTGGTGGACACGGTCAAGGAGCAATTCGCAGACGACTTCTTCGCCCGCCTGGAAAAAGTGGCGCGTTACGATGAAATCAAGGCGATTGTCCTCAACCATCTGGAACCCGACCATACCGGGGCTTTGCCGGAATTGATGGAACGCTGCCCGAATGCCCGGCTGTACATCTCGTTCAAGGCGCAGATGATGTTGAAAGCCTTGCTGAAACGGGAAAGCATGGAATTCACCACCGTCAACACCGGCTATACCATCGACTTGGGCGACCGCACCTTGGAGTTTTTGCATACGCCTTATTTGCACTGGCCGGACACCCAATGCACTTATTTGAAGGAAGAAAAACTGCTGTTTTCCGGCGATGTGTTTGGCTGCCATTTCTGCGATGCCCGGTTGTTCAACGACAAGGCGGGGGATTTCCGCTTTTCCTTTGAATATTACTATGCCCACATCATGCGGCCCTTCAAGGATTATGTGGTGCAGGCGTTGGAGTTGATCGAACCGTTGGAATTGCAGTGCATCGCCCCCGCCCATGGGCCGATCCTGCGCGACCGCCCCCGCGCCTACGTGCAGCGCTACCGGGAACTGGCCACCCCGCGCCTGAAAAGCGAAGTCTCGCCGAATGAAAAAACCTTGCTGATTTTCTACATCAGTTCCTACGGCAACACCGCCCGCATGGCCGAGGCGATCTACGCCGCCGAGCAGAAGGTGGAAGGCGTGCGCGCCTCCCTCTACGACTTGGAAGGCGGGGAGACCGAAACCTTCGCCGACCTGTTGGAAGAGGCCGACGGCTTTGTGTTGGGATCGCCCACGATCAACGGCGACGCGGTGAAACCGATCTGGGACTTGCTGTCCTCGCTCACCGTGATCGACATCAAAGGCAAGATCGGCGCGGCCTTCGGCTCCTACGGCTGGAGCGGCGAGGCGGTGCGGATGATCGAGGACCGCCTGCGCGGCTTGAAGCTGCGCGTCCCGGTGCAGGGGTTGCGGGTGAAGCTCATCCCCACCCTCGAAGAAATCGAAGGCTGCCGCAAATTCGGCCACGATCTGGCGGAAGAACTGGTCGGACGACGGCCTGCCCGTGTCATCGACATGTCCGATTTATTGAAAATGACTTACTAAACCCTGGAGAAATAACATGGCCAAGGCCACTGTCACATTTGAAGACATCAACGTCACCGTCACCGTGCCGGCCGGCACCCGCGTCATCGAGATTTCCGAGAAGGTCGGTTCCGGCATCACCTATGGCTGCCCCGAAGGCGACTGCGGCACCTGCATGATGAAAGTCACGGCGGGCTGGAACAACCTCAGCGAGCCGTCGGTGCTGGAAGACAAGATCTTGCGCGACAACTTCGCCGGCAAGCACAACCGCCTGGCCTGCCAGGCCCAAGTGCTGGGCGGCGAGGTTTCGGTGCGCCCGGCCTAAGCCCTAACCACAATGTCGTTGAATTAAGGAGTAGGTCGGCAACCCTTTGCCGACAAGGGAAGAAGTCCATTGTCGGCAAAGGGTTGCCGACCTACGAATGATGTTGTTTGGGCTTAATTCAACAATATTGCCCCCAGACCCTCTCACATTCCCAGCGCGAAGTCGAAGGACGGGAGAGGGGAGCAAAAGTAAATTAGAGGAATACCATCATGGCATTAGTCACCTTCAGCAGTCCCGAATACAAAGACAAAACCGTCTACGCGGTGGCTGGCAGCCACACCCAGACCTTGCTCAAGCTGGCCTTGGAAAACAAGGTTCCGATTCAATTTGAATGCAAGGACGGGGAATGCGGCACCTGCTTGGTCAAAGTCAGCAGCGTGGACAGCAAGCCCCGCATGAGTGGCCACCTGACCGCCAAGGAAATCAGTGTCCTGAAGGAATTGGGCAAGATCACCCAGAAGGAGATCGACGAAATCGCCGTCACCGACATGCCCGCCACTTGGCGTCTGGCCTGCCAGTTCATCGTCCGCGACGAAGACATCCTGGTCGAATATTAAACCGCCATGAACGCCATCCCTAAGGTTGCCGAACCCGGACGGGAGAGGCATTACCGCCACTTCAAACGCCATCTGGCCAAGCTTTCACCGAATTCGGAATGGCTGTGCCGGATGCTGGCGAGTTGGAATGTCGGCTTGGGGGCATTGCCCGATGGCTTGGGGTTGGAGGTGGTGGATTTCCATGGCCTTCTCAATGAGTTTTTCCCATCCATGGCAATGCCGGCCATTGCCGCCTCGGGGAGGAAAGCCGATTTTAGCCGCATGCTGGAACGGGATGACCTAGTCCGTTACTTGCTTGCCCGCGCCGCCTACCCGGAGCGGGCGGAAACGGCTTGGATCACCAGTATCCTCGTGGCTGGTTGCCTGGGCGAAGATCATTTATGGCAAGACCTGGGGCTGTGGTCGCGGCAGGATTTGAGCGGCTTGATTGCCTATAACTTCCCGCAGATCGCGGCGGCCAACACCCACGATATGAAATGGAAGAAATTTCTGTATAAACAATTGTGCGAGGCGGAAGGCATTTATGTCTGCCGCGCGCCTTCTTGCGACGTTTGTGTCGATTACCCACGCTGCTTTGGATCGGAGGAATAACCCATGTTAAGTTCACATATTAACGGGCCGGAAATCACCGTCCTACTGGCTGCCTTGGGGCTGATCCTGAACGCCGTCATCGTAGCATTCATCAACGCCAAGAAACGGTCAAAACGCATCTTGGCAAGGGATGTGGTGCGGATCAAACGATTGGCAAATGCTGATAAGAGAAACCTTAATGACTAAAATCGACGACATACTGACCTGTTTGCATGAAAACCGCATCGTCCCCTATCTTGGCCCCGGCGTGTTGGCGGATGTCACCGAGGTGGGCACGGGCACACCGATGCCCGCCGACAGCGACAGCCTGATCATCGCCATGAACGACGGCAGGCCGATGTCACCGAAGCTGATGTACGAATTCCCCCGCGCCGCGATGAACCTGGAACTCAAGCGCGGGCGCAGCTTCGTCGAGCGCTTTTTGGAGAAAACCTACGGCCAGACTCGCTGGACCCGCTCGGCGCTGCACGACTGGCTGGCGAGTTGGCAACCCCGCTATGTGATCGACATCAACCGCGACACCCAGTTGCAGGAAACCTACGCCGGCCGGCCGCATACGCTGATTCGCGGGCTGGCCCGCATCGCCGGGACGGATTACCGCTTTTCCATCCATCAATACGGGGATGGCGAATACCGGGAAATCAGCCAAGAGGAAGCGGACCCCAGCCTGCCCATATTGTTCAAGCCCATGGGTAGCCCGCTGCCATCGCCCAAATTCATCGCCTCCGATGCCGACTATGTCGATTACATCAGCGAACTGATGGGCGGCTTCGCGATCCCCGCCTTCCTCAAGGAATACCGCAAGGACAAACAATACCTGTTGATCGGCCTGCCGCTCAACCGGGATTCCGAGCGCATGGTGATGTCGGATATTATCTACGGCGCGGCGGAACCGAAGGGGTGGGTGCTGAACAAAGCCCCGACGAACAAGGAGAAGAAATACTGCGGAAAGATGGGTTTGGAAATCCTCGATATTGGTGTTGATGAACTGCTTGCTGCGGCGGGGTGGACGGGGGGTATTGGCGAGAAGGCGGTGGCGTAGAAAAATCTCGTCATTCCAAGGGACGCTGGAATCCAGTGCCATGGACGGTAATCTGCCATTTGTACGAGTGTCTGAATTTAAGCGGCTTAAAAACCCGTAGATTGCCATCCTTGGACGCTGGATTTCGGCATCCATGCCGAAATGACGGTGGTTTTCATCCCGGCGGGACTTGGTCTATAACGACGGGCGCCCGAGCGTCACTGCCATTAAGTTAGGCAACGTAGGGCGGGTTTCAACCCGCCGCTATGCTTATAAATCAATAGTTTAAGCCGGATAAATCCGGCCCTACGCAATACGGATTGCCCTAACTTAATGGCAGTGCGGCGGAGCGTGGAAACGATAAAAACCCGGCATGCGGCTTTGCCTCCGCCCTGACCGCCGGCGCTCCGCTTGGCTTGTCCGGGCGGAGGCTTGGCCGCAGGCCGCTCACGCCTGAACTCGGGCGCAACGAAAGCCAACGTTGCTGACCTGGTCGTCGGGCGGGAAGTCGTAACGGTACGCGGAACGGCAGTTCCTCGCGCCGTTGCCCCAAGACCCGCCGCGCAGCACACGGGCCGCGCCAGTTTCGGCAGACTCCCAGACGCTGCCATCCGTGGGAGCTAAGTTGTAATTGCCATGCCTTGCATCCTGCACCCATTCCCAGACATTGCCATGCATTTCATACAATCCCCAGGCATTCGGCGGCAATGACCTGGCCGGAACCGTTTGCTTCCGATACTGGCCTTGCTTGCCCCCGGCATAGGGATAGTTGTCATCATCGTAGTTGACCTGTTCCGGGGTGATGTTGCAGCCGAAGCTGAACGGGGTTTGCGTCCCGGCCCGACAGGCATATTCCCATTCGGCTTCACTCGGCAAGCGGTAGCCGCATCCGGTCTGCTGACTCAACCAAGTACAATACGCTTGTGCGTCATGCAACGAAACGCCAATAACCGGGCGGTTGTCACGGCCCCAACCTTCGTCACTCGGCAATTTCCGCTGAGTACTTTGGCAAAATAGATCGTAGTCGGCAAACGTCACCGCGCACACCCCCAACGCAAAGGGTGTTTTGATAATCACCTCATGCTGTGGGCCTTCATCATCTCTTCGTTCCGGCTCATCGGGCGGCGAACCCATCATAAACTTGCCCGGAGGAATCACCACCATCAACGGCCCATTGCCGCCTATTTTCAAGGTGTCGCGGAAGGTTTGGCCGGGGATGAATGCGGTTGCCGGGGGTGTTTGGATGATCGTCGGGATTCCAACTGATGACCGTAGGTCGGCATCCACATGCCGACTTTCATCAATCGCACCATCGTCGGCAAGGGGTTGCCGCCCTACAGACCGTAGGTCGGCATCCCTATGCCGACTTTCATCAATCGCACCGCTGGCGGCAAGGGGTTGCCGCCCTACAGACCGTAGGTCGGCATCACTATGCCGACTTTCATCAATCGCGCCGTTGGCGGCAAGGGGTTGCCGCCCAACGCCCAAATACTCCCTGAGCGCAGCCAACAATTGCACCAAGCCGGGATGGTCCGGCTCGCCTGTCCATCCAATCATGTCCGCCGTTTGGATGCGGCTAAAGCCATAGGGAAACTCCACCGATTCAATAAAGGCGGGGAATAAAATAGTGTGACGCCTGCCGTAGTCGGCTTCCTCCAATACAAAATCGCTGTCTCTGGACCGGGCCGACCACAACGCCACCACGGCCTTGGCGGCATGAAGCTGATGCTCGATTTCCTTGTGCCAGCGCCGCCCAACTTGGGTTTGCACATCCAAATAGACCGTCCAACCCTCCGCCTGCAAGCTTTCGGTAAGCTGCTTGGCTATCGCGCCGTCGGTTCTCGAATAGCAGATGAAGATGTCGCTCATGCCCTGTGCTTGTTTCAATCATGGGTGGTGGGTGTTTATTCTACCATTTCATATCGTTCCCACGGTGTCGGCTCATCGCTATACACAGGTCCAGTCAAGCCGGGATAAGCCGTCATCCCGGCATGACGGACACTTGTCGCGCCCCTTGGTTTTGCTATCCTTGGACGCTGGATTCCGGCATCCTAAGCCGGAATGACGGGCCTCCAACACTTGTGTATAACGATGAGCGCCGGAGCATGGAAACGATAAAAACCTATGGCTTAGATAATGATGACAATCTTAGCCTCCCTAGCAGCATCCTCGATTTGTTCGATGAGTGGGCTACGTCCTGCAAGGGCCGTTTCCCCCGTCAATACCAAAGTTCCCGCGCCAAGCCTATCCTCAAATAGCATTAGCGCACGGGCAAGATTGTATTGGCGGGAAACCCACAGGAAACCGTCGGCTTGGACGGGGTGGCGGTAAAACGCCTTGGCCCAGGCACGGGTCTGGCTATATTCAGTGGCATTGGACAGGATCAATTCGCCATGGGTGACGGGCATGCCCAAGCGGCCTAGTCCATGCCCGGTCAGGTCGATCAGTTTCAACTGTCGGGTAGGTTGTAATACGGACAAGGCATATTTTTCAATGCTTGCCATCAGTATGGCTCGCGGTTTGATGCGGTCGCCGTCTGCCGGAACGGTGTGGAATAGCGTTTCTGAAATAGCCCCCATCAGGCTATCCGCGCCATACAGCACACCAATCGGAAGGCCGTCCACATTCAGCGAACTGAACCTAAAATCCAAACCTTGCTTGCGGTTGAAGCTTAATGGATCGAACTGCCTTCCGTGTGCGCGGTGAATGGGAACACCCGATTCCCACAGAGTCAGTGCAGGGTCCAGGGTTTCCGCCAATGGCGGCGCGGGAACCTTAAAACTCAACCTCGCCCGCCTCCTTGCGCAAGGCTTCCATCACCGCATCGGGCGCGGCATCTAGCCTATCCATCGGGGTTTCATCGTCCAAGTAGCCGTTGGGCGTGACGAACCACAAGGCCAACTGCCAACCCGACCATTGGCTATTCAATAGTTCCAACATCTGTTTTATGATGGGTTTGGGTTTTCCGGTTTGGGCATCGAACTGGAATGCGGGGTAGCGTTGGTCGCCTTGATATTCCACGGCAAAAAGCTTGTTTTCCGTCTTTGCGCGATGGGCATGGGCCGCCCGATTCTTGGCTTGCGACTGGCTCAATTCGGCGACATCTTGGCTGGTCAATGCCCCAACCTCGCGCATGAACTCATGGCGCATCCGGGCATTTTGCAGGATATGAAAGGCTAGGCTGTCATGATTATAAATCTCGGGCTTGTCTTCAAAGAAGCCAATGGCCGAGCCTATGGAACGCTGTCGAAGTTCGTGGTGAAACTGAGGCAGGTTTTGCAGCACGGCAATGGCTTCGTCGCGAAGGGCTGGGGTGTCGAAAAACAACTCCAAGCGATTAGGTTCTTCGTCAACCCATTGAGCAACCACCCCATCCAAGAGCCTGAGATTGGCGTTCGTGTGCCCCTTGTTCACAGTTTGCTGCTCCCTCATTGCAGCGATTGCCAGTTTAGTGCTTACCAGTTCAATTTCTAAAGCTCGTTCACGATTCGACCTGTCCCCAATCCGAGGCTGTTGAATAGAGAACGCACTATTTTTTACAGTAGTCATCAGGTTGCCCAACGGTGATAATAACAGTATATCTTTACACTATCACTATTATCACCTATTGTGAATTTTTTTTTCAAACTTCCGGCAAAATCATACAAACAATGGATGACTATGATCGCTACCCCAAACTCCCCGGTTGGAAATACGAATGCTATGACGGCGTGATCCATGCCACGCCTTCGATGCATTCCATTGCCGCGACTCTGCCCGTCACGCCACGGGCAAGCACCAGTCCCTGTAAGCTGGTCAGTGCAGATGACGTTCCCCGTGAGGATTTGGTGCGGACATTCATAGCCGCATTCAAAGATTCGGTTGAATTCTTCAACTGGACGCTTGCGGATGTCGAAAAACATGCGGGCCAATGGACCAATGCACTGTTGGATGGCAAGCGGGGCCGGCCACTCGCCATTTCCCGTGTAGCAGTAGTGGATAATGCCGTCGTGGGGGCGGCGCTGTTTCGTGATAAGGATGACGTACCCTTTTTAGACTTGCTTTATGTCTTACCTGACTGGCAACGCAAGGGCATTGCCACGGCAATGGTCACTCACGCAGTAAACATTTTGCACGAAGCGCGAATCCCGGTGTTGAACAGCCGTTACGATTTAGCCAATACGGCCAGCAGGGATTGGCATCACCGCTTTGGTTTCAAGGATTCGCCGGGGTGGCTGGCCACCCGCCATCTACGCGCTTACTTTCGGCAAGAACTTCACCGCAGGGAATTGATAGGCGATCTGGATGATGCCGAACGCAGGCGCTTGCAGCAAGAAATCGAAAAGTGGTCTGGGGCGTTACGCTCCATTTGGGGTGATGAGTAATCTCAAACATCTTAAATGTGGGGGGCGGGTGCGGAACCCGCCCCTACAATCCCACCGCCAACCGCCCCCTGACCATCTCCCGCACATCGGCGCTAGGGTCGTCGGCCAGTTTCCGCACCGCCGGGACCGGGGCGCGTTCCGCCGCGATGTAGCGGATCAGCCATTCCCCGTCGTCCAGCATCACCACCAGCGAATCTGGCTCCATGCGCTCGGCGACGATCCGCCGCACTTCCAAATCGGCGTCGTGGGCCATCAGCCCCAGGCTTGGAACTGGCAGGCGCTGGGCCACATGCTTGCGCACATGGGCGTCGGGGTCGCAGATCATGCGGAACAAACGGCCTGGCGGCAGGCGCTTGGCGACATAGGCGCGGACCAGGTAATCTTCGTCATCCGCGAGGCTTGTAGCTTGCCGAAAGCCTTCACCAGCAAGCACCCGCTTCTAGGCAAGAATCCTCTGCTTTGCTATCTTGAAAATGAGGCTACCGCCGATGTGTGGGACAAACTCTTGCAGGCTTGCGAGGCGACGGGTTTGGGCGCGAAAGCCACCGATTGGCTGGCGGCGCGGGACGGGATTCGCAAATACTTGGAACGCAACCAGTCGGTGAATCTGGTGGTGAATGGCGACGGGGTGAATTCAACTCGACTTTGGCCTTTTTAAGCCACCGCCGCGAGTTGATCCAGCAAGGCATCCCAGTCACGGCAAGATAATTCCAACCGGTCGCTGCCGGTTTTGGAGTTGACGAAATACTTGCCAGCCCAGATGGCGCGGCGGAC
>CAIODU010000232.1 GCA_903857165.1 uncultured Methylococcaceae bacterium | reverse complement strand
CTGCGGCGCAATCCGGGTTTTCCGTGGCATCCCCCCGGATTGCGCCGCAGGGCGGCTCCATCCGGGCTACTTGCTCAAGGGATAAAAACCATTAGCCATCCTCGCAGTTTTAGTATTTAATATGCGGCTGTTTTAACCGAATTTGGGCAAGCAGCCGCCATACCCCCTTCCCCGCCATGAAATTTAAATTCCCACTCCGAAAAAGCATCGACGAACTGGAAGCCAGTGCGAACAAAGCCTTGGAACAATGCCACTACAAAGAGGCGATCTCGTTTTTCAAGGACCTGCTGAAACAAGAGCAGCGGACACAGTGGGAGCATGGGCTGGCCGAGGCTTATCGGCAGCGGGCCGGACAAGTCGCGGGCAAGGGCATGTGGCAGGAAGCAGTCATTCTATGGGAGAACTACGCCAAACTTAGCCCGCAATCCGTGCCTTCCGATGTTTATCTGGGTTGGCTGGCGCAAGCCGGGCAGTTTCCCAAATTGGCCGGGTTGCTGGCAAGTCAGGGACCGGCTTTCGAGCAAGGCCCGCTTGGCCGGCGGCTAGCCGAAGCCATGGCTATCTTGGCCCTGCAAAATGAAAAACTCGTTGCCGCGTTTCCCAAAGAACATCCCATCGCCAAGCACCACCCCCTCATCAAACAGGCTATCAGTGCTTATTGCGCCGGTCGTGACGGGGAGTCCGAGGAAGCTTTAAAACATATCCCGTCCCGTTCGCCCTATCGGAATGTGCGCACACTGCTGAAGGCTTTGTTGCTGATGGGGCAAGACCGCGCAGCCGGCTTGATTCTGCTGGAACGGGTCGAGGCGGATTCGGTCTGCCTGGGCTTTGCCCGGTTACTGCGACAACAAGGCAAGCCCGACGGGCCGGTTTTTTCCGCCAGCCTTGATCTTCCTCCCAAGCAACAGGCGTTTATTCATAAAATCAACGGCTACGCCAAAGCCCAACTCAATTTGTTGCGGGATGCGAAAAAAATCGCCAAGAACCCAGACCATCGCACGGTCTTCAACACCCTCCTCGGCAACCGGGGACTTTTGGGTGAAACCGCCTGCCGCCGTTTCTGTGCCTGCCTACTGGTGGACTTCCCGGAAGGCATGGACGCGTTCCAGAAGGCATTCGGCAAACTGTCGGCATTCGAGCGCCAACGCCTATTGGCTCTGCATGAGGAAACCCAAGGCGATTATCCCCAAGCGGCATACTATTGGCGCGTGGCCGCTGAAGAACTGGCCAAACGTCCAGAACAAGAACGTGACCGCTTGGACGAGGCATTGATTTTCCGCCGTATCGCCAAACTGGCTGATCATGATGCTCCAAACATCGCCATTGCTGCTTTGGGCGATAGTTTAAAGCTAGACCCGGGTGACCAGGCAAGTTATGTGACCCTGGTTCGGCTTAACGAGAAGATGGAAGCCCCCAAGGAAGCCCAGGAGTGGCTCGAAAATGGCCTGAAACATTTCCCCAAGGATGTGGAATTGCTGACCTTGGCGATGAATGCGGCCAGCCGACGCAAGGCGTTCAAGAAAGCCGCCGGTTTGGCGAAGACTTTGCTGGAAATCGATCCCATCAACAGCCCGGCCCGCCAATTGCTGATCGGCGCCCATATCGGCCATGCCCGCAAACAATTCCGGGCTGGAAAGTTTAGTCTCGTGCAACAGGAACTGGGGCAGGCCCGTTCCTTGGACCCCCACCGGCGTAACGCCTCCCTGTGCATGCTCGAAGGGTTTTTGGCTCTGCTGCAACAGGGCCAGGAACATGCCACCAAATTACTGGCGGAAGGCTGGCGACTCGCGGGTGGCGACCTGTGCGCCCAATTCCTTTTCAATATCGAGGCATTGAGCCTGGACTATTCGCCCAGTAAGGTGACAAGCCTGTCTCCAGCCTTAGACAAGAATCACACTGCCAATCGGACGGAATTGTTGGGATTGGTGAAACTCATCGACCGCTATAACGCCGAAGAAAAGAAGCACCTGCCCGATGCCCTGAAGCCCTTGAAAACCATCCTGAAAAGAAGCTTCAAGCAATTGGGGCTTACCGAGGATGATTATTTCAACCTAGGCCAGGCGTTCGCCCGCAGCGCCCAGTTCGAACTGTTAAACGAGTGTGCCACGGCCGCGTCCCGGCATTTTCCCTCGTGGCCCGCCGCAACCTATTTCCATGTTTTTGCAAGATGCAAGGGTGTGGCAAAGCGGGCGACTCCAAAGGAGGAGAACAGCTTGGAGTATGCCGTGGATCGCGCCCATCGTAACAAAGACCATCGCACCGCCATGTTGATCGAAAATTTCTTCCGCGAACTGGACGGTGATCGGGACTTGGAGAATGACTACTATTTGCCCCCCGGTTTTGAAGACTTTGACCCCCGCATGGCCCCAGCCATGATGAAACGCATGGATGAGGTGGAGAATATGCCCCGCGCCGAATTAATCGCCATGATTTCCAAGGCATTGCCAGGCCTGCCGCTGAAAAACATGTCCCAGCAAGAACTGTTGGAGATGGCTGCGGTGATGATGCTGGGAGAGTTGGGCATCGGCTTGGAGAAAGTGCTTGGCGCACTTTCCCCCGGAGGCCCGGCTAAGAAACCGCCTAAATCCCGCTAGGAAACAACCATGCAAACCCCTTTTGAAATTTTGGAAGTGGCCGAGGATGCCGGCGACGAAGCCATCAAGAAAGCCTACCTGAAAAAGGTCAAAGAATACCCGCCTGAGCATAATGTCGAGGCTTTCCAACGCATCCGCGTGGCCTTCGAGCAGATTCAAACCGAAAAGCAACGCCGCAGCCACCGGCTTTTCCACCACGGGACACCGGACTTTGACCGTCTGCTGCGGCAAGCCTTGGCGCCTGGCGCGATCCAGCGGCCTGATGCCGATCTGTTGACCGGTGCATTGGTCGAGGCTGCCCTTGACGATCTATTGAAAACACAAACACCGTCATAATGGAAGAAACCCGCAAAATCGCACTGCTTGAGTCCTTCGGCAACTATCTGGGGCAACTCGACGACGAGCCTTTGGAACCAGCCGGGGAGACCGATTTATTTTCCCTATTCGCGGAGCTTACCGCCCTGCGCACCGAGGTCAGGCTCGAATCGCGCCAGTTTGGCAACGCCCTGGATCAGTTAAAGGAAGGCCAAGAGCTTCTGCGGCAAACCCATGGGCAGTTGGATAAGGAGTTGGAACAATCCCGTCAAACCCTGGCATCATCGCGCCGGGCGGCGTTGCGCCCGGTGCTGGTCGAACTGCTCGATTTATACGACCGCCTCGCGGCGGGACAGGTGGCGCTAAGCAAATACCGGCCAGTCAAAGGCTGGTTCCGCATCAAGTCGTTCCGGCAGGATCGGACGTTCATTCAAAGCATTCGGGAAGGCCAAGCGATGACCCTGCGCCGCTTGGAAGAAACCCTCGCCCGTCACCAAGTCCGCCCATTGGAAGCCCTAGGCCAAACCGTCGATCCCCATACCATGTCTGTCGTTGAACTGGATCACCAGCCCGACTTGGACAATGGCGTGGTCACGGCGGAACTACGCAAGGGTTTCCTGTGGGGAGAAGAAACTTTACGACTCGCTGAAGTCAAGGCAAACAAATTATGAGTGAAATCATCATCGGCATCGACCTGGGCACGACCAACTCGGAAGTGGCCATTGTGGAAAACGGCACGGTTACTGTGATTGCGGACGGGGAAGGCAGGAAAATGCTGCCCTCCTTCGTCGGCATCGGCGAAAACGGGGAGATACTGGTCGGCGAACCGGCCCGCAACCAATACGTCCTCTATCCCGAGCGCACCATCAAATCCATCAAGCGCCACATGGGGGAGGACAGCCATGTGGTGATGGCGGGAAAGCACTTCAGCCCGCAGGAAATTTCCGCCGTCATCCTGAAACAGTTAAAGGCCGTCGCAGAAGGCTACGCCAACAAGCCCGTCCACAAAGCCGTCATCACCGTGCCGGCCTATTTTTCCGATGCACAGCGCCAAGCCACCCGCGAGGCGGGCGAGATCGCCGGGTTGGAGGTGGTGCGGATCATCAACGAACCCACCGCAGCCGCCTTGGCTTACGAGGCCCGGCATGAAGGGCGCAAACGCATCCTAGTGTATGACTTGGGCGGCGGCACCTTCGACGTGTCGGTGGTCAGCATCGAGGACGGCGTGGTCGAGGTCTTGTCCAGCCATGGCAACAACAAGCTGGGCGGAGACGATTTCGACGCCAAGATCGTGCAACACATCGTCAGCCACATCCACGAGCAACATGGCATCGATATTGGCGAATCGCGCCAAGTCATGGCCCGTGTCAACCGGGCGGCGGAAAGCGCCAAGCGAACACTGTCCGACCAGCCCTTCGCGCGCATCGACGAGGAATATCTGATCGAGAAGGAGGGCACGCCAGTTCACTTGTCCATGGAACTGTCCCGTTACGAATACGAAGCCATGATCGCCGAGTATGTCGATGAAACCTTGGAAGCGGTGCATATCGCCCTGAGCGGGGCCAATCTGACCGCATCGGATATCGACGAGATTTTGCTGGTTGGCGGCAGCACCCGCACACCCGTGGTCGGCGAGCGCCTGTTCGAGAAATTTGGCATCGAACCGCTACGCAACATCGACCCCGACCTCTGCGTCGCCATGGGAGCGGGCATCCAAGCCGGCATGATTGCCGGTGAGTCGGTGTCCGCCGTGCTGGTGGATGTAACCCCTTACACCTATGGCACCAATGCCATAGGCGATATCGGCGATGGGGATTTTTACCCGTTCAAATACGTCCCCATCATCCGCAAGAACAGCCCGCTGCCGGTCAGTAAAACCGAGGCGTTTTATACCGCCGTCGATGGGCAGGAAGCGGTGGAGGTGAAAGTTTTCCAAGGCGAGGACGAGGATGCACTGAACAACATCGAAATTGGCGAATTCCTAGTCAAAGGGCTGCGCAACGTACCCGCCGGCAATGTGATTACCATCAAGCTGGAGCTGGATCTAAACGGCATCCTGCACGTCTCGGCACGGGAGAAGGAAACCGGGCTGGAAAAATCCATCACCATCAACAACGCCATCGGCCGTTTTCAAGACGGGAAGATGGACGAGGCCAAGGCGCGGGTCAGTGCCTTGTTCGGGCAGGCTGCCGGACACCCGATGGAAACGCAAGCCGACAGCGAGGCGGACGGACACCATGCCCAAGTCAAGGCCCGCGCCTTGATTGAAAAAGCGCAAACGCTGTTGGAGAAGGCCTCGGACGAGGATCGCGAGGATATGATAGACTTCATCGAACAAATCAAGGATGGGTTGGCCGGGAAGGATTTCGATGCCGTCGAGGCCGCAACGAACCGGTTGGCGGACATTCTCTATTACCTGGATGCCTGATGGAACGCTGCCCTACTTGCCAGGCTAGAATCAGGGATGCATCGGTTTGCCCGCGCTGCCGCACCAGCCTCACCAGTCTGCTGGCCATTGAGTCTGATGCGGCTGCCTGGCTTCGTCAGGCTGTGGGGCGGCTGGCGGCTGGGGAAGAGGCACTAGCCCTTGATGCCGTGGAAAATTCCCTGCGGCTAAAACGGGAACCCTTAGCCCTGTTGCTACGCGGATTTTTGTCACAACGCGGCCAACGTGATGCCGGGGAAACACATGGGCAAGCCGGTTCACAAGGACAGGCCGCCAATGAAGAAACATTGCCGCCAACCGAATTTGCCTCGGAAAACCATGCTGCGGGAGGGCAGTGGATTGATCGGGCGGCCAATCTGGCAGCGACAGTCTGGAAATCAATGCGCCTTCGCCTATTCAATCCACCCAAAAATCCGCCAAGCCAAGACGGCTAAAATCAGAACACCCTTGGGTTTTATGGGCCACTTTGTGCATCCTTTAGTCCAAACGTCAACACACCATGAAATTTGCCTGCAAGACTCCCTTGATCGGCCTACTGTGCCTCACACTTGTGGTTAGCGCCGAGGCTGCCCCGAAAAAAACGGCGCTGCCAGAAAAGGAACCATCCAAACCATCGCCAGCATTAACCGCAAACCTGTCAGTGGCGTATCTGGCTCAAGATAAGGCCAATCCGCCCACTTTGCCCTTTTTCCTCACCCAACCTGCCGATGTGGGCATGCAAGGCGCCCGGCTAGGCATCGCCGACAATAACACCACTGGGCGATTCACCGGACAGAGCTTTCAACTTAAAACAAACCAATTGGCTGCGGATGCCGACGCGACAGCCGCATTCAAACAACGGGTGGCGGAGGGCTACCGGCACATCCTCGTCAACCTGCCTTCGGAAGCCGTGGCATCCCTGGCGAAGTTGCCCGAGGCGTCAAATGTCTTGATTTATGACGTTGGGAGCAGTGACGACTCACTGCGCGGCGAAAATTGCTCTGCCAACCTTCTGCATTTGTTGCCTAGCCGGGCGATGCGCACGGATGCGCTGATGCAATATCTGAACAAAAAACGCTGGCAGAAAATCTTTCTGGTCACAGGCCCCGAGGAAGCCGACCAGCAATATGCCGCAGCCGTCAAGCGTTCCGCCCAACGCTTCGGCGTGAAAATCGTCGCTGAAAAACCTTGGCAGCACCATTTTGAAGAACGCCGCACGCCGGAATCGGCCGTACCCGTGTTCACCCAAGGAGTGGATTACGACATGTTGGTAGTCGCCGATGAAGCAGGAATTTTCGGTGATTTATTCGCTTACCGCACTTGGCAACCCCGTCCTGTCGCAGGCACGCAAGGCTTGATCCCTTCCGCCTGGCATTTCACCCATGAGCAATGGGGCGCGCTGCAATTGCAAAACCGCTTCCGCGACCAAGCCAAACGCTGGATGACGGAGAAGGATTATGCCGCCTGGTTGGCCGTTCGCGCCATCGGCGAGTCGGCATCCCGGGCAAAATCCACAGATTTTGATAAAATAAAGGGATTCATGCTCGGTAGTGAGTTCGCCCTGGCTGGCTTCAAAGGTGTCCCCCTGTCCTTCCGTCCTTGGGACGGCCAATTGCGCCAACCTGTTTTGCTTTCCACCGACCGGTCTCTGGTGGCGGTGGCACCGATTGAGGGGTTTTTGCATCAGAAGAATGAATTGGATACGCTGGGGGTTGACCAGCCGGAGAGCCAATGTCATAACCCAACTCACTCTGGCAACGGTCAAAAACCATGATCACTCAACTCACATTACGGAACTTCAAGAGCATTGGCGAACAAACCTATGATTTTGGCCAGTTTGACTTACTAGTAGGCCGCAACAACAGCGGCAAAAGTACAGTGCTGCAAGCCTTGGCGATTTGGCAATTCTGTGTTGATGAGTTTCATCGCAGCAAGCGCGCCGGTTCCAAGGGCATCCAAGTCATTCTGCCGAATTTCACTGCCCTTCCGCTACCAGAGTTTAACCTACTGTGGAAGGACCGAACCGACCGGCAATATCCGGTAGTGGATGGTAAGAAAAAACAGCAGTACATACTGATTGAAATCATCGTAACTTGGACCGGGCAAAATGCAACGTTACACAAATTTGGCGTGGAATTGCGTTACCACTCCCCTCAAGCTATCTACGCCATTCCTGCTGACGGTTGGGATTCATTTAGGCAATTTGAAGAACAAAAACTATTACCTACTGTTGTCTATGTTCCCCCATTTTCAGGACTCGAACCTACGGAAGAACGTCGAGATGACGCACCGGTCCGTCAACAAGTGGGCAAAGCACAACCCGGTAGCGTATTGCGCAACCTGCTTCTGCGGGTCTGCCCTCCGCCAAAGCGTGATGGAAATACGGTCATTTCGAAAGGAAGGGAACCCCCGCAAGATTGGGTCGAAATCAAAACTGTCGTCGAACGCTGGTTTTCCGTAAACTTGCAGGAACCGAAATACGAACAGGATGTGGATGTGTTGATTAAAGTCGAATATTCACAGAATAATAAGACATTTGACATTATCGCTGGTGGCAGCGGATTTCACCAAACCCTTACTCTACTTGCCTTCCTGTATGGATACCAACCGACCACGATTTTATTGGACGAACCGGACGCGCATCTGCATGTCAACCTCCAGCGCGAGATACTGGATTACTTCAAGACAAAATCCGCAGAACGGAATGTCCAGTTTCTAATCGCCACCCATGCCGAAGAGTTCATAAATGGAGTAAACGCAAGCCAGATTCTTTCGCTATTGCAGCCAGAACCCCGAAGGATTCAATCAAAACCCGAAACGATACGGGCAATGGCCGATGTTTCCAATACCGAAATCACAGGTATGATTGCCTCCCCTTTCATCCTCTATGTGGAAGGAGAGAGCGATGAACGGATATTACGGGCTTGGGCAAGCATCTGCGGAATGGACGATATTTTTTCCAAGCTGTGCATAAAAATCATGAGTGGCGGCAGCAAGAAATCAATGGAAGAAGCTGCGGATGCTCATTTTAACGCATTGAAGCTAATTGTGCCAGAAGCCAAACGCCTCATGCTGTTTGATTTCGATAATGAGGAAAATGCCTTTCATCCAGCAGCCAATAATCCAAACCTGTATGAGTGGAAGCGCAAAAATATCGAGAATTATTTACTGGTGCCCAGTGCCTGGAAAAAGTCAGTTCAACGCCGACTTGGAGTCAATTCAAACGATCTTTTTATTTTGCCCCTATCCGAAGATATAGACCGCTTTTTTTCCGATCAGAATCTAACCCTGCCCCCTGGAAAAACATGGCAATCTGTCAGTGCGAGTATATTTCAGGTAGTTGATGGCAAACGCTTACTGTTTGAAAACGACGATTCCCTGTTCCAGACGTTACGATCTAACAAACCACCAGTCGAACTCATTCGAGAGAGCGTCGCAGCCAACATGAGTGCAGATGAAATTCACGAAGACGTACACAATTTCTTTGCTAAACTGAAGAATTTGGTTGAAAAAATTTCATGAAGATTAAATTTCTTTGGCTCTACCTGTTGCTGGTCGGTAGCTTTGTACATTCCGCCCACGCCGACACCCTCTACATCACGCTAGAAAAAGACAACGCCCTTGCAATTGTGGACGGGGCGACCGGCAAACTGACCAAAACCGTCAAAATCGGCAAGCGCCCGCGGGGCATCGTTTTGAGCAAGGATCAAAAGCAGCTTTATATCGCCGCCAGCGACGACAATACGATCCTCATCATCGACACGGCAACGCTGAAAGTGGTCGGCAGACTGCCCTCGGACAAAGACCCGGAAACCTTTGCGATGGACCCCAACGGCGAATTTCTCTATGTCTCCAACGAGGATGACAACCTCGTCACCGTCATCGACATCGCCAAGCGCAAGGCCGTGAAGCAAATCCCCGTCGGCGTCGAACCCGAGGGCATTGCCGTCAGCCCGGACGGACAATGGGTCATTAGCACCAGCGAAACGACGAATATGGCCCACTGGATTGATCGTGCGAAACTGGAAATCGTCGATAATACTTTGGTGGACCCCCGCCCCCGTTCGGCGGTGTTTACTTCCGATGGCAAACAATTGTGGGTCAGTTCGGAAATCGCCGGGAATGTATCGGTATTTGACGTGGCAACCAAACAGTTGGTGAAGAAAATCGGCTTTAAGATTCCTGCCGTCACCCAGGAAAAAATCCAGCCAGTGGGGATGCGCATCGACAAAAACCGTCGCTACGCCTATGTGGCGCTGGGCCCGTCCAACCGGGTGGCCGTCATTGACGCGCAGAAGCTGGAGGTCATCGACTATTATCTAGTCGGGCAACGGGTGTGGAACCTTGAATTTTCACCCGACGAAAAACGGCTCTACACCACCAACGGCGTCAGCAACGACATTTCCATCATTGATCTGGAAAATCGCAAGGTCATCAAATCCGTGGCTGTCGGCCAATATCCTTGGGGGCTGGCCGTCAAACCATGAACTCACCGACCGCTCCGGCCCTTTTGCTGCACAGCGTCTCCCTGTCCTACGGCGAGAAACTCGCCTTGGACAAAGTCAGCTTCACCGTTTCGCCTGGGGAATGCGTCATCCTGCTCGGCCCCAACGGTGCGGGTAAAACCAGCCTTTTTTCACTGATCACAAGGCTTTACGACACTCGCGAGGGTTCCATCGAAATCGCTGGCTTCAACCTGAAGCGCCATTCCAGCAAAGCTTTGGGGCGGCTCGGCGTGGTTTTTCAACAACCCACCCTGGACATGGATTTGAGCGTCGAAAGAAACCTGCTTTACCATGCCGATTTGCATGGAATGGGGCGCAAGCTTGCCCGTATAAGAATCCGCGAAGAATTGGACCGGCAAGCCATGTTCGAGCGCCGCCATGAAAAGGTCCGCCAATTGAATGGCGGACACCGCCGCCGGGTGGAAATCGCGCGGGCGCTGCTGCACAAGCCCGACTTGCTGCTACTGGACGAACCGACGGTGGGGCTGGACATGCCCAGCCGGAAAGCCATCGTCGAATATGTGCATCAACTCAGCGCCGATCAAAACATTGCCGTATTATGGGCGACCCATCTGGTGGATGAAATTTTTGCAACTGACCAACTCATCGTTTTGCACAAAGGCATCATCCGTTTCCAGGGCGCAGTGCCGGCGTTGCTCGAAAAAACCGCAACGCCCAATGTCGCCAGCGCTTTCCAGCAACTGACGCAGGAGGGAAAATGAATCCACTGCACTACCTGCGCGCCCTGCGCGGCATCACCGTCCGCGAACTCTTGCGTTTTGTGCATCAACGCGAACGCTTCGTCTCCGCCTTGGTCCGCCCCTTGGTTTGGCTATTCATTTTTGCCGCCGGCTTCCGTTCCACCCTTGGCCTTTCCCCCATTCCCCCCTATGAAACCTATATTCTTTACGAGGAATACATCACTCCCGGTTTGCTAGGGATGATACAGCTTTTCAACGGCATGCAAAGCTCGCTGTCGATGGTCTATGACCGTGAGATGGGCAACATGCGGACGCTACTGGTCAGCCCCTTGCCGCGCTGGTTCCTGCTCGTCGCCAAGTTGCTGGCGGGAACTTTGGTTTCCATACTGCAAGCTTATGCCTTTCTGTTAGTGGCGTGGTTTTACGATGTGCGCGTACCTATCGAAGGCTATATTGATCTATTACCGGCCTTGGTGCTGTCAGGTTTGATGCTTGGGGCACTGGGCTTGTTGCTGTCTTCATTCATCGAACAACTGGAAAACTTCGCCGGGGTGATGAATTTCGTCATTTTCCCGATGTTTTTCCTCTCCACCGCGCTTTACCCGCTGTGGAAATTGCAAGAATCCAGCGAGTTGTTGCACACTCTGGCGCAGTACAATCCCTTTTCCCAGGCGGTGGAACTGATCCGCTTCGCTTTGTATGGGCAGTTCAATGCTCACGCATGTGTTTACACTCTGACCGCGCTAGTCTTGTTCCTGAGTGCTGCGGTCTTCGGCTATAATCCCTCAAAAGGCATGATGCAAAAAAAAGGCGGAAAACAATAAATGACTACTCAAACTTGGTTAGTGACTGGCGGGGCTGGATTCATAGGCGGCAATTTTGTGTTACGGCAAATGCAAAAGGAGACGATCCAAATTGTCAATTTGGATGCCCTTACCTATGCTGGCAATCTCGATACCTTGGAATGTGTCAAAGACCATCCGGGGCACGTCTTCGTGCTAGGCGACATCGGCGACCGCTGTCTATTGGATTATTTACTCAATCGCTATGAACCGGATGCCATTGTCAATTTCGCAGCGGAAAGCCATGTGGACCGATCCATTGATGCCCCGGAGACTTTCATCCAAACCAATGTGCTGGGCACTTTCCAATTATTGGATGCAGCGAAGAATTATTGGCGATCCTTGCCGGAAGACCGTGCCGCAAAATTTCGTTTCCTGCATGTCTCCACCGACGAGGTGTATGGCAGCTTGGGCGAAACCGGCAAATTCACCGAAACCGCAAGTTATCAGCCTAACTCGCCTTATTCGGCTTCCAAAGCCAGTTCCGACCATCTGGTGCGGGCTTATCACCACACCTACGGGCTTCCGGTGTTAACCACTAACTGCTCCAATAACTACGGCCCCTATCAATTCCCGGAAAAGCTCATCCCCCTGATCATCCATAATGCGGTGAATGGCAAGCCACTTCCTGTTTATGGCAGGGGCACTAATATTCGTGACTGGCTGTATGTTGAAGACCATTGCCGCGCCATCGAATTTGTCCTCGACAAAGGCGTTCCGGGCGAGGTCTACAATGTCGGCGGCAACAATGAAAAAACCAACTTGGAAGTAGTCCACACAATATGCGACTTGCTTGACGAATTGCTGCCAAATTCCCCGCACAGCCCCCACCGAAACTTGATCACCTATGTCACCGACCGTCCTGGCCATGACCTGCGCTATGCCATCGACGCAACGAAGATTAGCCAGCAATTGGGTTGGGCACCTTTGGAGACCTTTGAAACCGGAATGCGCAAGACCGTGCAGTGGTATCTGCATAACCTAGAATGGACGGATCGGGTCATGGATGGCAGCTATATGGGCGAAAGGTTGGGACTTGACGAATCGGAATTTAACTCATGAGTTCTGAAATCAAAGGCATTATCCTTGCCGGTGGCTCCGGCACAAGGCTGCACCCACTGACTCATGTGGTCAGCAAGCAACTCTTGCCCATCTTCGACAAACCGATGATTTACTATCCTTTGTCGGTATTAATGTTGGCTGGCATCCGGCAGGTTTTAATCATCACCACCCCGCAAGACGAAGCCCTGTTCCGCAACTTGCTAGGTGATGGGTCTTGTTGGGGCATGTCCATTGACTACGCCGTCCAGCCCAATCCAGAAGGACTCGCCCAAGCGTTCATCATCGGCGAAAAATTCATTGGACGCCAACGCAGTTGCCTCATCCTGGGAGACAACATTTTCTACGGGCACGGCTTCCAAAACTACCTGATCAACGCGACCAATCGAGATGAAGGCGCCACCGTATTTGGCTATTGGGTCAGCGACCCGGAACGCTATGGTGTCGCCGAATTCAACAAAAGCGGGGAAGTCACTGGACTGGCCGAAAAGCCTGCCAACCCCAAATCCAACTACGCCATCACTGGCCTGTATTTCTATGACCACCAAGTGGTCGATATGGCGAAAAACCTCAAACCGTCCCCGCGCGGCGAATTGGAAATCACCGACATCAACAGCATTTACCTTCAACAAAGCCAGTTGCATGTGGAAAAACTCGGTCGCGGCATAGCCTGGTTGGACACCGGCACTCACGAATCGCTCATGCAAGCATCCAACTTCATCCAAACCATTGAGGAAAGACAGGGCTTGAAGGTTGCCTGCCCTGAGGAAATCGCATGGAGCCAAGGCTGGATCGATTCCGGCCAACTGGCACAACTTGCCAGCCGGCTCAAGAAAAGCCAATACGGCGAATATCTTCTGCGACTGCCATTATTGGGAAGACCCTTATGAAAATCGAAGCGACACCTCTTTCCGGCGTTTTATTGATTCAGCCCGACCTGTTCGGCGACCATCGGGGTTATTTCCAAGAAAGCTGGAACCGGCAGAAATATGCGGAACAGGGGCTGGACGCGGACTTCGTCCAAGACAACCTTTCATTTTCCAAAAGGGGCATCCTGCGCGGTCTGCATTTCCAAAACCCAAAACCGCAAGGCAAGCTTGTCCAAGCCCTGCAAGGCGAGGTCTTCGACGTGGCGGTGGACATCCGCAAGGGTTCGCCGAGTTTTGGACAATGGTTTGGAGCAGTGTTGTCGGCGGAAAACCATCTCCAAATGTATGTACCGGAAGGCTTTGCCCATGGGTTTTGCGTACTCAGCGAAACCGCCCTGTTTGCCTACAAATGCACGGAATACTACAACCCGAAAACTGAGCATAGTCTGCGTTTTGATGATCCCGACATCGGCATCCAATGGCCTTTGGACGAAGCGCCCAGCCTTTCCGCCAAGGATGTGAATGCCAAGCTGCTGAAAGACTTCCCTGAAGAACTATTAACCACCTATGCCAGCCGATGAAAATCCTGTTAATCGGACGTGAAGGCCAGGTAGCTTGGGAGTTGCGTAGAACCTTGGCATGCTTGGGCGAAGTCGTCGCCCTTGACCGCCGATCGATCACGTTGAGCTTGGATTTGGCGGATGCGGATTCGATTAGAAAGGCTGCCGAGACAGTCAAACCTAACCTAATCGTCAACGCCGCCGCCTACACCGCCGTGGACAAGGCCGAGCAAGACCAGGCAACCGCTTATGCCGTCAACGCCACCGCGCTGGGCTTTCTTGCCGAAGAAGCGAAGAAACTGGGGGCGGGGATCATCCACTACTCCACCGACTACGTCTTCCCCGGCGATGCTTCCGTACCCTACCGGGAAACCGACGCCACCGGACCCAATAGTGTCTATGGGGCCAGCAAACTCGCCGGGGAGCAGGCCATCCTCGACAGTGGCATCCCCCATTACATCCTCCGCACCGCATGGGTTTATGGCAACCGGGGCGGCAATTTCCTGCTGACCATGCTCAGGTTGATGCGCGAGCGCGAACTGGTCCGCGTCGTCAACGATCAACTCGGTTCGCCCACTTGGAGCAGGATGATCGCCGAAGCCACCGCACTGATCATCGCCCAATCCTTGGAAAATGGCCGGTTCGTGCCGGGTGACAGGAGCGGAATTTACCACCTGACCAACGGCGGGCAAACCTCATGGTTTGGGTTCGCCCAAGCCATTCGCGAAGAAGGAATTGCCTCTGGTTTGTTGCCGGAAACCTGCGCCCGCATCGAAGGCATACCCAGCAGCGAATACCCCACCCCCGCCAAACGACCGGCTTATTCGGTCTTGAACAATACTAAATTAGACGAAGTATTCAATTTGCGCTTGCCGGAGTGGCGGGAGGCGTTGGGGCTTTGTGTGGCGGAGGCGGGGAAGTAGTGGCTAGTGGCTAGTGGCTAGTGGCTAGTGGCTAGTGGCTAGTGGCTAGTGGCTAGTAAGATTGTATCCTCAGTGCCAACGCAGTCAATGGCCTTCCAAAGTTTAATTCAAGGACATTTCTAAAGCCCCGTCATTATCCATTCATAAACCTAAATGAAAGGCCAAAGTATGAACACGGCAGAATTGATTTATCTTGAAGCCAAAGACTTGCCCGAGGTCGAAGCCCAAAAAGTATTGGACTTTGTCGAATTTTTGAAAACCAAACAACGACACGGCGAGGATGAAACGGCTTATCTGCTGCGCGAACCTTCAAACGCCAGGGATTTGTTAGCGGCTGCCAGGGAATTACACGAAAAGAAAGGCTATCAGGCTAGGGAGTTGTTACCTGATGATTAGCAAGTAACTAATATTAAACGCTGCAAAATATGGGTAGTCCGTGTCTTGATTATCCGCGATTCAGCAAATACCATCTGGGCTACGCTGGCTTTATTGATAACCGGTTACCAAACACATAAACCTTAACTTTAATTTTGTCCATGAAAGCCAATCCATCCGCGCAAGAACGCGCACTGATTACCCGGCAAAATCCAAAGCGCCCTTACGGTGCAAAAGTCACGTTTCAAATTCTGCATTCCTACAGCATTGGCGAGCTTGAGAATGTCACGCTTCTCCTTAAGTCTGGCGCTATCGCAACGATTAAGCCGACGCGTAGCCTCTCATGGGAAGGTGGCAAGCGGTATCAAGTTACATTGGAGGGATTCCGCACCGCGACTGACGCTGAGAACGAAGGACTTCGTTTAGCTCAAGCCCTGCTTCTGTCGGCAATCAGTCTGAACTTTGGATTACAGCTTAACTAGTGCCAGACAGAAAACCCCGTTTTTTTAAAAAACAGGCACTATCCCCTGACGGTTTTTTCTGCGCTTTTCGTCTTTTTCCGGGTGACTTGTGGGCAGGACTCTCAGTTGCGGCGCGTTATCGATAGCGGCTCTCATTT
>CAIODU010000231.1 GCA_903857165.1 uncultured Methylococcaceae bacterium | reverse complement strand
TGTCGATTGATTACTTTGTTTATCGTTGGCGGCAAAGGGTTGCCGCCCTACGGCCCTTATTCCGCAGTAGGTCGGCAACCCTTTGCCGACATGGATATACATTAAGTAGGTAACTAATAGATATAGAAAACGCTGTAAGTTGGTAGTGGCTTGGATTGAGATTCATCAGGAAGATTTATTAGCTGACTGGGCATTGGCTGTAAATGGTAGGAAACCTTTTCCAATTCGGGGCTTAGATCAATGAGAATTAAAGAAGTTTGTCCAGAATCTAAATATGTTTTAAATATACTTGCCGAGGATGGTCGTCGAGGTGTATTTGATGTCACCCCTTATCTGCAAGATGAAGTATTCGCGCCGCTATCCAAACAACAGGAATTTATGAAGGTTTTTAATGGGGGTTATTTTGTTGAATGGGAATGTGGTGCGGATTTGTCAGCCGATACCATTGAGGCGCATTGGATAACACACTAAAATACTCTAATGAAAGACAAGCGATTTGATGGCTTTACATTGAATCTTTATTTCGACGGCGAACACTGGCTGGTTCATTTTGTCGAGATGCCTGAAATCTCCGCGTTCTCAGCAACGCCGGAGATGGCTATGCAAGAATTGCAAACAGTTTTGGAAATGGTTAAGGCCGATTATTTGGAAAATGGTGAATCGGTGTCAGTTGCGCCTAGAGTTAGTAAAGCGGCATAACTTGATAAAGCGAAAAGCCTTGTATCACTCCCACTCAGGGTTTGGGAACGATATTTAGTGTTGTAGGATAATTTTATGAGAATAATTAAATACACCTCTTGGAAAGAAGATGACTTTTTTATCGGCTATCTCAATGATTACCCGGATTATTTAACCCAAGGGACTAGCAAAGAAGAACTTGCCGAGAATTTAAAGTCTTTGCTGGTGGATATTGAATCAGACGAAGTACCTTATATCCGCAAAGTTGAAGAGTTAATGGTTGCATAGGTGAAAAGGCGGGATTTGATAAAAGCCCTTGAGGCCATGGGTTGCTTGTTAGTGCGCAATGGTGGGCAGCACGACTGGTATACTAATCCGACAACCAAGCAAACTCAGCCCGTGCCTCGGCATAATGAAATAAATGAAAACTTGGCGAAGTCCATTCTCAAGAAATTAAGCAGTACCTAAACAAGATTAAGTCAATGGTTCATGCTATATTTAATATTAACAACATGCAAACACTGACTGAACGCATTACAATAAACCCTGAAATCTGCCACGGAAAACCCTGTATTCGAGGTTTGCGTTGAATATATTAGAATGGCTAAGTTCTGGTATGACGGTCGAGGACATCCTGACAGATTATGAAGACTTGGAAAGGGAAGACATTTTGGCGGTTTTGGGATTCGCGGCCCAATTTGTCAAGGTCAAGCGCATTGAATTACTGGTAGCATGAGATTTCTTGTCGATGCACAATTGCCGAAATCCAGTGTCCATGGTAGGCAATTTGTGGGGCAGGATCGAACTTGAATCAGGCATTTGTTGAACCTTCAAGTTACCGTCCTTGGCACTGGATTCCGGCATCCATGCCGGAATGAGGTACAGCATTCTCAGCAGAACGTGTATAAAACGATAATCGCAGAATGTAAAAACAATAAAGCAGTGTTCGGGTCGTTAATTGCGCTTTTTTTTAGAGCGTTTTCGCTTTTGAATAGTAATAATACAATGATGGACACACCGAAATGTGATAGTTTTAATCAATTGCAACACCATACAATCTTTCAAATAACTATTAGATGTTGAAAACGCTCTACACACCATGCCAAAACGCACAGACATAAAAAGCATACTCCTCCTAGGCGCCGGCCCCATCGTCATCGGGCAGGCTTGTGAATTCGACTACTCCGGGGCGCAAGCCTGCAAGGCGCTGAAAGAGGAGGGCTATCGGGTTATCCTAGTCAACTCCAACCCGGCGACGATCATGACCGACCCGGAAATGGCCGATGCCACCTACATCGAACCCATCGACTGGCAAACCGTTGCCCGCATCATCGAAAAGGAACGGCCCGACGCACTGTTGCCGACCATGGGCGGGCAGACGGCCTTGAATTGCGCGTTGGACTTGGATCGTGAAGGCGTCCTCGAAAAATTCGGCGTGGAAATGATCGGTGCTAAAAAAGAGGCCATCGACAAGGCGGAGGACCGGAGTAAATTCAAACAGGCGATGAACAAAATCGGCTTAGGCTCGGCGCGTTCGGGCATCGCCCATACCATCGACGAAGCCTTGGAGGTGTTGGAAACCATCGGCTATCCCGCCGTCATCCGCCCGTCGTTCACGCTTGGCGGCAGCGGCGGCGGCATTGCTTACAACAAGCAGGATTTCATTGAGATTTGCGAGCGAGGCATTGATCTCTCGCCCACGCATGAGTTGTTGATTGAAGAATCTTTGTTGGGTTGGAAGGAATACGAGATGGAGGTGGTGCGCGACCACAAGGACAATTGCATCATCATCTGCTCGATTGAAAACTTCGACCCGATGGGCATCCACACCGGCGACTCGATCACTGTGGCCCCGGCGCAAACGCTGACCGACAAGGAATATCAGATCATGCGCAATGCCTCGATAGCGGTACTGCGCGAGATCGGCGTGGACACGGGCGGGTCGAACGTGCAGTTTTCCGTCAACCCGGAGGACGGGCGGCTGATTGTCATCGAGATGAACCCCCGCGTGTCGCGTTCCTCCGCGTTGGCATCCAAGGCGACTGGCTTCCCCATCGCCAAGGTCGCCGCCAAACTGGCCGTCGGTTATACGCTGGATGAGTTGCGCAATGAAATCACCAAGGGGGCGACCCCGGCTTCCTTCGAGCCGAGCATCGACTATGTGGTGACTAAAATCCCGCGCTTCACCTTTGAAAAATTCCCTCAAGCTGACTGCCATCTGACTACGCAAATGAAATCGGTGGGGGAAGCGATGGCAATAGGCCGCACGTTCCAAGAATCCTTGCAAAAAGCCTTGCGCAGTCTGGAAACCGGCATCGACGGCCTGGCCCCAAGGCTGGATCAAACTGCCGAGGATGCCCGCGAGATATTGCAGCGGGAATTGCGTGACCCCGGTTCAGATCGCATTCTGTATGTCGCCGACGCCTTCCGTGCGGGTTGGTCGCTGGAAGAAGTGTTCAACTACAGCAGCATTGACCCATGGTTCTTGGCACAGATTGAGGACTTGGTTCAGCAAGAGCAAGCGATATCGAAACGGACCCTGCCGACGTTAAGTGCCGGCGAATTGTATGCGTTGAAGCGCAAAGGCTTCTCGGATTCCAGACTGGCGAAGTTGTTGGACAGCAGCGAGGCGGAAGTCCGTGCCATGCGTCACAAACACAGGATTCGTCCGGTTTACAAGCGCATCGACTCGTGCGCTGCGGAATTCGCCACTGCCACGGCTTATCTATATTCCACTTACGAGGAGGAATGCGAGGCCGCGCCCACCGACGCTAAAAAAATAATCGTACTTGGCGGCGGGCCTAACCGCATCGGCCAAGGCATCGAGTTCGACTATTGCTGTGTCCATGCGGCGATGGCGATGCGCGAGGATGGCTTTGAAACCATCATGATTAACTGCAACCCGGAGACGGTTTCCACCGATTTCGACACCTCCGACCGCTTGTATTTCGAGCCATTGACTCTGGAGGATGTGCTGGAAATCATCCATCTGGAAAAGCCTTATGGCATCATCGTGCAATTCGGCGGGCAAACCCCGCTGAAACTGGCTCGTGCATTGGAAGCCGCCGGAGCGCCTATCATTGGCACCACGCCGGATTCCATTGATTTGGCGGAGGACCGCGAGCGTTTTCAAAAGTTGGTGGACCGGCTTAATTTGAAACAACCGCCCAACCGCACCGCCCGTTGCTTGGAAGATGCCATTCTAGGCGCTCGGGACATCGGCTATCCTTTGGTGGTCAGGCCGTCTTATGTATTGGGTGGACGGGCGATGGAGATTGTGTTCAATGACGATGAACTCAGGCGCTACATGCGCGAAGCAGTCAGCGTGTCGAATGAGTCCCCGGTGCTGCTGGACCGTTTCCTTGACGATGCCATCGAAATGGACGTGGACGCGGTATGCGACGGCAAGCGCGTGTTGATTGGCGGATTGATGCAACATATCGAACAAGCCGGTGTCCACTCCGGTGACTCGGCCTGTTCCATCCCGCCTTATGATTTGAATCAGGACATCCAGGCCAAGATTCGCGAGCAAGTGATTTTGCTGGCCGAAGCCTTGGGCGTGGTGGGCTTGATGAACATCCAGTTTGCGATCCAACGGAACGAAATTTTCATCCTGGAAGTCAATCCCCGCGCCTCCCGCACCGCGCCGTTTGTGTCGAAGGCGACCGGCTACCCTCTGGCGAAGATTGCCGCCCGCTGCATGGTGGGCAAGACTTTGGACGAACAAGGCGTGTTTGAAGAACGCATACCGGTGTATTATTCAGTCAAGGAAGCGGTGTTCCCCTTCATCAAGTTCCCCGGTGTCGATCCGGTACTGGGTCCGGAGATGAAATCCACTGGCGAGGTGATGGGCGTGGGGGCGAATTTTGGCGAAGCTTATGCCAAGGCCCAGCGTGCAGCCAGCGTGACACTGCCGCAAAGCGGGGTGGTGTTCATCAGCATCCGCGATGCCGACAAACCGAAAATTGCCGCCATAGGCAAGGATTTGACCAACAAAGGCTTCCAACTGGTGGCTACCAGTGGCACTGCCAAAGTGCTTAACGACGCCGGCATTGCCTGTGATCGGGTGTTTAAAGTCAACGAAGGCAGGCCGAACATCGTGGACATGATTAAGAACGGCGAAGTGCATTTCATCATCAACACCACCGAAGGTAAGAAGGCCGTTGCCGATTCCTTCACCATCCGTAGGCAGGCTTTGCAACAGCAAGTCACTTATACCACCACACTGTCGGGTGCTTGGGCAACCTGCCTGGCCTTGGATGAATTAGATACTGGGGGTGTCAACCGTCTCCAGGATTTGCATAAAAACTGGTAAACAACTAAGGATCAAAATCTAACAATGAATAAAATTCCCATCACCGTCAAAGGTGCCGAAAAGCTCCGCGAGGAACTGGTCAACCTCAAGAACGTGGTTCGCCCACGCATCACTGCCGCCATCGCCGAGGCGCGCGCCCACGGCGATTTAAAGGAAAACGCCGAGTACCATGCCGCCCGCGAACAGCAAAGCTTCGCCGAGGGACGGCTCAAGGAAATCGAGGCGAAACTGTCCAATTGCCAGATCATCGACGTGACTAAAGTGAATGCCGACGGCAAAGTGGTGTTTGGCGCGACGGTGGAATTGGTGGATGTGGATACCGACAAGGAAGTGACCTATCAAATTGTCGGGGAAGACGAGGCGGACATAAAACAAGGCCGTGTCAATATCACCTCGCCCATCGCCCGCGCATTGATCGGCAAGCGCATAGGGGATGCAGCCGTGGTCAAGGCACCGGGGGGGGATAAGGAATATGAGATTGTGTCGGTCAAATATATTTAGTGCCTGACGGCACCAAATGTATTTGTTTATCAACCCCAGGCGGAATGCCCGTCGTTGTGCGCAAGTGTTGAAAACCCGTCATTTCGGAGTAAACCCATGCCTGTATTAACCATACCCTCTACAGACGGACTATTGCTTGCCACTAGGAAACCGCCAGCCGAGTTGGAAGAAAAATTGCGGTTTGTTGGCAGTGAAATTATTTGATAGGCGAATTTTAACTCTTGATATACCAGGTAGACATTTGAAAAGGCCAAGCTTATGAACAATATCCGCGACCGCGCCAAGCAGTTTTACAACCAACTGGATTTTGACAAACCCATCGGCTTTGGTGACGTGGAATTGTTCAAAGGCAGTTTGAGTGAGGAGTATTATGTAGCCAGCATCCATGGACTAGGCGACCGCGACCCGGTGCAGGAACTGGCCGACCAAATTGATTTTGCCGACAGCGCCGGGGCGTATTTGTTCACCGGCAACCGGGGCACGGGCAAAACCACGGAACTGCTGCGCTTGGGCAGGATTTTGCAAACTAACGGGTGTGAGGTGTTTTATGCCGACATGACGGACTATCTGAACATGTCGCAAAGCATCGAAGTCAGCGATTTTTTGATTAGCCTGATGGGGGCGTTTTCGGAAAAAGTGGCGGAACGTTTCGGTGACGACCCCGGCAAGCCGGGTTTTTTTGAGCGTGTGTGGAATTTTTTGAAAACCACCGAAGTCAGCTTTCCTGAAATCAAATTGCCGGCCGGCCCGGTGGAGTTCAAAGTCGCATTGCATGAAAACCCCACGTTCCGGCAAGCGCTGCAAAAAGGGGTGCGTGGCTATGTCGAGCAATTGTTCAAGCAAGCCAGGGAATTTGCGTTGGAAACGGTCAACCGCATCCGCAGTAGGCGGGGCGATGAAAACCTTAAAGTCGTGTTTATCGTGGATTCGGTCGAACGTCTACGCGGCGTGGGAGATAATGATGATGTGCGAGAAGTGTTCAAGAGTGCGGAAACCCTGTTTTCCGCCCATGCCGACAAATTGCGGTTTACGGGGTTAAGTGTTGTGTACACCGTCCCGCCTTATCTGCAAGCCTTGGCGGGTGCATTAGGGGCTTCTTACGCCGGCGGGCGCATTTACGCTTTGCCCAGCGTCCATATCTATCAAGGCAAGCCCAAGGACGGCGAACCCGCCATACCCTATAAAGACGGTTTGGATAAACTGGTTTCCATCATCGACAAGCGTTATCCGCAGTGGCGCGATTTTTTTAAAGAGGGACAGTTAAGTCGGCTGGCGCAAAATTCCGGCGGGGATTTGCGGGATTTTTTCCGCATGTTGCGCTTGGTGGTGACCCGCGCCCATCGGGTGGATACCCTGCCATTTGCAGATGCCGTCATCAGCGATGCCGAGGACGCAGTGCGCGGCGACATGCTGCCCATCGCCAAAGACGACGCCCAATGGCTGGCGCGGGTTTCTAAAAGCCATAAAGCCGAACTTGACAGCCTGGGCGATTTGACCGATTTTGCCCGCCTGCAACAGGGCAAATATCTGCTGCATTACCGCAACGGCGAGGATTGGTATGACGTGCATCCCTTGTTGAGGAAGGAAGTGCATGCCAGTGGCCATTGACAGCCCCGCACTGAGCCAAATCTGGCAGGACTTGCGGCCGCATCTGGAATGGGCCAGCGGGTTTAGTTTGGTATTTCTGTTTGCCGACCAGCCCGCTACGGTCGCAGCCTTGCGCCAGCTTTATGGCGACAGTTTACATTTGCGGGCGTTGCGGCTGCGAGAGTTGAAACCGTCGAATTCCGCACAACTGGCCGGTTTGGCAGAGGAAATGCTGAAAACCCGTATCGGTTACGGGCCGTTGTGGGTGGAATTGTGGCAGGGTGGGGAGGAAGCCGATTGGGACAGGCAACGGATAAGGTTCTTACATCGCTTGAACGAAAACCGCAGTGCGTTGGAGCGTAATATTCGCCAGCCCGTGGTGATCGTATTGCCGGTGGCAGAACGGCTCGCCGTCTCCGTCCATGCGCCGGATTTGTGGGCGGTGCGTTCCTTCACGAAGCAGTTGCCGACGCTTGCGCCCGCCCGCCCTGATACCATTCTACCATCTGCCAGCGAGTCCAAGTCCGTCATGGCTCTTGCGTCTGAGCCTAGTCCAGCCGAGCAGGAATGGACAAGACTGTTAAAGCTAAACCAAAACACCGAGGGTTTGAACCTGTGGGATGGGTTTGCCGCGTTTAATGCCGCGCTGGAGCGTGGCAGTTTGGAAGCAGCCCGCTACGTTGCCAACGAGACCTTGGCGATGGCACGTCAGAGAATCAAACCCAAAGTGGGTTTGTTTTCGCGATGGCTTAAGTCGAACGATGTAACGGCTGACCCCCAAGCCCTGCGCGACCTCTCCGTATCGCTCAACAACGTGGGCCAAGTCGAGGCCGACCTCGGCAACCTCGAACCCGCCCGCGCCGCCTACCGCGAAAGCCTAGAACTCAGCCGCCAGTTGCGCGACAGCCTCGGCGA
>CAIODU010000230.1 GCA_903857165.1 uncultured Methylococcaceae bacterium | reverse complement strand
TGACCGCCTGTCGCAGACAGGCAGGGGTAGTCTTTTGGAGCGTCAAGGCAAAGTATCCGTCAAGGCTTCGCCTTGATGTCAAAGCAAGCTTTGACGCTCCATCGTTATCCGGCTTAAATGCTTGTGCGTAACATCAGTTAATAACGAGAATCGGAACTGCCAAGCGCTTGCCAAGTGTGCGGGGTTAGTGCGTGTCCTTAGGGCAGGCACGGGATTCGCCACTCCTGACATATTGCTTTGTAATGCCGTGGCCGGTGTTGTAAGATTCCTTGCAGTTGCTGTAACACTACACCGAGAGTTCCGCCATGGCCACCCTCCCGTTCGACACCCACAAGTTTATCCGCACCCTCAAGGACGCGGGTTTTCCCGAACCCCAGGCAGAGGCGATATCGCAGGCATTCCAAAACGCTTACACCGAGACGGACATCGCCACCAAGCGTGATCTGAAGGAGTTGGAGTACGCACTGAAAAGGGATTTGAAGGAAACCGATTTGCGTATTCCGCAAGCTCCATGCGGGCTTCACTGCCCACTTGCTTTAAGTTTGCCTTAAGCCTCCCTCCGTAAAGTATCCACCATACGCGGACCTACTCGCGGATTAACGTTTGAGAATACCTCCATGCAAGCAAAAACCTTCCGTCTTTCCCTGATCACTTTGGCTGTCGCCGGTGTCGCCAGCGCGGTCTACGCAAACATAGACGACCCATCCAAACCCTTGCCTGTCGTACCCGTCAACGCGGTGAGCGGTGCGCCGTCGCCCGTTGTTGCGGCATTGCCGGATTTCTCGTCCATCGTCGCGAAAAACGGACCGGCAGTGGTGAACATCACCGTCAGCGGCCATACCAAGGTGGCGATGCCGGACATGCCCCAGGTTGATCCGAACGATCCGATGTTTGAATTCTTCCGCCGTTTCCAAGCGCCAGGGCAGCCAGGCGGGGAGACACCGACCCACGGCATGGGTTCGGGCTTCATCATCAGCCCCGAGGGTGTCATCATCACCAACGCCCATGTGGTGGACGGTGCATCGGAAGTCACCGTCAAGCTGACGGACAAGCGCGAATTCAAAGCCAAGGTGGTTGGCGTGGACAAGCCCACCGACACGGCGGTGTTGAAGATTGAAGCCAAAAATCTTCCCACCGTGACGCTGGGAGACCCGTCGCAGACTGGGGTTGGCGAATGGGTGCTGGCCATCGGCGCGCCGTTCGGCTTTGAGAACAGCGTCACCGCCGGCATTGTGTCCGCGAAATCCCGTTCGCTGCCAGACGAAGGCTATGTGCCGTTCATCCAGACCGATGTGGCGGTGAATCCGGGTAATTCTGGCGGGCCGCTGTTCAATATGAAGGGCGAGGTCATCGGCATCAATTCACAGATTTACAGCCGGACTGGCGGATATCAAGGGCTTTCCTTCGCCATTCCCATTGATGTGGCGCTAAAGGTCGGCGACCAGTTGCTGCATGGGGGCAAGGTCAGCCGTGGCCGTATCGGTGTAGGTGTCCAGCCGTTGAACCAGGCGCTTGCCGAATCATTCGGTTTGGAAAAAGCGACGGGGGCATTGGTCGATTCCGTGCCGGAGGGGGGGCCCGCGGCCAAGGCGGGAATCCGGCCCGGCGATGTCATTCTTAAGTTTGACGGACACCCAATCCAAGAGCCTTCAGAATTGGCCCGCTTTGTCTCCGACCTCAAACCCGGCACGGAGGCCAAATTGACCCTCTGGCGCGAGGGTGGCGAAAAAGACATTGCGGTGCGCCTGTCCGCCGTCGAAGAGGCCGCACAGGCTGACGAGGTTCCGGCGGAACTGGCGAAGAGCCGCCTCGGCTTGGCAGTTCGTCCGTTATCGCCACAGGAGGCAAGGCAGCCCGACGTAAGTGGCGGTTTAGTGGTGGAACGTTCGACAGGCGCGGCGGCACGGGCTGGCATACAGGCCGGCGATGTGGTGTTGGCGGTCAACGGGCATCCGGTCACCGAACCCGGCCAATTGCGTGAGTTCGCCACCAAGGCCGACAAGCACCTGGCTTTACTGGTGCAACGCGGAAACAGCCGGTTGTTTGTGCCGGTTGAATTGGGATAAGTAGGGGTGTCGGACGGGATAGGCCATCCCGTCCGGTCGCGCTGGTTCCTACAAGCTGGAGCTTGGGAACGGGCAATCACAAAACCTCAGGGCCGGGATTGCAAATCCCGGCCCGCCCAGCTTTGCCTCGAATGCGAAAACGGACATTGATGGAACGCCAAGCCCCAGCTTGGCGTCGGCCAACCCAAGGCCAAGCTGGGGCTTGGCGCTCCGAGAATCCTTAAGTTAATGGCTTTGAAGCTCTAGCCTGCCATGGCCAGGGAAGCAGGATCTTCTAAAGCCACATCAAACCAACTTTCGGCCCGGCAAAATTGGCGGCGTGTCGATTTCATATGGTTTCCCGTCATGCGATAATGCCCTATGAATTTCAAGCCAGAGGGAACTGCACCAAATTTTCCCCCATCATAACGCCACACATTTTATTTGCATGGAAATGGCTCCGAGCATCACTCCGCGTAAACGGCTAGGTTTTCTGACAAAACTAAACCGGGCGGGAAGTGGTAAAAATAAACCAAGTTCCCGAAAACCAGAAAAAATTGGCTTCTGGTTGGCCTTTCCCTTGTTATTTTCTTAGCCACAAGTTGGCTGGCATTCGAGCAAAACGTCCGCCTGAGTGCTTGGCAGATTCCGGGCGACCTGTTCAGCCAAGATGGGTGGCGCTATCCCGTCGAGCGTAACCCAACATTGCGGGTGCCCCGCCTTTCAGCCCGTCTGCATGATATTTTCGTCCTGCCGGGCACCGGCAAGCTATGGGTCGCTGGAAACGACGGTTTGATCATCCATAGCGAAGACGGGGGCGCCATTGGCAAAATCAAGACGGACACACCAACACCAGTGGCGTGAAAGTTGGCCTCACCGGCATCCACTTTTTGGGTTCCTTGATCGGCCGGGGCACGGGTTGGGCCTCAGGCAGTGACGGCATCATCCTCATCACCCAGGACGGTGGCATGACTTGGTTGGCCCAAGAAACCGGAACCAAGGAGCATTTGATGGCCCTTGATTTTCCTAATGCCAATAACGGCTGGGCCGTGGGCTGGCAGGGTACGATCATCCATACCCAAGACGGCGGCAAAACATGGCGGCCACGTAACTACTCAGGTATCCAAAAGCCGCGCCCACCGATCATGGCGAATGCGGCTTTTTATTGAGGGGCGCAGGACGGGATGAAGGGTTTGCCGCAGAACGCGTCCCGGATGGCATCGAACACATTCGCCGCATTCTTGCG
>CAIODU010000229.1 GCA_903857165.1 uncultured Methylococcaceae bacterium | reverse complement strand
TACGTTGTTTAAGTTTTGAAATCGTTGGCGGCAAAGGGTTGCCGCCCTACAGTCCTTGTTACGCAGTAGGTCGGCAATCCTTTGCCGACATGAGCGTAAATAAATAAATAAGTAACTAATAGATATAGAAAACGCTGTAAACCTTTCATTTTAAGCCTGATTGACTGATAATATTATCAGTCAATATATCACCAATGGAGACTATTATGAACAGCCCTAAAGCCGAAGTGGCCTCTATGCTGGAGGCACTTTCCGATGATGTGAGCTTTGAAGATATTCAGTACCACCTCTATGTCTTGGAAAAGGTCAAGCGGGGCCTTGGTCGGGTTGAAACGGAAGGCACTGTTCCGCACGAAGAAGCTAAAAAGCGTTTGCATAAATGGAGGGATGCGGCATTGGGAATCCAGAATGAAATACACCAAAACCTTCAAAGGCCGAAGCTACAACTTTAAGAATCTCAAGACCTTGCTGGCCAAGGCATCGCCTTTGCGGTCGGCGGACGAGCTGGCCGGGATTGCCGCCGCCTCGGAGGAAGAGCGGGCCGTCGCCCAATGGCTGCTGGCCGACCTTCCGTTGACGGAGTTTCTGCAAGAACCGTTGATTCCGCCGGAGCAAGACGAGGTGAGCAAGCTCATAGCAGAATCCCACGACCGGATTGCTTTTGCCCCAATCTCGTCTTTGACCGTGGGCGGATTTCGCGAATGGCTGTTGGACGATGCCACCGCCGACGCGGATATTGCCGCAATTCGCTTCGGGCTTACGCCGGAAATGGCGGCGGCAGTCTCCAAGATAATGCGCAACCAAGACCTGATTGCTGTGGCCAGGCGCTGTACGGTGACCACCCGGTTCCGCAACACCATCGGATTGCCGGGCCGGATCAGCACTCGGCTGCAACCTAACCATCCCACCGACGACCCCAAAGGCATCGCCGCCAGCGTGTTGGACGGGCTGCTGTACGGCAGCGGCGACGCGGTCATCGGCATCAACCCGGCGACGGACAGCCCGAAGAACGTGGAGAACCTGCTCCATCTGCTGGACGACGTGATCCGCCGCCATGAAATCCCCACCCAATCCTGCGTGCTGGCCCACGTCACCACCACACTGGAGTTAATGCGGCGGGGCGTTCCGGTGGATTTGGTGTTTCAGTCCATCGCCGGGACCGAAGCGGCCAATAAAAGCTTTGGCATCAACCTGGCGCTGCTGGCCGAAGCCCATTTGACAGCGCTTGCCTTGGGGCGCGGGACCTTGGGCGAAAACCTGATGTATTTTGAAACCGGCCAAGGCAGCGCATTGTCGGCCAATGCCCACTTTGGCATTGACGCTCAGACTTGTGAAGCGCGGGCCTACGCAGTCGCCAGGGCATTCTCGCCGCTGCTGGTCAATACCGTGGTCGGCTTCATCGGCCCGGAATATTTGTACGACGGCAAGCAGATCATCCGTGCCGGGCTGGAGGATCATTTCTGCGGCAAACTGCTGGGGCTGCCGATGGGCTGCGACGTGTGCTACACCAACCACGCCGAGGCCGACCAGAACGACATGGACAACTTGATGACTCTTCTGGCGGTGGCTGGCTGCACCTTCATCATGGGCATTCCGGGGGGCGACGACATCATGCTGGCTTATCAAACCACCTCTTTCCACGATGCCCTGTACCTGCGTCGTGTGTTGGGATTGCGGCCCGCGCCGGAATTCGAGGATTGGCTGAACCGGATGGGGATATTCGACGGGCGCAACGCCTTGAGCCGGGGCTTTGCATCGACACGGCTGCTAGGCGACATCAAAAAACTGACGGGGGAGAAAGCATGACCGATCCGTGGATTGAATTGCGCCGGTTCACCCAGGCGCGCATTGCCTTAGGGCGCACCGGTCATGCCGTTCCAACCCCAGCGCTGCTGGATTTTCAATTGGCCCATGCGCAGGCGCGGGACGCGGTGCATTTCCCCTGGGACATTGACGCCTTTGCCGGACAGGTGCGGGAACTCGGTGAAAAGGTGCTGATGCTGGATACCCCGGTTTCCAGCCGCAGCGAATATCTTCGCCGACCCGACCTTGGGCGCGTCCTTACCGAAGCCTCGCGAACCCGCCTTGAGAATTTAACAGCCAGTGCTACGGACGTGGCACTGATCGTCACCAATGGCCTGTCTTCGACCGCCGTCGAACGGCATGGGATGGCGTTGCTGCAAGCGATAGTGGAAGGCTTCAGGGCGCGGCAGATAAGCATCGCCCCGGTTGCCCTGGTCGCCAATGGCCGCGTCGCCTTGGCGGACGACATCGGAGGACTTCTTGCCGCACGGGTGGCTATTATCGTTGTCGGCGAGCGCCCCGGCCTCAGCGCCGCCGACAGCTTGGGGCTTTACCTGACCCATGCGCCGCGACCGGGCAACACCGACGCGGAGCGGAATTGCATTTCCAACGTCCGCCCGCCGGAAGGATTGGGGTACGCGGCTGCCGCCGCCAAACTGCTTTACCTGACTGGGGAAGCCCTGCGGCGGGGTATTTCCGGGGTGTCACTCAAGGACGGGATGATGGGCTTGCCGGGAGGGGAAACTTGATAAAACCCGCACATCCACCTGCCGAATGGATGCTTGGCGGGTGGCATCTGATTTACAATCAGTTTATTGTCACACACCGCCCTGCCGCATTTAATCACTGATGTTACGCGGCATCGGCTGCGGGCTGTTGTAGGGCGGCCTTCAGGCTGCCAACTGAGGCCAGTGCCATCTCGCAAGCCAAAGCGGCCTGAAGGCCGCCCTACAGATGATCGCTGCGTAACATCAGTTAATCCCAGTCACGAATTTGTAATATCTGAAGACTACCATCAAAGGATTAGATCAGGATTGGCGGATGTGGCTCTAATCGAAAGACCCTCATCATTGTTCCAATGACCGCTTTTTTTTAGCCTTGTGAGGCCAACATGAATACTGACAATGCAATTCTTCAGAAACCCCGATCCTTGGAAATCATATTTAGCGATCATCTCGGTAACACATTTGAGTGCGGTCAGGTTCTGAGCAAGCTTTTTTCAAATCTCGATGGGCCAGACCCCTGTATTGTAAAAATAAAACAACTGGAGGAAAAAGGGGATGGACTGACAGCGGAGGCATACTCCGCGCTGGAGTTGCTAACTCAAACTGGATTAATGCATCTCACTGAAGAGTTCATAAAACGGTTGGATGATATCGTGGACGGAATCAACGATACTGCCCGTCTCATTGATATTTGCACGCCAAGGAAGATCGAGGGTGCGGCGCAGGAGATTCTATCAATTCTGCTTTCGATGATCGCAAGACTCCAGACAGAGATGGCGCAATATCCCGATAATACTTTAACCAATGTAACCGCTGCCCGTAAGACGCTCAAGGGGTGGGAGGAGAATGCGGACCAAATCTACCATGAGTGGAGGAAGACACAGCGCCGGATTAACATGCTCCCTTTGGTCGACGAATCCAATTGGACCGAGATTTTGGGCATCCTCGAACAAACGACGGATTCCGCTTATCACGCAGTGCTTTTGCTGGAGCGCATGGCTAAGTTTCGCCTGAGACAATCATAAAGATGGATTTATGGTCATCGACTATCGTGAAATAGTCGGCCATAGGTTCTGTGTGCGGGCGGATCAAACGATAGGCGAAGTGGTGCAGGCATTCTCCCATCATGACTTCGATTTCATGGCCGTATTGGATGGCAATGCCGTGTTGGGGCTGTGTTCCAAACGGGATGTGGGCATTTTGCTGTGCTCCAAATACGGTTTTTCCCTTTTCGCGAACCGCCCCATCCGCGACCATCTGCGTCCAAAGCCCGTTTTCGTCAGGGTTGAAACCCCCGTCCATGAAGTTTTCACGACTGTTTTCGCACGGGGAGAAGAAGCTTTTTACGATGATGTCTTGCTGTTGGGGCCGTCTGGCGGGTTTCTTGGCCTGATTTTCACCCAAACCCTAATCAAGCTGCAAAACCGTTTCCACTTGGATAGCATTCGTCTGCTGGAGGAGCAAAGCGAGGAAATCAGCCGCAAGAATGAACAGATCGAGGCGGATTTGTGTTTGTCGCGGGAACTCCAGCAAGCACTTCTGCCATTGAGCTACCCAAGCTTCCCTCCACGCTCGCCGGACGGGGCGGACACGATTCGCTTCCACCATTTCTATCGCCCCTTGGGGATTGTCGGCGGGGACTTTTTCCACATCAAAAAACTGTCAAGCCAAGCCGTCGGCATTTTCATCGCCGATGTGATGGGCCATGGCGTCCGTTCCACCATAGTCACCGCCATGCTAAGAACCCTGTTGGAGGAACTCCCCGAAGAGGGGTATAAAGACCCCGCCGGCCTACTTGACCACATCAACCAAAAGTTGACCGGTATTCTTATTGAAGCGGGAAAGGACATTCTTTATGCCACTGCTTTATATTTAGTGGTGGATGCGGAACGGCAAGGCATTCAATATGCCAGTGCCGGCCACCCTTTGCCAATCCATGTGCAAGTTCGCAAAAACCTCGTGGAGACCCTAGAGCATTCAAATCCCGGAACGGTACTGGGGATGTTCGACGAGGCGGTTTTTTTCAATGACGAGGCAAGCTACGAACCAGGGGATTCAATTATCCTTTTCACCGATGGGATTACCGAGGTGGAGGATTCAGCCGGGAATGAATTCAGTCGCGAACAGTTATCCAAAGCAATAGGAAGCGTCATTGGCCGGCCTGCCAATGAGATCATTGATGCCTTGTTGGGTCAGGCTAAAAATCATTCTGCCAAGGGCGAGTTTACCGACGACGTATGCCTAGTCGGGATTGACTTGGCATGAGATGGGATTCATCGTCAATCCTGGTCGTGGCGATGTTTGAGGGTAATCAAGCCCATGGCGACCGACAGGAAGAGCCCAAACGCGACGACGATGAAATTCACTGAAAATCCTGCCCTGACCATCATGGCATAAGCGCCCAGCATCAACAAAATGGAAATATTTTCATTGAAGTTTTGCAGGGCGATGGAATGCCCGGACCCCATCAGTTGATGCCCCCGATATTGCAGCAATGCGTTCATCGGTATTAGAAAACTGCCTGCCAAGGCACCAATCAATACCAGCATGGGCCAAGCCAGGCGCCAATCGCTGACGAAAACCATCAGCAACACAGCAAACCCCATCGCGATACCCAAGGGCAATACTTTGACAGCATGTTCCAACGCCACGGCCTTGGCCGCCGCCACCGAACCGATGGCAAGCCCCACGGCGACGACGGCAGTCAACTGGGTGGCTTGTTCCAAGTCAAGTTTTAGCGAAGCCGCCGCCCAAGCAAGGATGATGAAGCGCAAGGTCGTGCCCGCGCCCCAAAACAATGAAGTCACCGCGAGGGATACCTGTCCCAAGGGATCTTTCCATAGCACAATGAAACAGCGCCAGAAGTCAGCTATAAGGAAGGACAGTGTCCGTTTCGGCAGTTCATGTTCTATCGGCAGCTTGGGGATGTAAAGGTTGAATGCCAACGCCACTAGGTAAATGCCAAAAATGACCAGTATCGCAAACTCGGGTGCGGTATCAATACCCCCATTGAATTCAAAGCCGCCGAACTGACGCTCAACTTGGTCTTCGATGCGCTGTCCAGCCAACAAACCTCCAAAGATTGCCCCCAGGATGACGGCCGCGACCGTCAGTCCTTCCATCCACCCGTTTGCCCATACCAGCTTACAGGCAGGGAGGTACTCAGTCAAAATGCCATATTTGGCGGGCGAGTACATGGCAGCGCCCACGCCCACCAAACCATAGGCAAGCAAAGGGTGCGTACCCAATAACATGGCAACACACCCCACCATTTTGACACTGTTGCTAATCAGCATCACCCTGCCCTTAGGCAGCGCATCCGAAAACGGGCCGACAAAAGGGGCAAGGGGAATAAACGCGAAGACGAAGAACTGTTGCAAAACAGGCGTTTGCCAAGGGGGCGCGGCAATGGATTTAAGCAACGCGATGGCGGCAAAGAGGAGTGCATTATCCCCTAACGAGGAAAAGAATTGTGCCGCGAGAATGGTGTAAAACCCTCGATTCATAAGATTAAGTCGCTATTGTTGGATTGTTTATGGTCACAAAAAAACTAATCATCGGTTTCTGCCATGATTTCCTGCAAGAATGCCCGCAATGGTTTGCCAAGCTCGGGGTGTTCCAGTCCGAACAATAAATTCGCCTTGAGAAAATCAAGTTTGTTGCCGATGTCGTGACGGCATCATTCAAGCAACATCCCGTGCATCGGTGCTTGCCCCAGGAGGATTCGCAGGGCGTTGGTCAACTGGGTTTCCCCCTTCCGGTCGGGAGTGACCCGTTCCAAACACGGGAATATTTCCGCCGTCAACACATAGCGCCCCGCTATCGCCAAGTTGGAAGGCGCGTCATCCGCCGAAGGCTTCTCCACCAGGTCGTCAAGCAGATAAACCAAAGCCGGACGGGATTTGTAATCCCGTTCGTAACGTTTTGTGCCATATCAGATGCAGTGACTTCGTGCAAAACGTAAGCGACGGGGTTACAAACCCCGTCGCGCTTCGTTACAAACCCCATCGCGCTTCGGGTGGAACCCACCCATGGTTCCACCTTACGGCCTTCAGATTATTTTGCCGAAGGCAAAGCAAACACGGTGAATACGCCGCCCAAAGGGGTATGCTTCATCAGGGAACTTTCGGTCCTAGTGCAGGGGTCGACGGCTACACAGGGATCTTCGCCCAACAAGTCGTTCACTTCGCCTATGCCAACCCAGCCGCCCAAGCCGGAGAGCACGCCGACATACTGCTTGCCGTTGTAAGCCCAGGTGCTGACGTTGCCGATGATGCCGGACGGGGTCTTGAAGCGGTAGAGTTCGGCACCGGTATTGGCGTCACGGACTTTCAGGTAGCCTTCCAAGGTGCCGTAGATGACCACGTCACCGGCGGTTGCCACCATGCCGCCCCACAGCGAGAACGGCTCGCTGATGTTCCACGCGATGGTGCCGGTGGCCGGGTCCCATGCGGTGAACGAACCCCTGTCGGTGCTGCTGTTCTTTTCGCCGGTTTTCACGTCGTGTCCCGCAGGGAAGATGTTCAAGGTCGCGCCGACGTAGGGCTGGCCCGCCGTGTATTCCAGCTGGAATGGCTCATAGGTCATGCAGGTGTGGTTGCCGGGGATGTAGATCAGCTTAGTTCTAGGCGAGTAGGCCACCGGCGGCTGGTTCTTCGCGCCCATCGAGGACGGGCACACCAAATCGTCGTCGGCCGTGCCGGGCTTGCCGTCCGGGCCTGCGCCCTGGGCCTTGTCTTCGCCGCCCGCCTGGGTGGAGTACTTGGCGTTGACAATCGGACGCCCCGTTTTCATGTCAACGTGGTCAACCCAGTTGACGGCCTTGTCAAACTTCTGCGCGACCAGCAGCTCGCCGGTTTCGCGGTCCAAGGTGTAGCCCAAGCCATTGCGGTCGAGGTGGGTCAGCAGCTTGGTGTGCACTTTGCCGTCGATGCCCTTGGCATCCTGGTCGATCAGGGTCATCTCGTTGACGCCGTCATAGTCCCATTCGTCATGGGGAGTCATCTGATAGACCCATTTGGCAGCGCCAGTGTCTGCGTCACGCGCCCAAATGGTCATTGACCACTTGTTGTCGCCGGGACGCTGCACCGGGTTCCAGGTGGACGGGTTGCCGGAACCGTAATACACCAGGTTCAGTTTCGGATCGTAGCTGTACCAGCCCCAAGTCGTTCCGCCACCGATCTTCCACTGGTCGCCCTGCCAGGTCTTCAAGGACGAATCCTTGCCCACCGGGGCCACTTTGCCGTCGGTCCAGGTGGTGGTCTTTTCGGGGTCAACCTTCATTTCAGCGTCGGGTCCGGTGCTGTAAGCCTTCCAAGCCAAGCTGCCGTCTTTGATGTTATAAGCCGCCAAGAAGCCGCGCACACCGAATTCACCGCCTGAGATACCGGTGATGACCTTGTCTTTGACCACCAAAGGCGCGTTGGTGTTGGTTTCGCCCTTCTTGGTGTCGCCGTTCTTGATCTTCCAAACCAATTTGCCGGTCTTTGCATCCAAGGCAATCAAGGTCGCGTCGCCTTGGGCCATGAAGATTTTGCCGTCGCCATAGGCCAAGCCGCGGTTGACCACGTCGCAGCACATTACACCAATGACTTGCGTTGGGTCAGTTCCCGAATCGGGGACGTATTGGTATTCCCACACCACGGTCTGCGTGGCCTGGTCCAGCGCGTAGATTTTGTGGGGATAACCGGTGTGGATGTAGATCAGGCCATTGACGACCAGCGGCCCGCCTTCATGTCCGCGCAGCGCACCCGTGGAGAAGGTCCAGACGGGCTGGAGGTTCTTAGCGGTGTCTTTGTTGATTTCGGTCAGCGTGCTGTAGCGGGTGCCGGCGTAGTCGCCGCCCCAAGTCGCCCAATTCTTGGCGTCCTTGGCGAGTGCCTCGACTTCTGCGTTGGCCTGGGAAATGCCGGGTGCCGACAGCAAAGCTGTAACGGCGGTAGCCACCAGCCAATTATTTACGTTTTTTTTCATATATTTTGCTCCTCGTAAGCCCCTTGCGGGGTGTAGTGGACCCTTATGTCAAGACAGTTTACTGCCGAATTTAAGAGGGTAAGCCATCACTTGCAGCGGAACGGCGCTGCCCCGATTCGACTTCAGATTTCGTGCGGGAGGTTTCCTTCTGCTTGGGGTGGCCATGCTGGGTGCGATGGCTTGGCGGTTGTTTAAACAAATGAAGTAGGTTCGCTGTCCGCGTGGATGGCGGGTGCCGTTCCATCCGCCGGAATGACGGCAATGGAGCCATAATGAGAATTGCCGTTCATTGACCGCTTGTTTTACAACGCTTGCCAACACTAGGGCAACAGCGGTAACCCAAGTTCATTGAGGAATCCGTTGTGTTTATCGGTAGCCGCATTGATCTGTTCTTCCAGTGCCGCCAATTCCGTGTTCACCGCCATCAAATCGATCTCTTTTTCTTGCTTCGCCGTGCTGATATAGCGCGAAATATTCAGGTTGTAGCCTTCCTTCTCGATTCGCTCCATCGGCACACGCATGGAATAGCGTTCTTCCTCCTTGCGAAATTGATAAGTGTAGATGATCTTGTCAATATGTTCCGGCAGCAAACGGTTTTGCCGCTTGCCTTTCTCGAAGTGTTCGCTGGCGTTGATGAACAGCACATCATCGGGCTTCTTGCATTTCTTTAGGACGAGGATGCACACCGGAATGCCCGTGGAGAAAAACAGGTTGGCGGGTAAACCGATCACCGTGTCGATGCTTCCGTCTTTCAGCAGCTTGGTGCGGATGCGCTCCTCCGCGCCGCCACGGAACAACACCCCATGCGGCAGGATGATGGCCATCGTGCCTTCTTTGGCGAGAAAGTGAAACCCATGCAGCAAAAAGGCGAAATCAGCGGCGGATTTAGGGGCCAGCCCGTAATTCTTGAAACGGAAATTCTCGCCCATTGCCTCGTTCGGTTCCCAGCGGTAGCTAAACGGCGGGTTGGCAACCACGGCATCGAAATGCATTTTTTTGGCAGGATTGGCTTCCTTGAGGATGTCCCAGTCGTTGAGCAATGAATCGCCGTGGTGAATCTCAAACTCGGAATCCTTCACCCCGTGCAGCAGCATGTTCATACGCGCCAAGTTATAGGTGGTGATGTTCTTTTCCTGCCCGTAGATTTTGCCGATGCCGTGGACACCAAGGTTCTTGCGCACATTCAGCAATAGCGAACCGGAGCCACAGGCAAAATCCAACACTTTATCGAACCGGGCTTTCTTACCCGTACACGGGTCTTGGCTATCGAGTACCACAATGCCCGAAAGGATGCTGGAAAGTTGCTGCGGCGTGTAAAACTCGCCCGCCTTTTTGCCCGAACCGGCGGCAAATTGGCCGATCAGGTACTCGTAGGCATCGCCCAGAATATCGCTGCCGGTGGAAAACTTCGCAAGCCCCTCGGCAATCTTGGTAATGATGGTGCATAGCTTGGCATTGCGCTCCGTATACCGCTTGCCCAGCTTTTCCGAATCCAGATTGATTTCCGAAAATAAGCCTTGAAAGGTGCTTGCAAAGGAGTCGTTCTCAATGTACTTGAAACCTTTTTGCAGGGTATGCAGCAATTCATCGTCCTGGGTGCGGGCCATTTCGGCAATACTGCTCCATAGGAATTCCGGCTTGATGACGTAATGCACCTTGCGTCGCATCTGTTTCTCGAATTCTGCACTATCCTCCTGATTGCGTTCATACCAGAGGCACAGCGGCGATGTATTCGGTGCGGCTTTAAGGTCGGGGTAGTCCGGTCCCAGTTCCTTCTTGGCTGCGGATTCGTAATTGTCCGACAGGTAGCGCAGGAATAAAAAAGACAGCATGTAATCGCGGAAATCGTCAGCATTCATTGCGCCGCGCAATTGGTCGGCGATGGCCCAGAGGGTATTGCCCAGTTCTTTTTGGTCTTGTTCGGTCATGGGGGTTTGGTTATATTCAGGGCAATGGTATGAAGGTTAAAGCCTCGTCATTCCGGCATGGACCGCCGGAATCCAGACTCCATGGACGGCGGGGCTTGGGGGCATCCCTGCAATCTGGATACCGGCAATCCCTGCCGGTATGACGGCCTAACTTAATGATAGTGACTTGGAACGTGGGAACGATATGAACTCATCAGTTCCAACCTTCACGAGCGGATGCCAAATAATCGTCCAGGGCTTGCCGGGTGTGCTGGGCGATGCCGAAATAATGGCGTGGATCGAAGTCATTGTCAGGCACTGGCAGGTTTGCGATACCCTCTTCCTCCGCCAGTTGTCGCAGCACTATTTGCACCCGTTGGAATTTCTCGGCGTGGGAGAGGCTGGCAACCGAGGGCAATACTTCGTGAATGGTCATGGCGTGGACTCTGTTGGGGTTTGGGGGAAAAGCTGCCGCATCATGCCTTTTTTATGGGTTTTGAGCGTGGCGAGTTTTTGGGTTTGGGCGGTGATGAGTTCGTCGAGGGAAGACAGGCAATCGGCGATTTTTTGTTGTTCGGGTAATAGAGGGCATCGGATATTGAATTTCAAAAAAGCATTAAAATGAACACGCCTTTTTTCGATCAGAGACCCAGTGGCCATGTTGTCATAGAATGCAATCATTCTGTCACTTTTGAAATAGATTTCACAAAATCTAGAATCTACAGTTTTATCGCAGAAAAAAATGTTGTAATACTTCGAAACAGCAACATTTTCAGTTCCAGAGTGTCTTCCAATTGCTCCAAATCTCAAATTCATTGGGTTATACGCAAAATCATCAGGCAGCACTAATTTATAGGCATCTTCTTCATCGTCAACCAAAAAAGACCGCTCATAGCGTTTTGTTTTTGGTGTAATCCCATCTTCAATAGTTAAACTAAATAGAGGAACATTTTCTTTAGGATATTGATTCCTTTCAGTTATAAACCTGCCTAATTCTTTAATGACCCACCCCACCGCTTCCAAAAACTCAGGAAAGCGCAGCTTGGGGACGGTTTCGCCTTCTGCCGGGAAAAGCTGCTGCATCAAGCCTTTTTTATGGGTTTTGAGGGTGTCGATTTTTAGGGTTTGGGCGGTAATGAGTTCGTCTAGGGAAGCAAGGCAGTCGGCGATTTTTTGTTGTTCGGGGAGGGAGGGAAAAGCTAAGGGGTATTCCTTCATTAGCGATATGTCACCCCTAGGCATTTTCACGCCTTTGGCTCCTTTCATGACGTAGTTAATAAATTCGTCACTCTTGAGTAAAAACGCCAAATATGTATTGATAATTTTTGATTTAGATCGAATAACAATCACGTCATTTGATGCGCCACCATCCTTGTTTGAAAACCAGATTTTTTTTAGATAAGGACGAATATTTGAAATCAGAATGTCGTATTTTTTGAAGCCAGTCGCAACACCAGATGGCGGCAGTTTTGATGCAGTTGTTACTCCACCAAAATCAGGCAAAATATTTTCTGTACTTACATAGTTGGCTAATGTGAGCTGTTTTAATGGCACTCTCTCTTTAATAAAAACTGTAACCTTCTCTAATTTACTCTCCCCCCACTCCCCCGCCTCCCAAAATTCAGGAAACCGCAGCTTGGGCACTTTATGGGCGGTTGGTTTGGTTTCTGTCATGGCTCCCCGGCTTTATCGTTTGTGTTGGTTTGCGACTCGCTGAGTTTTTTCACCTCGGCATCAAAATCACTGACAAACAGCCGATCTTGCACGATACGGTATTTGCGCTGGTTCCCAAGCTCTGCTCTCATTGTTATACACAAGTCCCGCCGAGCCAAAAACGCCGTCATTCCGGCATGGATGCCGGAATCCAGTGCCATGGACGGTAACTTGCCGCTTGCACAAGTGCTTGATTTAGGCAATGTGCCAGCCCGCAGTTTCACATCCTTGTGACTGGATTCCGGCATCCATGCCGGAATGACGGG
>CAIODU010000228.1 GCA_903857165.1 uncultured Methylococcaceae bacterium | reverse complement strand
GGCTGGAGCGTCAAAGCTTGCTTTGACAGGCAAAGCAAGCTTTGCCTTTCCAATCTCAAGTCAAAGCAAGCTTTGACGCTCCGTAGTGTTAGGCGGTAAGTCATCGTCTCATGCAGCTTTCACATCCGTGCGTAACATCAGCTGCTTAAGGAAATTGGAGGGGCTTAAGGCTCGGGCTGACGGGAATTCTTTTGACATCTTGAACCGTTCCGCTTGCCTTCAAATTGGCATCGGGTGGCCCGTCTGGATCGACAAACGGCCCCGTATCCCTAGGCGGCAGTTCTGGATCCAATGGCCGTGCCGATGACTTGCCGGGGTCGGCATCAATGAAAGGCCCGGTGTCGCGTGGCACCCCTGAAGTTTCCGGCAACAGAGGAGGCTCAACCAATCCCGGTTCCATCTCCGGTTTGTCTGGTGTCGGCAACACCGGGAAACTTTCAGCAGAACGGGGTTGGTTGGAATGTTTTATTTCCTTAGGGGTGAAAGCCACCCCCGCCTGTTCAATGGGGGCGACTGGCGGCGGCGGACTGCCGACATGCCAAAGCGCCGCCAAGACAGCCGAGACGATGACTAAGCCAAGTAGTCCAAAGCTTTTCTTCATGGTTTAAGCTTCACTTAAAATTTAGCCACATAACAGACCGCCAGTAAACCCCGAAAACATTCAGCGGGCAAGTGGCGCGTAAATGGCATCAAGCACCGACAGACATCAATATATATCTAAGCGTATGGCGGTGCAGTAGCCGTTGTGCTTTTTTTCATCGTTCACAATTACCAAAACCGTTTTTTTCATGGCATTTGCCAATTGGGCCTGATCGAGCATCATTTGGGCGATGTCCTTGGCAGCATAGGTCCCGTCGCAACTGAAAGACACCCAAGCGGAAGGGCAGTTGGGCGAATTGCTGGCGGTGTTGATTGGATGCCCCAAAAAAGCCATGCAACCGCCATAATACAATCCGGTATTCGGCGGCGGCTGCGCTTCCGAAGTCAGTAAGATGCGTTGGACAGTGGTATCCAAAACTCCTTGCACGGCGTTGGCCGGCATGGGCAGCGCGAAGGCGGCAAACAGCGCGAATCCGGGTAAAACAGTGGCGCGGACGTTCATTTTAAGATCTCCTGTGGTGTGAATATTCAGCGGGTTGGTCTCCCGCAACTGGAAAAAAACAGTGGGACGGCCAAACCTTAAGGCCATCATTGTAACCGTTGTCAAGCACGGAACCAGCATAAGCGGACTCACAACAGCAATTCTCATTATGTGCCAAAGTGCTGATAGACAACTCGTCATTCCGGCATGGATGCCGGAATGACGGCAATGGAGCCATAATGAGAATTGCTGGACTCGCCGCCCCCCTTCTTCAAAAAAAGGAGGGAAACCATGCCAACGGTGTTTTCCCGTTCCGTGGGACTTATGTTACGCACTTCTGTGTTTAAATCAACCGATAGCCATTCCCCCTTTGAAAAAGGGGGGTTAGGGGGGATTTGAAATATTTGACCACGCATCGGTCTTGGAGAAATCCCCATCAGTCCCCCTTTTCCAATCGGGTGGATTAGATGCGCACAATAACCCACGGATAACATCCCTTCAAGGGATGTTATCCATACTTTCATGGCAACCCAAATGGCTCGAATACCCGCAAAAGCCGGTGCTATGGACGGTGTTGGGTTCATTGCGACAACAACCCCCGCCAACTCGGACGGCGCTTCTTCTTGAAGACCTCGAACTTGGCCGTGCAGGATTTGGCGGCATCCATCGTCAGCTTGTAGGTATTCCCGTATTCCCTGCAACTCCCTCCCCAACCGGAGAACTGATAACCGGTGACAGGGATGGCGGTCAGCGTGACGGCTGTTCCGCTCGCATAACTTTGGCTACAGGTCGAACCACACGTAATCCCGCCTGTATCGCTGGTGACGGAACCGCCGGCGGGGTTGAGATTGATGACTGTTAGGCCAAAACCAGCAGGCACATTGAAACTTTGCATCACCTGTGGCGCGGCATTGTAATTGATGTTGCCCGCTTGGTTGGCGTCGATGCTGCAATTGCCAGTACCCGCCAAAACGCCCGTCACGGCGCTGCCGTTGGTTCCACTGGTGGTGCAAGCTGCCGGGGTCGTCGAATTGAATACCACCGGGTTGCCGGATGCGCCGCCGGATGCCGAAAGCGTACAAGTGCCACCGACCAGCAAATTAGGGCTACAGGTGACGGGGCCAATGGCTTGGTTGCCTTTGCCAACGGTGAATGTCTGCGTCGTTTGCGGCGCATCGTTGTAACTCGACTTTGGCCTTTTTTTGAGGCAGAGAGATCGTTCTCGTAGCACAATACCCGACTGTTGATGGCTTACGAGAGATGACAGACATTGCTGATGCTTCCCGATGTGGCGTTGATGGTTTTGAGTTCCTTCGCGCCG
>CAIODU010000227.1 GCA_903857165.1 uncultured Methylococcaceae bacterium | reverse complement strand
GATTCTGCCCCATAACCTCTATGGGTTGGATATATGCCCCCGCGCCGCGCAACTGGCCGCCTTGGCTTTGGTGTTGAAGGCGAGGGAGAAATCCCGCCCGTTTTTCCAGCCCAATAAGTTCGTGCAGCCGAAGATTATGGCATTGCAGGATATTGAGGCAGTGGATAGTGACCAGTGGTTAGTGGCTAGTGGAGAGGGCAATACGGTCGAACAAAGCCGTCATTCCGGCATGGATTGCCGGAATCCAGATTCCATGGATGGCGCGGGTTCAGGACATCCCTGTAGCCTAGATTCCGGCGGTCCATGCCGGAATGACGATACAACAGTAGTAGGCCGGAATAAGCCCGCTCCGGCGGGCGTTTCCGGCAACCTGACAGGCCGAATGCCGGAAACGGTCGCTGCACGACCTTATTCCGGCCTACATCCAAACCTTGATTTAACGGCTTTGGCTAATGAAGAAGTGGCTAGTATGCCAAGCAAGGACGATATACTCCATGACTTGAATTTATTTGAACACGCCACGACCTTTGGTTCGTTATTGCAGCCTAAGCTTTCCGCCGATCAAATAGCCTCACTCCGCCAGCGCGTCACCGACCAAGGCCCACAAACCCACGGGGATTTATTCGCGCAGCATACAACAGAAAAAGTCCTGTTGGCCTTGGAACAAGCGGAAATGCTGACGCAGCGATATCATGTCGTCGTCGCGAATCCGCCTTATATGGGGGGGAAACAAATGGGGTATGAACTCAAGGATTACGGGCAAAAATACTATCCAGATTCCAAATCTGACACTTTCGCTATCTTCATCGAACTGGCACTGCGCCTAGTTCAGCCTGATGGTCTAGCAGCACTCGTAACGATGCAAAGCTGGATGTTCCTTTCTTCATACCAAACGTTGCGTGTAAAACTCTTAAGCAGCCAACGCATTAGGTCATTAATTCAAATTGGCTATAACAGCTTCCCTGAACTGAATTCAAAAGTTGTGCAGGCTTGCGCTTTTGTGATCGAGAATGCTCGACCGGTACGTGGAACCCATGGCCTCTTTATTAACTTGAATGATGCTCAGCAAGCCGCAGATAAGGAACAGGTTTTATTATCAAAGCTTGAACAGAACGAAACTCTAAGCGTATTTCAGGCCAATTTCTCAAAGATTCCGGGTAGTCCAATCGCATATTGGATCAGCGAAAGGCTTCGTTCTGTATTTGAAAGTTGGGTTCCTCTCGTTTCAACCTCACAACCCAGACAAGGCTTGGCAACAGGGGAGAATGCTCGATTTGTCCGCTGTTGGCATGAGGTTGATTCTAAAAATACAGGACTTCTCATTCCAAGTCGCGAAGCTGCGATTGCGTCTGGCAAAAAATGGTTTCCTTACAACAAAGGTGGGGAGTTTCAGCGTTGGTATGGAAATCAAGAATTCGTTGTAAATTGGAGTCAAGACGGGATTGAAATACGTGGGTTCGTTGACGAGAATGGCCGACTAAGATCACGCCCACAAAACATCGAATATTTCTTCATGCCATCTGTGTCGTGGTCGAAGATTAGCAGCGGACTTCCGGCATTTCGCTTTTTCCCCAAGGGCTTTCTATTTGACGTGGCAGGCACTTCCATTTTTAGCGATACCCATGCTGTAAATCTGGAAGTACTTGGTTTTGCGAATAGTTCGGTTGCTCAAAATATTCTCAAAGCCATCTCGCCAACGCTTAACTTTGAGGTGGGGCACATTGCATCATTACCTTTGCTTTCTGGTTCTCGTTCCTCAGATCACAGAGGCTTGATTGAAGAATTGGTTACTCTAGCCCGCACAGATTGGGACAACTTCGAAACCTCGTGGGATTTCAGGGACTTTCCACTACTAAGAAAGGAAGTGGCTAGTGACCAGTGGCCAGTGGTTAGAGAAGAGGCGGCTAATTCGCTAGCCACTGCCCTCAAAGCCCAAACCCTCGAACAAAGCTGGCAAAACTGGTCCGCCTACTGCCAACGCAACATCGCCCGGATGCAGGAATTGGAAACCGAAAACAACCGGCTATTCATCGAAGCCTACGGGTTACAAGACGAACTCACGCCCGAAGTCCCCGAGAGCCAAATCACCCTCGCCCGTGCCGACCGCCGCAAAGACATGGCGGCATTTCTCTCCTATGCCATCGGTTGCATGATGGGCCGCTATTCGTTGGATGCGCCGGGGCTGATTCTGGCGGATGCGGGATCGACGATTGACGATTACTATAAGAAAGTGGCTAGTATCGCAGGGACGAGTTCCAAACCCAATGCTGCTGAAATAAGCCGTCATTCCGGCATGGACCGCCGGAATCCAGATTGCATGGACGCTTCCAATACCCACCATCCCTGGAGCCTGGGTTCCGGCGCTCCATGCCGGAACGACGGGGTAAACCTTAATTCAACAGCAACGGGTTCGGAACCCGCACCTACCTTCCCTCCCGACGAAGACGGCATTCTCCCCCTCCTCGACGGCGAGTGGTTCGAAGACGACATCGTCGCCCGCACCCGCGAATTCCTCCGCGCCACGTTTGGCGAGGCGAGCTTGCGGGATAATATCCGCTTCATCGAGGAATCCTTGGGCAAGGATTTACGCAAGTATTTTCTGACCGATTTCTACAAAGACCATCTGCAAACCTACAAAAAACGGCCCATTTATTGGCTGGTGCAAAGCCCAAAGAAAGGCTTTAGCGTGTTAATCTACCTGCACCGCTACACCAAGGACACGATGAATCTTGTGCTGAACCGCTATCTGCGGCCTTACCAGGATAAGCTGCGCAACCGGCTGGCCCAGTTGGCCCAAATGCAAACCTCTGAATCCATCAGCACCCGCGACAAGACCGCCGCCCGCAAGGAAGCCGACAAGCTCACCAAAATCCTCCATGAATGCGAGGAATGGGAGCGTAAGACGCTTCTGCCCTTGGCCCAGCAGCGCATCGAACTGGACCTTGACGACGGCGTGAAGGTCAATTACCTGAAACTCGGCGAGGCTTTGGCACCGATTCCTGGGTTGGCTGGCAAGGATAGTGATTAGTGGCTAGTAGTTACTGGAGCGTCAAAGCTTGCTTTGACAGGCGAAGCGAGCTTCGCTTATCCAAACTTATGTCAAAGCAAGCTTTGACGCTCCGTCGCATTTGATCGTTCCCACGCTCCGGCGCTCATCGTTATACACAAGTGTAAGAGGCCCGTCATTCCGGCATGGACTGCCGGAATCCAGTCACAAGGATGTGAACCTAGGGGCTGTCAACTTACCTGAATCAAGCACTTGTGCAAGCGGCAAGTTACCGTCCTTAGGCTCTGGATTCCGGCAGTCCATGCCGGAATGACGGTTTTTTTTTCATACTTCATACCCCATCCTTCAACCTTTAAAACATACTTCAACCTTGAAAACCATCCTCGATAGCCTAGAGTGCGTATTCCAACGCAACCGCCTTGTGTTCTGGTACGACGGGGCAGGGGAGTGGGCGGAGACTTTTGACGCTTTCGCCTGCGACGGCGTGGCAAAGCTCAAAGTCGCTGGCAATGAATTCGGCACCAAGGTGCGGGTGGTCCGCGAGCCTAACCCGGAAGCCAAGTTTCTCGTCTACATTCCCTCCGCCCGCCCGGCGGATGCGGACAACTGGCTGTTGGATTTGCTGTTGCAAGGGCATGAATTCAAGGCGGACAAAGCCTCGCTGGCTTTGCAAGAGGTGGGGTTGCCGCAAGAGTTTCGCCATCTGGCCGAGGAACACGCCGCGTTTTTCCGTAGCGAGAAGCGAATCAAGGCACTGAAGGAGGTGCTTGCCAAAGACGACCAGGCCCGCGACTTGCGCCTGAAGATGATGGCCGTGTTGGCGGGTGTTGCGGTCGAAGTGGATGCCTTGCTATTGCGATTTCTGAGCACATCGCTGGAAGCGGGGATGTTCGATCCCGTCGAGGAATGCTTTGAATCTGCGGGTTTGGTGGAAGCCTTCTGGCGCGAGGTGGCGCGAGTCTTCGGCTACACCTCTGCCACGCCCTCGCTCCGCGACTTCGCCGTGTCGCTGTTTCGCGGGGCCAACCCACTCGACACCCAACTGGTTCTGCATCCCCATGCCAAAGTGTTCCTCCAGCGTTGGCAAGACAGCCAGGCGCACAGCGGTTCGTTCCGGCTGTGGGCGCGGCAAATGGAACAGGAACTGCAAATTGCCGTGGCGCTGGATGGCATGGAAGCGCCTGTCGGCTTGACTGATTGGGACACTTTTGAGATTTTCGAGAAATTCACCCTGCATAGGCTTTGCCGGTTGTTTGAGCAAGACGCATCCGCCACGGATCTGCGGGCGGTGATGCAGCAGCGGCGGGGTTCTTTCTGGTGGCCGCAGCATGAAGATGGCTATGCCGCACTGGAACAGGCGGTGGAACTGCGCGAATTGCTGGCTTCCGCCGAGTTGACGGTGGATTCCTTGGCGGCGGGGATGAGCCGTTACGTGGGCAGTTGGTGGCGGATTGACATGGCCTATCGCCGCTGCACCTGGCATCTGCGCCGCTACGGCCAGACGCAAGCGATGGAGAAAATAGCCCAATGGGTGGAAAAGTCTTATGTGAACAATTTCCTGCTCCCGCTGGCCGACCGCTGGGGCGATCAGGTATGCCGGTTGGAGGCTTGGGAATGTCCGGGCCAGACCGCCCAACGCCGTTTCTTCGACACCTATGTGCAACCCTTCCTGACTAGGGGACAGAAGGTGTTCGTCATCATCTCCGACGCGCTCCGCTACGAGGCGGCGGCGGATTTCGCCCAAAGGCTGCGTTCCGCCAACCGCTGGACGGCGGAGCTTGACGCACTGTTAGGCTCATTGCCAAGCTATACCCAATTGGGCATGGCCGCCCTGTTGCCCGGCAAATTTGTGACCATTGATCCCGCCACGGCAACTGTGGCCTTGGACGGGCGTAGCACCGCAGGCATCATCAACCGCGCAGAGATTCTGCGCCTCGCCTGTGACGGGAAGGCGACCGCCATCCAATCCGAGGAATTCTTGGAACTGAATAGCAAGACGGATGGCCGCGCACTGATGAAGGAGCATGAAGTCATCTACATTTTCCACAATACCATCGACAACATCGGCGACACGGCAAGCACGGAGGCCAAGACTTTCGATGCGGTGGAACAAGCCTTCGGCGAGTTGGAGCTAATCATCAAGAAAGTCGCCAACATCAACGGGAGCAATATGCTGCTCACGGCTGACCATGGCTTTATCTTTCAACAAAACGACGTGGAAGACGGCGACATGACACCACTCCCGACGGCGGACGAATGGACTTACCGCGCCCGGCGTTTCGCGTTTGGCAAAGGCATTATCTCAACCCAAGGTGTGAAGGTGTTTGGCTCGGAAGCACTGGGGGTGGGCGGCGATTGGTCCGTTGCCTTTCCGCTTTCACTAGGCCGCTTCCCGCCGCAAGGTTCCGGCAAGCGCTTTGTGCATGGCGGCATCAGTCTGCAAGAAGTCGTAATACCGGTGGTGAAAATCCACAAGGCCCGGTCTGACGACACCGAACGGGTCGAGGTGGAACTGTTGCGCGTACCGGGCAAGATCACCACGGGTCAACTGTCGATTTCGCTGTTCCAAGACCGCCCCGCCATCGCCAAGGTGTTGCCGCGCACACTGCGGGTAGGTGTCTTCGCCAAAGACGGCACCATCTTATCGGAGATCAAGACCCTGGCTTTTGACTCCAAGGATGCAGAGGCCCGCCACCGTGAAACCCATGTGCTGCTCGTGCTGTCCCATGCCGCCGATGCGTTCAACAACCAGGAGGTGGAACTCCGCCTTGAAGAGACGGTGCAAGGCACTAGCCAGATAGTCACCTACAAGACGCACAGTCTCAAACTTCAGAAACCCTTTGCGAGTGACTTCGATGACTTCTGACTCCGCACCCACTGACACAGCGGAACCGGTGATTCCAGCCACCCGCCCGTTGGGCGCTTTGGATCAAAAAATCCTGCTGCATTTCCCCGGCCTGGTCGTGCGCAAAGACCTGACCAATGGCTTGAAGCAAAACGCCGTGGTGCCGACTTATGTGCTGGAATATTTGCTGGGCCAGCATTGCGCCACCGATGACGGCGAGGTGATCAAATCCGGCATGGAATCCGTCCGGCGCATTCTGGCCAAGCATTACGTGCATCGAAACCAGTCGGAACTGGTGAAGTCCACCATCAAGGAGAAGGGCAGCCACAAGGTCATCGACAAGCTCACGGTCGAACTCAACGACAAAGGCGGATTCTATGAGGCGGAGTTCACCAACCTGGGACTCAAGAAAGTGCCGGTGTCCGATGATTTCGTCCGCCGCTTCCCCAAGCTTTTGGTGGGCGGCATCTGGTGCATTACCGATGTCACTTACGAGGTTGCCGTAGACACCAAGTCCAGCCCGTGGCAGATCGACACGCTCAAGCCCATCCAAGTCGCCAAGGTGGACTATGAAGAGTTTCTCAAGGCGCGGGCGCAGTTCAGCACCGAAGAGTGGATGGACACGCTGATGCAGAGCATGGGGTTCAATCCCGAAATGTTCGGTCGCCGGGCCAAGCTGATGACTTTGATCCGGCTAATCCCCTATTGTGAACGCAACTATAACCTGTTGGAGCTTGGCCCGAAGGGCACTGGCAAATCCCACGTCTACGCGGAGTTCTCGCCCCATGGGATGTTGATCTCCGGCTCGGAGGTTACCGCGCCCAAGCTATTCGTCAGCAACGCGAGCGGCAAGATCGGCTTGGTGGGTTACTGGGATTGCGTCTGTTTCGACGAGTTCGCCGGGAAGGACAAGCGCGTGGACAAGACGCTGGTGGACATCATGAAAAACTACATGGCCAACCGCACCTTCTCTCGCGGCATCGAGCAGCTAACCGCCGAGGCTTCGATGGTGTTCATGGGCAATACCCAGAAATCGGTCGCCTATATGCTCAAGCATTCGCATTTCTTTGATGCGCTGCCGGACAAATACATCGACTCCGCCTTTCTGGACCGCATTCACGCCTTCAACCCCGGTTGGGAAGTCGCGCCAATACGCCATGATTTGTTCACCAACGGCTATGGCTTTGTCGTGGATTACATCGCCGAAGTATTGAAGCATCTGCGCACCGAGGATTTCACCGGGGCTTATAAAAAGCATTTTGAAATTGTGTCGGAAGTCTCCACGCGAGACCAGACCGGCTTTGAGAAAACCTTCTCCGGTTTGATGAAAATCCTCTACCCAAACGGCAACGCCACCCCGCAAGAGATGGAGGAACTGCTGGCTTTTGCAATGGAAGCGCGCCGCCGGGTGCGCGAACACATCCTGCGCATCGACGACACCTTCAAACGGCATGATTTCATCTACCGCCCGCTGCCGGGTGGCGCATCCGTCACCGTGCTGACACCGGAGGAAATCCAGTATCCAACGTTTGCAGGCCCGAAGAATAGGCCCGCCGAAACAGCGCCATCACAAGTGGCTGGCGAGCCCGTGGCCGTCACGGAAGCCGTTGCGGAAAATCCGGACGAGGGTGTGGCCACTACACCCCAACCAGGGCATGTCGTAATCCCGGAGAATACTAAAGGTTGGAGCTACCGCCGCCTGTTTGCCGGACACCTCAAAGGGGCCAGGAAGATTACGGTCAGTGACCCCTATGTGCGCCATTTCTTCCAAGCGCGTAATCTGATGGAATTCCTCCAGATGGTTCATGATCTCGTGCCGGAGGGTGACGAAGTGGCTGTCCATTTGATTACGCAGTCCGACCGCGAGACTTGTGTGCAGCAGGAGGAGAATCTGAATCAGATGGCGAAGTCCTTTACGGGGTCGCGCGTGGCTTTTTCCTGGGAGTTCGACCATAACCCCAATTTCCACGCCCGCAGCATCACCACCGACACAGGTTGGAAGATCACGATTGACCGTGGCTTGGACATATTCCAAAGATTCGAGACCGGGCTGTTTTCAATCGAGCAAGCCATTCAGGAAACCCGGCTAACACGGGGGGCCGAGGTCAATTATTTGTCAACCGGAGCCAAGATATAAATTTTCCGAAGTGTAGTTTCTTGCTTGCCGGGAGTTTTATGGGAATTTGATGGCCTGCTCGATAAGTCCTTTAAGATCCAGCGCAAGCCTGGATGCCGGGTGTGCATGGGGATCGGAGTAGGGCAGGGCAAATCGGCGCCGTTTGCCGCGTTTTCGCCGCCGTTCGCCGCGATTGGACATAACGCCTAGTAGGCGCAATTGAATTGTAATGTAGCGGCTAAGTTGAAATGTCCGGCCTCTTGGGATGTCAAAGGCCCCCACCAGCCGCCTGATGCTGGCCTCGTTGGGGAAGATGCCGACCACGTTGGCCCGGCGCTTCACCTCCCTGTCCACTTCCCGCGTCCGCTCGAATTCCACGCCCGCCGCCACCGACGACAGGGTGCAGTCGCGCTGGCCGAAGCGGACATGCGCCCCGGCCTTGGCCCGCACCACGCACCGCCGGCCCGCCGCGTCCCACTCCCGCCGTCATTCCGCACCCACCTTTTTCAAATTGTACGAATTTATTTTATTCCGTAAATTCAATGATATAAAAATTTTATCTCCCTCTTCTTTGGCTGGAGTGACCGTGAAATACTAGTCGAGACCGGGCTGTTATGAAGGATATTGAAGGATTTACCGCTCATTTTTGCATTTATTAACCATGTAACATTGATTGTATTCTTCTTAAAACTCATAAGAACTCATTAAATATCAATTTATTACGAAAATATCAAATTTTAAAATTAGGGGTGCGGAATGACGGCTCCCGCCAATGCCCGGCCGAATCCGCCTCCCGGTCAATGATGTGCACCAGCGGAAGCGCAAACCCTTGATCCTCAAGCCATCCCATCCGCCCCGTCAATTCGTCCAGATGGGTCTGGTCGTCGGCCGCCACAGCGCCTGCGCATGCGATGCGCTCTCCGTGCCGTCGAAGATGGCTTTCACGCCCGCCGCCAGTGGGTGGGTGCAGTTGCTGTGCGCGGCGACCAATTTCTCATAACGCCTCTCCAGCCGAGGTTCAAGTTCTAGGGAATCTGATGCATACCGGTTAGCGTCTCATAAAACTTAAGACTTGTGTAGATACCTATGCTTCTAGGCTGGGGTCGGCCCGGAGACTGCCAAAACGGCAGTTCCGGGCGGGGAAAGCGCCAAACCAACCCCCGTGCTTCGCCCGTAAATCCCTTTTTCATCTCGAATCCCACTGGTAAGGGAGTATTTCGAGGTTCCCAATATGCCAAGGTTGCGGCGAATTCTGATAGACTACGAGACGTTGCAAACGCTTAACACAGGACATCAAAACGAGGTTGAAGACATGCTGATCCGGAACCCGCTCTAACGAATGTACACTCTCGCTAAAAAAAACCGATGCTAATCGAACTCGCGCTAGTTGGCGGGGGTGCCGCACTTTGGAGTAAGCTCAAGCGCAAGCGGCCCAATCTGGCCTATCGACTCTCCAACACACCAAGCCCATCGCCTTTATCTCATTACAAGGATCTAGTTCACGACATGAAGAATGCTATATGGGGCGATGAGCGGCAACAGCTTCAAATGACGATTGATCCGAACTTGCGGGCAGAGATTGAGCGACGCAATAAGGAGGAGAACCGCAATTTGAGGTTATCCGCAGGGGCGACCGGAATAGCGCTTCTCGGAACGCTATTCCCGGCATTTTATTGGCTGGGCAGCGTGGCAGTAATTTACATGACGCGTCCTATTCTTGAAATCGTCTGGCGGGATTTCCAAAAAAAGCACTACTTGAGTGTTCCCATGATTTCGGTCGTTCTCGTGTTCGGCATGATTGCCACAGGAAGGCTCGCGTTGGCGGCCATCGGAGGGCTGATAGGCGGCTTTCTGGTGATACTGATTCGAAAAGCCGAGGACAGTTCAGAGAAACATTTGATAGACGTGTTCGCGGAACATCCAAGTCGAGTGTGGCTCGAAAAGGATGGCGTAGAAATTCAGGTACCGTTCGAAACCCTCCAAAAAAACGACCTAGTGGTCGTCAATGCCGGAGAAATTATTCCAGCTGACGGTGTCATCAAAACAGGTTCGGCCAGCATCGACCAACATATCCTGACCGGTGAAAGTCAGCCCGTGGACCGGGGCGTTGGAGAAAACGTATTTGCGGCGACGCTGGTATTGGCGGGTCGCCTCACCATTCAGGTCGAAACCGCCGGTGAAAAAACGGTCGCCGCTAAGATCGGACATGTGTTGAACAACACGAAAACCTATAAAGACAACCAGATGCTGCGGGGCAAGAAAATCGCCGATCGTCTGCTGCCCGTGGAGTTAGGCATCGCGGCGGTGACTTTGGGAGTATTGGGTCCGGTACCCGCCTTGGCCATACTCTGGTCGGGTTTGGGTTCCCGCATGATTTTGTATGGCCCGATGAGTGTCCTAAACTATTTGCAAATTCTAGCGAGGCAGGGGGTCTTGATCAAGGATGGGCGGGTATTGGAATCTTTGCGCCAAGTGGATACGGTTGTGTTCGATAAGACCGGAACCTTAACGCTGGAGCAGCCGAGTATAGATGCCATTCACCGATTTGGTGACTACGACGAAAACCAAGTATTACGCTATGCGGCCAGTGCGGAGTTTCGCCAAACCCACCCAGTCGCCAGAGCCATTACCGACGAGGCGCGGCAACGTGGAATACCACTGGCCACGCCAGAAGATACCCGTTACGATGTGGGCTACGGAATCAAGGTGTATCTGGAACAAAAACAGGTGCATGTAGGCAGCAGGCGATTCATGCAACGCGAGGGGCTCGCTATGCCGGAAGGGCTGGATAATTTGCAGGAACGAACCCAAGCGCTGGGATATTCGCTGATCTATGTAGGGGTTGATGGCGTGGTGGTCGGCATTTTGGAAATACAGCCCAGCATTCGTCCGGAAGCTCATGAACTGATCGAAAGTCTCCGTAAACGTGGACTGGCGACCTACATCATTTCCGGCGACCATGAAGAACCCACTCGCAACATCGCGGAGCGACTTGGTGTCGACCATTATTTCGCGGAAACTCTGCCGGAGAATAAGGCGGAGTTGATTAACCGCTTGCGGCACGAGGGAAGATTCGTCTGCTTTGTCGGCGACGGTATCAATGATGCCATCGCATTGAAATCCGCGCAGGTGTCGATTTCTTTGAAAGGCGCCTCCAGCGCGGCGACAGATACCGCACAAGTTGTACTCATGGATGGAACCTTGGGTTATCTGAGCAAGCTCTTCCAAATAGCGGATGAGTTCGAGCATACCATGCGGAATAACCTTCTGCTGAGTATCGCGCCTGGCATCATCAATATTGGAGGCATTTATCTGCTGAACTTCGGCATCGCGGCGAGTGTGGGCCTGTTCTACGTCGGCAGCACGGCGGGTTTGGCCAATACCGTTCTGCCCTTTGTCAGGCATCGGGAGAACCGGCCGCCACGAATCGAGAATGTCAACAATCGGTAGCACTCGACGGGTGGAGTGATGAATCTTGTGCTGACAGTGATCTATTAACCCCTTTGTTTAGCCTCGGTGCGATGTTAAGAACCTGTTTACAATCTTCTGAGCAGTAGTACGAGAAAGGCGAGGGTTGCCATCTGGAGGCTGGTGTTGAGCTTGCGCTCGCAGTTCTTCCAGAGGCGGCGGCATTTTTCCAGCCAGGCAAAACTGAGCGTCATCGACTACCTGGCGTTTTACCACGGCAGGCGACCGCATTCAAAACTGGGGTATCAAATACCGCTGGAATTCGAGCGGGATTATTTCAGCAAGGCTGCCTAAAAAAGTGTCCGGTTTTAGTTGACCATTACACTTGTGGATTGATATACTAATTTGATAAAATTGTAGCTCTAGCTTGATTTTTTTGGATATCGACGACTGTGCAGTCAAGCTCTAGGCCGAGATCGACTACAAGGTTTGCCGAGCCAATCTCGGGCTAGGTTCACGACAAGGCATGTAAAAGCAAGGCTGGGGCTAAGTCAATTGATCCGGATATGCGCATGGGTCACCAGTACCGGCTGGATCACATTCCATTCTTCGTCACTAATTTCGAGTCGGTTCGCCATGTTCCAAAAGGGCTAAGACTCACAAACGGCACAGGCTATGTCAACAGAACCTAGGCGCGTGAAAGATAATATAATATGCAAAAAATAGTTCTGGCTACCGGGGAGTCTTTGCAGATAACCAATAACAACTTCGCCGCTGAAGTCACGGAAGGTTTTCAGCCTGCGATCTTGGCAAGATTGGTTGCTGGAGAAACTTTAGCGATTCATATGAAAAATGCTGTCGATCCAGAATGGTGCCAGCAAGTCACGGAGCGGTTTATACAGCATCCCGCCACAAAAACGGAAAATGTGACGCCTCCCATTTATTCCTTGGGTTCTCATTTATATTCCTGTGCCGCTGGTGATGAAGTCTCCGGTTATTTCCTTGATGTTGAAAGAATGAATGGGGCCATTAAGAGTGTACTACCGGAAGGTCACGACCCGATTGTAGCGTTTTTGCAAGAGGCTTGTGAGTTGAATAACGCCAAATTTGAGTATTTGTCCTGTAATGGCATTAGTGTCCGGCACGGCTCGCTTCGGATTTGGGGGAAAGGAGCACAGACATCTAATGATAAGCAATATTACTTTGCCGCTCCACATGAGGATTACGAAGAGACCAACGCCAATCATCCAGCGCTTCATCAGATTTATGGATTGAACAACCTCTATAGCATCATTTTGTGCATTGATGCTGTCGTGGACAGGGAACCGGAAACACTCGTATGGAATCGGCGTATGACCTTGGAAGAGATTCGTAACCCTGACAATAAACATGCGTGGTCCTCCTACGGATATAAAGAATCCCTCATAGAAGGCATTGATGCCGTATCGATTCGCTTAAAAAAAGGCGATGCCGCCATTATTCCGGCTCACAATGTACATGCCGTCATCGGTCATCCCGGTTTTAATCGGTGCAGTTATATGGCGTTTTTTCATCTTGTAAAAACTTCGCCAGCCGGATTTTCAAAAATGATCTTTCGAACCTGATGCCCATTATGGTAGAATAACCAACAGCAACTTTTGTCAGGATGAAATAATTGTTATCAAGATGAACACAAACCTGAAATATTTAGACGACACATATGCCAACACGGATGAGGCGGTCGTGTTACGCATTGGCCGAGATGATCGCGGTTCATACATAGTGTTGAATCAGACCATCTTTTACCCACAGGGCGGAGGCCAACCTGCGGACACGGGATTCATTCAGTCGAGACAGACCGTCATGAACATTTCATTCGTGGGATTCAGCGACGGCGAAGTACTCCACTACGTTGACGAGGAACCGCCTGTTTTTGACATGCTAGTTGGTCGGTTATGCGAGTTGAGCGTGGATCTGCCACGGCGATTGGAGCATGCGAAATTACATACGAGTGGTCACCTGATTGCCGGAATTATCGACAAACAAAAAGGTTCGATGCGGGCGGTGAAGGGTTTTCATTTTCCCGAGGGACCCTATGTGGAGTTCGAGGGAAAGCCGGAAGGCGATACCGATGCCTTGCTTGTAGACCTGCAAGCGCGGATTGATTCGCTCATTGGCGAAAGCCCACGAGTATCAACTTCCATGGTCACGTATAGCGAGTTGAAACAGCATTGCGGGAACATTCCATCCCAATTACCCCAAGACAAGCCGCTACGAATTGTCACTATAGACTCGTTGGATTCCGTGCCTTGCGGGGGAACCCATGTAGCAAGTTTAGCCGAGTTGGAAGCGGTATCCGTGTTGAAAATAAAAGGCAAAAAAGGATGTACCAAGATTAGCTATCGGGTAGGTAAAGAAGGCTAAACCTGCCTTCGTGAGCATGGCAGCAGCTACTTAGAGCAATGGCATGAAAGGGATGTAATCTTTATTCTCCAACCACTGGCGAAAGCAGGGAAAGCACCCCGTCCGCAATCGTCCAAAACAACCATTTGAGAAACCTATAGAGGCAGATGTGCTAGATAAAATACTTGCTGTATGGGGAACGCCCCGAACACGTTCCACCGCTTTTTTGTGGATGATGAAGCAGCGCGGTGACTTCCACACGTTTCATGAACCTTTCGGCAAGTCCTTTTATCTCAGCGAAGATCGCAAAAGTAATCGTGCAGCCGATCAACCACCGCAGGCCGACCTAAATTATCAGGCCATTCTAAACATGCTCGAATCGTATAAAGGGAAAGATGGATGTTCAGTGTTCATCAAGGATCTCTCCTACCATATGGAGGGAATCTTTGATGAAGAATTTATGTCACACTTCCACAATGTATTCCTGATTCGGGATCCAGCGAAGACACTGCCGTCACTTTACTCGGTTCTGCCCGACTTCACAGGAGACGAAATCGGATATGACACGCAATACAGAATGTATCAGCGTGTACTCGAGAATAGCAATGGTTTGCCACCATTGATCCTTGACGCCGATGATCTGGTAACCAATACGGATGCCTTAGTACGCGGTTTTTGCGAACGCATGGGTATTCCATTCATCAAGGAGTCGCTGAAGTGGGAGAATATTCCAGCTTCGACTAATCTGACTTGGTGGATAGGAGGTGACGGACATCACGGAAATTTAAAGGACAGTACGGGTTTTCGAGCAAATCGATTCAAAGATTATCCAGAGATAGCAGAGGTTCCTAAACTGGCGAAAGCTTACGAGGAATGCATGCCTTATTATGAGAAGCTCCATGCGAACCGCTTTATACCTTTGTGAGTTACGCTAATATAACCTGATTTCGGGATAAGGCATCAGGCTTTGATTAGGCCATCTTTTTCGCAGAATTCGGGCTTTTTCGATAGCCCCATAAGTCTGGATACATTATCGAGAGGATTTTCTATGAAGCATTATGAGACAGAATCCACGTTGGATCACTTGTGCAAACCCTCGCTGGTTCGCCTAAGACCCAATCTGTTCGCCGCAAAGTTTGATTTAATGAAGATCGTTCCGGCGCGCTATATTGTCGAGCAAGCCTTGGCGCGTGGCGATCTGAAACCCGGTGGTTTGGTGGTGGAAAGCAGTTCTGGTACTTTCGCGCTTGGTTTGGCGCAGACCTGTGTTACTTTGGGACTGAAGCTCGCACTCAAAACCGGGCCGGTAGAACCGATCGTGGCGTGGCGTTTGCGCCACTTGGGCGCCCAAATTGATACGGTCGAAAGTGATGCTGGTAATCTCCGGGAGATTCAGGAGCAACGCTTCAACCTAGTGCGGAAAACACTTGCGGAAGTTCCAGGCTCGTTTTGGCCAAGACAACACGATAACCCGCTCCATCCCGCTGCTTATGGCCCTATAGCCCATGCTATTGGGGAATCGTTAGGCAAAGTCGATGTTCTTGTGGCAACGATTGGTAGTGGGGGCTCATTGTTCGGGTTTGCCCGACCATTACGCGAAGCCAACCCTAATCTGAAAGTAGTCGCGGTAGACCATAATCTCTCCGTTATTTTTGGGCCGACTTCTGAACGCGTTTATCCTCTATGTGAAGAAAACTATGTACCTTTACTAGGCATGGGTTCGGATATTGTTTTTCCTAATGTCGCGCATGCCGAATGTGACGAGGTACATTGGGTTCCTGTGGCACAGATGATCAATACCGTGCATGACCTCCACCGGACAACAGGCCTGTTCGTAGGTCCAACGTCTGGCGCAGCGCTATCCGTGGCAAATTGGATAGCCCGCAACCATCCAGCTATGAGGGTGCTCACCGTATTTCCGGATCATGGTATCCGTTACATGAATACGGTTTATAATCCGCAGTGGTTAAGTGAACGTGCGGACGAATTGCAACGTAGTTGGCCTGAACCGGAACTCTGTAACACACCCACCGAGGTTGCTGCTGAATGGACTTGGTTCCCTTGGGGGCGCCGCAGTTATGAAGAGGTTTTGGGACATCCGCCAGTTTCCCGCGAGTCGCGCGTGAATGAGGCTGTCTGAGTGAGTTAAATGTTTGACTATTTCTCATGTGCTCAATCAAGAATCGCTCTTAAATCATGACTTATCCGGATTCAAAGCACAGCCCATTGAATTGAAATCGCCATCTTCAAAGCAGTATCCAAGATGAGAATACCACGTGAATTAAAAATTGTTCTAAATGGGCCGGTAGGTCCGCAACGAATACGCGATGATACCATCGTCATTGACTCGGATGGCTGGTACCGAACCCTTACTCATTCGGCGACGTATTCTGCTGCCAACGAGATACTTTTTTCTAATCTTGATAAAAAGGACCCCGATGCGCATATTGATGCAATCTTTGCTGAATATCGCCAACATGGTCTACCGTTAAGTTGGTGTGTTTATCCGTGGACACAGCCTGCGGACTTGGGTAAACGGCTGCTGGCACGCGGAGCAACGGGTTCAAATGTCCGTGCGTACTTGGCGGAAACTTCCCTGCCACTCAAGGTTGTAGAGGGTGTGGATGTTGAACGGGTCAACCCTAGTTTAACTGAAGGCCTTGAAGCATTCATGAGTATTTTATCCTCCGGGTATGCTCTTCCCGCTGATGAAGAAGCGTTCAGGCGTAGTCGTTACCGGCAATTGATTGCTGAACCAAACCCAGTGATGCATCTTTTTATCGCGCGCTATGATGGCGCGATTGCAGGCTGCGCTGCCATGATCGTCAAGGAAGATTCCGCGCATCTGACCAGTAGCAGCGTACTCCCGGCATTCCAAGGGCGTGGCGTCTTTCAATCTCTTCAAGCTACAATTCTGGCGACATTACGAGACATGGGTATTGCGCTTGCCACTGGTCACTCTAATGACAAGTCGGCATTTTGGGTTGAACGGTTCGGCTTTAAGTTGATATACTCATACACGATCTATGAAGTTGAATGCACATCGCTTATTGGATGATATCTGTAGTGGTCAAGTTTTAAAGTTTTAATTGACACCGAACTCAATTAATCAAGGGCAACTTTACCGGGAAAATCTATGCCGGAATTTACACCATCTTGACAGACGCTATCCAACTTTTTGGGCCTGAGCCTTTCACTGGGATCCCTTCGCGCGAAAAATCTGCCAGACACCTCGTTTCGATATGGCTTGGGTGGTCTGAACGATGACCAAGGCCGCCAAACGTTACGCTCTTTCCCATTGGGATAGCCTCATCGTGACAGCGGCACTACTCGCCAAGTGTGATACGCTTTATTCCGAAGATATGCAGCATGGGCAAATATTTGATGGGCGGCTTACGGTAGTCAATCCATTCTTGTAATAATTAAGAGTGCCTGTCACAGTTTATAACTAATGACGGTTCCGGGGAAACTATATATACTGTAATTTGGCTTTGTTGAGTTCAGGAAATACATCATCGACTGATCTAAACTTTCCTTGCTTCACATAGCCATAAGTTTTAGCAAGGCTAGATTTTATTTGGGATTCTTCGTAGCTGCCACATCTATTTATATAACTATCATTCTTGCTTTGGTGACAGAAATTTATAGAGATTTTTAAGTTTTTCCAATAGTTCGTCGAAAGTAACGATGATGACATCATTGAGATTGTTGCGGAAAAGTTCAAGCGATTTCTTTTGATCTGGGTCACTTGGCATTGTCCCAATAATAACCAAGCACTTAATGGCATAGGTTTCTAGGTCATATATTCTTGAGTTAATTTTAAGTTGAGCTATATTCTGCTGTAAATGATAACGCTGATCTAAAATCTGGTTTACTGGCCCAACTAATTTAGTTGATGGAGAGAATATACCGCCACGATATTTTTGACCAAGTAATTCGGTAGTTGGGGTCTTTATCTCTATCAGTGTAATATTATCTGTTATCCCATTGCTATAAAGGAAGTCAGCGATTTTCTCTCCTTTACCATCAAACTTTAAGCCTCCCATTGAGACTAAATCTTGAACTATCATGATGGGCAAACCGAATGCTAGATTTAAGATGAACGGATTATCTTGAAAAAGTCTCTGCCAACGATCTTCATTCTGCTGCTTATGTGCAAGCAATGACTCGAACTTTTTTATTAACTGTTCAAGTGTAACCAACTCGATTTCATGGCGAAGTTCGAGTAATTTCTGATGGTGATTTTCTGCTAGGTCTTGCATATTATCAGACAATAACTTGATGGTGGCATCTTTATCTTTAATCGAAATATTTGATGACACATTGGACGCGCCCAGCACAGCTTTGAAAATAGTGTCTTGTTTATATGGTCTTTGCTTCTCGGGATACTTCTCTGGTAGGAGCGAGGTTAGCAGCGCATTATGCGAAAGTATTATTTTATCTTTAAGAGCGGCAGAGACGGCTTCATTATGAATTCGGTTGATACTCTTGCGTACAGCCTCAAAATATCTGTAGTCTAGTATATAGGTATCACTTTCTATGCTTGTTGATGATCTTAGATAAGTAATAACCAATTTATTGATTGCTTCAATATTCTTAATTGCATGAATAATGAAGCGAAATTCTTTTTGCAATCCAAGGCCATATTCAGGATCTTTGATAAATCCTAATGGCAGACTTTCTAGGATATCGTTGATATCTTCAGGAGTTTGTGGATTTTCGAATGAGAATCCTTCCAGCGAGATAGTTAATATGCGATTATACTTTGGCTTAAGAAAATCATCTCTATCTGGGAATGTCATCAAAGGAAAGATTGTTAAAATATCTTTATCTTGATTTATTCTGAGTATTTCTGTGCCTTCATGTGGGGCTAAATCTGAGACATTGTAATGTTCCGCTAATTCCATCCGATCAGCCGAATATTTATATTTCACACTTATCCAGCCATCAGAGGCTTGAGCAATAAAAAAACGCCCTTTTGATGAATCATCCTCATTTTGTTTAGAAATAAATCGACTTGCCATTTCTTTCCTTTAAGTAGTTATGCAAAATTAATATTATATGTTCTGCCAATTTCAGGAAAGATATGTGAAAGTGAATCCCATAAACTTTCAAATGAGGTATAGGCACTACGGTGAATCCATTCGTACTTGACTTTCCGCCAGACGATTTC
>CAIODU010000226.1 GCA_903857165.1 uncultured Methylococcaceae bacterium | reverse complement strand
TAGCTTAAGGCGGCGGCCAAAAAGGGCAGACTGAACCCTGCCAATGCCCAGTCATAGGCCAGCCCTGTCCGAACACCCCCCCAATCGACACTCAATTAGCTTGAAAATTGTCCATCAAAAAGAATGCTCAGTCTCAGCATACGGATGTTCATGGGGCCTAAGGATAAGCGGAATGGGCCATTTTGGCAATTACACTTTACAGCGAGAGACCTGAGTAGTTACGCGGCCACAAAAAAGCGGGACATCCAAACACCTTTGGAGCGCCCACTTCATCAACAACCAAACTGGCTGTACGGCTCTTGACGGGACGGTCCTTTTGACTCGTGACGGTGGGGAGACTTGGCAACCCGTTCTTTCCGGGCGTGATGAAGGGCTTACCAGTGTCCATTTCAAAGACTTCAGAAATGGATGGGCACTTGGCATCGACGGGGTGATATTGGCCTCCGATGACGGCGGCATGACATGGCAACTTCAGGCCGGACATGCACAAAACCTTAATGGCGTCCACTTTGCCGGTGACAGCACAGCAATTCTCATTATGGCTCCATTGCCGTCATTCCGGCATGGATGCCGGAATCCAGCGCCTAAGGACGGTGACATGCCGGTTGCGTAAGTGTTTGAAAAAGGCTTGGTGGCGACCCCTAGTTTCACATCCTTGTGACTGGATTCCGGCATCCATGCCGGAATGACGGGTTGTTTATCTGCACTTTGGCTCATAATGAGAATTGCTGGTGACAGCAACGGCTGGGCGGTCGGTGACCGGGGGACGATCCTAGTCACGCACGATGGCGGCCAAAGCTGGCTGTCCCAAGACTCCCATTCCATGGCAGACCTTCAAAACGTCTTTTTCCCTGATAAAATAAATGGTTATGCCGTGGCCCGGAAGGGCAAAATATTAGCCACCCATGACGGCGGGAACGTTTGGAAGGCGGTGACTTCCAACACCAATGCAGATATTGAAGGAATCTATTTCATAGATGACAAAAACGGTTGGGTTGCAGGCACGAACGGAACGGTTTTCGTCAGTCGCGATGGCGGGCAAAGTTGGCAGGCCCAAAACACCAAGGGCAACGCCCGGCTGTTGGACATTTTCTTTGCCGATGATCAAAACGGCTGGGCCATGGGCGAAAACGGCTCCATCCTAAGCAGCCACGATGGCGGCGATGCATGGCAAGAAAGCGCTGCGCCCACCCGTGAAAACCTTGCCGGCATCCATTGGATTGATGCCAAGCAGGGTGTCATCGTCGGTGCAAAGGAATCCATTTTCACTACCGGGGACGGTGGCCAAAGTTGGTCGCCACCGGAATACCGCATCTAACCGGCCCCTTGGTATTTTCTGGCAGTTCCTTTGTTCGTCATGTTCTCGGCGTGGGGGTATCGCTACGCGCCGCGCGTACCCGAGCCAGTGCGCAAGCCTCCCATTTCCTACGATCTGCAAGACGTTTTCGTTAGCCCCAGCGGTGAGCATCTTTGGGCTGTGGGTGAAAGTGGCACGATCATCAACACTCGTAACGGTGGCCAGACTTGGCAACCCGTGTATGGGATTGCTCAGACAAAACTGTTAGGCGTATTTTTTACCGATGATCGCCATGGTTGGATAGTGGGCTGGCATGGCACCCTGCTTTTGACCCGTGACGGAGGGCAGAGTTGGCAAGCCTCAACCGTGAATACAAAGTTAAATCTTTTGAGCGTCTGCTTCGCCGACCCCAAAAACGGATGGATCGTGGCAAGCGAGGGAAGCATCCTCGGCACGACCGACGGCGGTGAGACTTGGCATATTTCATTCGAGGTCCCCAACGAACTGGCCAGAGTGCGCCATGCCGACGTGTCTAAAGTATGGGCTGTGGGGGATGCAGGTTTGATCGCCGCCACCGGGGATGCCGGCCTGACTTGGCGTAATCAATCCGGCAAGCAGAGTGAGCATTTAGTGGGCATCCAATTTTCCGATCCACAAAACGGCTGGGCCGTCGGTTGGAACGGCACGATAATCAATACCCGCGATGGCGGATGGACTTGGAATGCCCAGTCCGGCAAGACTAGGGAGTGTTTGCTCGCCGTCCATTTCCCCGATCCAGAAACCGGTTGGGCGGTGGGGAGCCACGGTACGATCCGTGCCACCCGCAACGCCGGCAAGGCGTGGCGTAGGCAGTCCTCCAAAACCAAGGCCAATCTGATGGGCATCCATTTTGCCGATCCTCGGAATGGTTGGGTGGTGGGCGATCATGGGACGATCCTCCACACTCAGGATGGAGGGAAAAACTGGCTTGTCCAACCGAGCCAAATCGATGCGAATCTTTTCGGGGTTTATTTTGCCAACTCCAAAATGGGTTGGGCTATCGGGGAAAAGGGTAAGGTTCTCTCCACCCAAGACGGGGGAGAAGTTTGGAAGCCCCAAACCCAGGACAAAACCAACCTTTGGGGTGTTTATTTCCTTGATGCGAAAACGGGCTGGGTTGCCGGCGAAAACGGCAAAATTCTCATGACTGTCGATGGTGGCAAGACGTGGACTGCTTCCGTAAACATCGACTTGACCCCGCCCCGGACAAACCCGGCTGGATATCAACCGGTGTATCATCCTTCCCAGTCAGTGGCGGGTCGATGGCAAGATAGGGAAGCCGTTCCCCCGGCTCTTCAGCGACAGTTCACAACGGCCCCCCTTTATTGCATCGGATGGCGAACTGTTCATGAAACTGGAAAAACTGTACAATTTGATGAAAAAGGGCATCATTGCCACAGGAGAGTTCGAGGCAAAGAAAGCCGAACTGCTTGACTTTATCACCGCCAATGAACAATTATTCTCCACTTTGGAAACGATGCACTCGTTGATGATGAGGGGGGTCATTGCCGCCGAGGAGTTTGAGGCGAAAAAGGCCGAACTGCTGAAAAAGCTTACAAGAAGCCCCACACTCAACAGACGCAGGAGCCATCTTAAATAAAAGCCTGACGGCCTTTCTTCTTTCCAGGCTTGACGGACAGTGAGTGAATCGTGACACAATGGATGCCGTCGCATCGGAATCTGTAAACTATGACAACACATTCGGGAAGGCAATTATGCAAGCAAGCATCCGTAAATTCATAACAGCACTGGCCTTGGTGGGTATCGGCGTCCCCCCAGCCATGGCCGAAGAATTGGCCCCTGCCAACGGCCCGGATCTGGTGTTCAGCGCGGGAAGAAAAGATTCCGCCTACTGGGGGTTGGCCAACCGCCTGAAAAAGATCGTGGGGGAGGCGGGGCTTAAAGTGGACATCATTGAAAGCGTGGGTTCGTTGCAGAATCTTGAGCGACTGGAAGACCCGAAAAACCCGGTTAACCTCACCCTTGCCCAGTCGGACGCGGTGCATGAACGCCTCCTGCAAAAACCTGATCTGGCAAGCAGCCTGTCAGTCATGGAATCCATCGGCTTGGAATGTGTTTTTATGATCACCGGGGCCGATAGCGGGGTGAAAAATGATGCTGACTTGGGCAAAGGCTTGCGCATTGCCATCCCCGGGGTTGAGAGCGGGGTTGCCGTCACTTATCGGGATTTGTCGAAGTTGAATCCCTCACTGGCAAAAACCGAGGCGGTTTACACGGATGCCGCCTCGGCCATGAAGGCACTGGGAAGTAAGGGGGCTGACCGTGTCGATGCCTTGATGCTCGTCTACCGGCCCAAAGAGCGGACCCCTGAGATACAGCTTGCCATTGACAAACCGGAACTCTACAGTTTTGTAAGTTTTGCCAAAATGAACATTTCCGCCAAGCTCCCCGACGGCCAACCCATCTACAGCTTCGTGGATGTCCCTTTGCTGCGACAGGGCATGAAGGTGGTGACAAGCCTGCCCACGGTTTGCACGGACGGGCTTCTGGTGGCTTCGAGTACCAAGATCAACCCAAAGCAAAAACAGTTGCTTGATCGGGTTGTGAACGAACAATGGATGCGGATATACAGCAAAGGCTTCTAGCCGTGACAATGGCTTGGGGCCTACCTGCCGCAGCAATATTCCCGAGGAAAATATGAAGACGACAAACTTATTATTGGCTACTGCGCTCGCATCGGGCTTGGGTTTGGCCTACGCCGCCGATCATCCCGAGTTGAGCGAAGGCGATGAGGCTTACTCGGCAGAGAACTTCCCAAAAGCCGCCGCCCTGTATCGCAAAGACGCGGAGTTGGGTGTGATCGCCGCGCAGGTGAACCTGGCGATCATGTATCTCGACGGTCAAGGCGTTCAGCAAGACTTGCAACAGGCGGCTAAATGGTTTTCGAAAGCCGCCGATCAAGGCAATGTCGAGGCACAGTACAACCTTGGAGTTCTTTATCAGGATGGCAAAGGAGTGGACAAAAACCCGGTGGAGGCGGCAAAATGGTTTCACCTTGCCAAGGCCTTTAAAAGTGTTGAAAGCATCGAAAAAACCATGACTCCCGAGCAGGTTGCCGAAAGCCGGAAACGGGTGAATGCCTGGGTGGATAATTACAATATCTCCAAGGGGCATTGAATCATTCGGCGAACAATGCGCCTCCTCCGCCCCCTTGCCATGAACGGGCACTGAAAAAAGTGCTTCATCAAGGCGGATGGTCGGAGCGTGTGAACGAGGCAAGCCAACAAGAACAAAAACCTAGCGAGTATTCCAATGACCGTCAGCACTAGCCAAATCAAATTATTCATCCACGCCGCATCCGACGCGATCAACGACAACGCCGAGGAAGTCACCGAACTGGACAAAGCCATCGGCGACGGCGACCATGTGACCAACCTGCAACGCGGCCTTGCCACGCTGGATGCATTGGCCGGCAGCCTGGACGAACTGGACTGGTCCACCGCCTTCCAAAAAATGGGCATGAGCGTGATGAGTACGGTAGGCGGGGCATCCGGCTCGCTCTATGGCACATTGTTTATCGCGATGGGCAAAGCGATGAAAGGCAAAGACATGAGCTTGCAAAGCATGGCCGACGCTTTCGGGCAGGGTGTGGAAGCGATGAAGCAGCGGGGCAGATCCGATGTGGGCGAAAAAACCATGCTCGACGTGCTCATCCCTGTCGCCAATGCCCTCCGTGAAGCGGCAGGACAAGCGCAGGCTTTGCCGGAAGTGTTGGCAACCCTCAACCGAGTCGCCGGGCTAGGCTGCGAATCCACCCGCGACATGCTCCCCACCAAAGGCCGTGCCTCATTCCTAGGCGAACGCGCCATAGGCTGCATTGACGCAGGCGCGAGGACCGGCCAGTTGATGATAGCGGCGATTTCGGGTGTGTTGGGCGAACCCACAAATTATTCAGGGCTTTCTTAAGACAATTGGCTGTCAAGCAACACTCAACATATTATCCAAAGTCAACTTTGCCGACCGGGCATCCTCGTCGTTCACCTTGATCTGATTCACGACATGCCCTTCGGCGAGATTTTCCAGCACCCACGACAAATGCTGCGGGTCGGTGCGGAACATCGTAGAACACATGCAAATCGTCGGCGACATGAAATGCACATTCTTGCCCTGATGTTTGACTTGTTCGTGTAGGCGGTTGACCAGATTCAACTCGGTGGCGACCAACCAGCGGGTATTGGGTTCGGCTTCATGGACGATTTTAAGAATGGATTCTGTGGAGCCGATATAGTCGGATTTCTCGCAGACCTCGAAAGGTGCTTCCGGGTGGGAGATGACCAGCGTTTCCGGGTATTGCGCTTTGAAACGGTCGATATGTTCCGGTTTGAACATCTGGTGTACCGAGCAAAAGCCTTTCCAGAGGATGATCTTGGCCTGGCGGATTTCCTCGGCGGTCAAGCCGCCCAGCGGTTTGGTGAAATCCCACAACACCATCTCTTCCAGCGGTATGCCCATCCGGTGACCGGTGTTCCGGCCCAGATGCTGATCCGGGAAAAACAGCACTTTCCCCTTGCGGGCAAAGCCCCATTCAAGGATTTTCCGTGCGTTGCTTGAGGTGCAGACAATGCCTTCGTGCCGCCCGCAAAAGGCTTTTAAATCGGCGGCAGAGTTGATGTAGGTGACCGGAGTGATGGTTTCATCCGGGTTCAGCACTTCGGCCAACTCCTTCCAGCAGCGTTCGACATTGGTCAGATTGGCCATGTCCGCCATGGAACAGCCGGCTGCGAGGTCGGGCAGGATGGAAATTTGTTCCGGCCGGGACAGAATGTCCGCCACTTCGGCCATGAAATGCACCCCGCAAAAGACGATATATTCCGCTTCCGACTGGCTGGCCATACGGGATAGCTTGAGGGAGTCGCCGGTGAAATCGGCATGGCGGAACACTTCGTCGCGCTGGTAGTGATGGCCCAGAATCACGCACCTTCCGCCCAACTTCTCCTTGGCGGCAACGATGCGCACTGAGCATTCGTCGTCTTCCAGCATCGCGTATTGTTCAAAAGGGATGGTTTTAGCATTCATCGTAGGTCACCGTTCATCAGGCAGGTTGTATTGTCTTATCATATCACTCGTCCCGGATCTAGCCTAACCAATACTTGAACGTTTCACACAAATAATAGATGGATTATACCCATGAAATTCCTCAGAAAAACTTTCATTATCCTTGCCTCGCTGGTTGGCACAGCCTGTACTCCGCTGGTCAACCGCCCCGGCCAGGCGGTTCAGGCCCCCTATCTGGGCTGGTCGCACTTTACCGCAGCCGATGGGGCGGTATTGCCGGTGCGGTCTTGGATCCCTCAAGGAATGCCCATCAAGGCAGTCCTAGTGGCCTTGCATGGCTTCAACGATTACAGCTTTTTTTTCACGGCACCCGGAGAATATCTGAGCCAGAAAGGGTTTGCCTGTTACGCCTATGACCAACGCGGATTCGGCAATGCACCGGGGCGGGGTTTGTGGGCGGGTATGGATGCTTATGCGGACGACCTCAAAACAATCACCTCGCTGCTTAGGCTACGCTACCCCGGCGTCCCCCTATATGTGCTGGGCGAAAGCATGGGCGGTGCGATTGCCATCGTCACGATGACCTCCGTAAACCCACCGGAAGTTGACGGCTTGATTCTGTCGGCCCCGGCGGTATGGGGCCGTTCAACGATGCCATGGTATCAACGTGCATTGCTGGAAACCATGGCCCATGCCGCGCCATGGCTGCGTCTGACCGGCTCGGGACTGAAAATCATGGCTTCCGACAATATCGACATGTTGCGCAAGCTGGGGCGCGACCCTCTGTTCATCAAGGCAACAAGAGTGGATGCAATGTATGGCCTGACCAACTTGATGGATGCCGCCTTGGACAGTGCCGGACAGTTGAAAATACCCACGCTGGTGCTATATGGCGAACACGACCAATTAATACCCCGCGAACCGGTCAGCCAGATGCTGAAGAAAATGCCCGGCCCGCCACAGACTAGGGTGGCGTATTATGCAAACGGCTACCACATGTTGTTGCGGGATTTACAGGCCGCCCAGCCCTTGGGCGACATCGCCGCTTGGATCGAAAACCCGGAAGCCCCATTGCCTTCCGACTCGGATCGGCATGTCGCGCTGGGCTTGGCGCAAACGCGCTAGCCGGTTATGGCCGAAAATATGGCAATAAGTTGACAATACGCGGTAAAATGGTCGCTTTTACGCTTTATCGACTTCGAACGGGTCATCCTAAGACCCAACGCACGATGAGCGATAATATAGAAACCGACGCAATGAGTAACGAATACAACACAGACGATTTGCGCATTCGCCAAATCAAAGAAGTCATACCCCCGCGCATAGCCCATGAGGAATGCCCGATCACTAAGGCCGCCGCGCTAGTCACCCTGCAAGCCCGGCGGGAAATCCACAACATCCTGACGGGCGAAGATGACCGGCTACTGGTCGTTATCGGCCCGTGCTCCATCCATGACCCCATCGCCGCCATGGAATATTCTGGCAAACTGCTGGCGGTCAAGCGCGAACTCGCATCTGATCTGGCCATCGTGATGCGCGTCTATTTTGAAAAGCCGCGCACCACCGTTGGCTGGAAGGGTCTGATCAACGACCCGGATATGGATCAAAGCTTCAACATCAACAAGGGCTTGCGCCTGGCTAGGAAGCTGTTGTCCGATCTTAACGAAATGGGCATGCCGGCGGCGACCGAATATCTCGACTTGATCACGCCGCAATATGTCTCTGACCTGATTGCCTGGGGTGCCATCGGCGCACGCACGACGGAAAGCCAAGTTCACCGGGAACTGGCATCGGGCTTGTCTTGCCCGGTCGGATTTAAAAACGCCACCGACGGCAGCATCAAGGTCGCCATCGATGCCATTGGGGCGGCGAGAAGGCCGCACCATTTCCTTTCTGTGACCAAGGACGGAAACTCGGCAATTTTCTCCACCACCGGCAATGAAGACAGCCACATCATTCTGCGCGGAGGCAAAACACCCAACTACGACGCCATTAGCGTGGATGCCGCTGCCCGCGATCTAGGAAAGGCCGGCTTGCCCGGCAATATCATGATCGACTTTAGCCATGCCAATTGCTCCAAGGATTTTCACCGTCAAATCTTGGTTGGAAATGACGTGGCCGGGCAAATTGCCTCGGGAGACCGGCGCATCATCGGGGTGATGATCGAAAGCCATCTCAACGAAGGCCAACAAAAACTGGAACCGGGCAAAACACCGAATTACGGCCAAAGCATTACCGACCCCTGCATCGGTTGGGAAGATAGCGAGCTTTTGTTGCGTGAATTGGCCATGGCCGTGGAACAGCGGCGGCCACTCGTTATTGAAGAACATTCTCCCTCGGAAAAAATACGCAATGGTTAACCTTATGCAAATCAAAATTAATGGCGAACCGCGCACGGTCGCCGAATCCCTGGACTTGGCGGCACTGATTGAACAGCTCGGCTTTGCCGGCAAACGCATTGCCGTGGAGTTGAACCGGGAAATCGTGCCTCACGGCCAGTACGGGCAGCGTTTATTGAATGATGGCGACCAAGTTGAAATCGTCCATGCCATCGGCGGAGGCCAGGGCGATGAACTGGTCATTGCCGGCAAATCTTACCGTTCGCGACTGTTGGTTGGAACGGGGAAATACAAAGACTTGGAGGAAACCCGTTTGGCGACGGAAGCCAGCGGGGCGGAAATCGTCACCGTCGCCATCCGCCGCAGCAACATCGGCCAAAACCCCGACCAGCCCAATCTCCTTGACGTGCTGCCGCCTGCCCGTTTCACTATCTTGCCCAATACCGCCGCTTGTTACACGGTTGAAGACGCGGTGCGCACCTGCCGCTTGGCGCGTGAATTGTTAAACGGTCACAAACTGGTGAAGCTTGAAGTGCTTGGCGATCCAAAGACCCTATTCCCGGACGTGACAGCCACCTTGGAGGCGGCGAAGATATTGGTTCACGACGGCTTCGATGTGATGGTCTACACCAACGACGACCCGATCATCGCCAAACGTCTGGAAGAAATCGGCTGTGTGGCGGTGATGCCGCTGGCAGCCCCCATCGGCTCCGGCCTAGGCATACGCAACCCTTACAACATCCTCACCATCATCGAGAATGCCAAAGTGCCAATTCTGGTGGATGCCGGCGTGGGTACGGCTTCAGACGCGGCCATCGCCATGGAACTGGGTTGTGGCGGCGTGTTGATGAACACCGCGATTGCCGAAGCGAAGAATCCGGTTTTGATGGCTTCGGCCATGAAAAAAGCCATTGAGGCCGGTCGCGAGGCTTTCCTCGCCGGACGCATGCCGCGCAAACGCTTCGCTTCGGCCTCGTCACCGATTGATGGGACGTTTTTCTGATGATTACCACGACTGAGACAGACCTTATCCGTGATTTTCACCGCTATCTGAATGCAGTGGAAACTCAGGGCGAAGCGATTGCCATCGTCAGGGGTAGTTTGGAAGTGGCGCGTATGGTTCCCGGCCTTTCCCAACAAACAGCGCTTGAAGTCATGCGGGATTTATATGGTACTCTGCCGGAAAAAGCTGCAAAGGATTGGCTGAATGATAGCCGCATAGGCAGCGCAACCATAGCCGAATTAAATAACCCGTGGGATATATAATTGACACTTGCATCTGGATAGATGTCGAACAAGCCATTCGTTACCGCGTTCAAGACTTATGGCTTGCAAGTCAGGCTATTCAACATGACTGCAAATTGTTGACCCACAATGGAGATGATTTCAAAGACATTCCCGGGTTAGCCCTCGTCATTTGGAATTTACGGGGGTAGCCCGGATGTAGCCGCTTTGCGGCGTAATCCGGGGTGGTCGTGGCTCGGAAACCCGTATTCCGCTTCGCCCTTCGACTTTGCTCAGGACAGGCTTCATACGGGCTACATTTCTTAACTTAATGGCAGTGACGACGGAGCGTGGGAATCATCAGAATCAACCGCGCCGACGGGAGCGGGTTGCCGCCCATGCCAATGCGCCAATTCCCATTAAACCGAAGGTTCCCGGTTCGGGTACGCCCGAGGGTTCGACATCGCCAGAGCGCACGGCCCACGCATAGAAGCTAGTGTCCTTACCGATGGTGCCCTGGTTGCCATCGCTGGTATGGAAGAACCTCGCATTATCGCGTGGGGGACTCAGTACCCGACCAGTAAGCATAGGATTGAATGTTAGTGAACAGATTAAAATTGGCGTTGTGGGTGGTGGTTATAGACTGGTTTGCCACGCCGCCCAGCCCATGGTTGATGTCACCGTAAAACATATTCCCCAGTTCGTTGCCACTGCCAGTGCAGTTGTATCCTGTACACTAGGTCAAGTCGGCATTCAACGCAGTCGGCAGCCGCCAGCCGGTATAGCCACCTACATTCAGGCCAGCCGCCCAGGTATTGGCGAGTGCCCAGACCATCATGCCGTCGGAATCATAGCCCGAAGTTTTTGCGTAGTTGGCATCCGCCAGCCAAGTGATGTTGAAATCAGTATCGTAAACGGCTTGCCCACCGAGCCTAGAGATCAGTGCTGCGTCTGCGGTGGAGGCAAAGCCCGCCGCCACTAGCAAAACGGCTAGGGCGCAATTAAGCTTGGTTGGTTGGTTGGTTGGTTGGTTGGTTGGTTAGTTGGTTAGTTGGTTAGTTGGTTAGTTGGTTGGTTAGTTGGTTAGTTGGTTAGTTGGTTAGTTGGTTAGTTGGTTAGTTGGTTAGTTGGTTAGTTGGTTAGTTGGTTAGTTGGTTAGTTGGAAAAAAAGTTTCATGCCTTTTCTCGGTTTGTCAATCCTAAACAAGCCAATCCAATCGCGTCCGTCCTGAAACCGCCCCATCCCGCAACAGCAATGAGTATTCAACCAGCGACTTGCTTTCTAGGAGTGTTATCTTCAATGCTCCGGACCTAATTTCCCTAGTGTCCTCGGGCAGGGATGATACCCCAAAACCTCAATAATTGAAAACGAAATGTGACGGAATGACGGTTTTAAGGCGTTGTATCAAAAGTAAGGCGACAAAAAGAATTCCCAAAGAGTATATCCTCGCCCTAGCGTTTTTCATCTCCTCCGCCCTAAAATGACACACCCCCAAAATTTCTTTATTAGAAATATCCAATTTCCCTATAAAGATGCTATACAATTTGCGGTCATGCATGATGGCTGCGGTGTGATTGACTTAGGTGAGGCATTTGACACGACCCATGTGTGTTAAATTCGCCTGAATTGTCATCATTCATTCATGCGCCTCCGGCATAATGATGCCATTGATGCCCGCCGGGGTTCATGCAACGCCGCCTTTTTGCCACTCAGCATGGGTTTCACATGCGAACCCCAGCTTGCGTGAGACTCATCAGCAAATATGGCCTGTATATTGCCTTATTTACTGACAAGTCTTTTTGTCCGCCCCAAGGAGGTAATCATGCACGCACACGCAGCACCCTACTTTTCTTTATTTGAAACGTTTTTTTTGGCAACAGAGGCAAAATTTGCAGAAAACCAGACGTTAATCCGACCAAGGCCATCGGCACAAACGACCCTGCGCCGAAGTGGCGAAGGCTTGCTCAGCGTTGCAAAAACTTATGAAAGATTAAATCTGTTGGTGCATTTGGAGATGCCCTGCACCATTTTGATCGCCACCCCATACCAAGCCCTGCGCCAAACGTTTATCAAGGCTGTCGATCTGGCGGGTGATGGTTTGGACATTCGCGGCGAAGGCTTCAATTTGCAAGTGCGTGAGTCGAACTTTAATACCATCCGGTTGGTCAACCATAGAAGAGATGATGATGGTAACACCAGCCTGGATATTCATGATTCCAAGGGAATGCTCTACGCCAGCATACAATCCACACCTGAAGGAACGGGTGCGGCGATTTGGCGTGATGTGATGGAGAACCCATCGCTTTCCCTTGCCTGAACCTTGTCCAATCCAGAGTGATTCGGTGTACAATTCCACTTTCTTAATTGCATGGCACCGGACTGTTCCGGGCTAAGCCCAAACGTTGCCAAAAAGCAGCCAAGGCGTAATCCTTTTTTTCGGACAATTCACAGGAGAGTTTAATGAGTGTTTTAGTTGGTAGACATGCCCCGGATTTCACCGCACCCGCAGTGCTCGGCGATGGAACCATCGTTGACAACTTCGAGTTTTCCAAAGAAACCAAGGGCAAATACGTTGCCTTGGTGTTCTATCCACTGGACTTCACGTTTGTGTGTCCAACCGAATTGGTCGCATTGGACCACCGCGTGGACGAATTGAAGAAACGCGGCGTGGAAGTGCTTTCGGTTTCCATCGATTCGCAGTTCACCCACAGTGCTTGGCGCAACACCCCTGTTGAGAAGGGCGGGATTGGTCCGGTCAAATACACGATGGTCGCTGACATCAGCCATGCCATCGTAAAAGCCTATGATGTTGAAAAGGAAGGCTTCCCGGTGGCTTATCGCGGCACCTTCCTGATCGACACCCAAGGCGTGGTCCGCCATCAGGTAGTCAACGACCTGCCCTTGGGACGCGACATGGACGAACTGATCCGCATGGTCGATGCCTTGCAGTTCTTCGAGGAACACGGTGAAGTCTGCCCGGCCGGCTGGAGCAAGGGCAAGCCCGGCATGGCTGCCAGTGCTGACGGCGTGGCCTCATATTTGAGCCAAAACGCAGACAAGTTGTAGGATTCTAAGACCAAGCTACAAAGCGCCGGGAGGCATCTGCCCCCGGCGTTTGCATGTTTAGCGTCTGGCTACTCAGGGCTTTTGAATCTTTTCAAGACGAAAGTCAACACCAAAAACGCACAGGTGGCCCCGAATAGAATGCCGATCGATGGGGAAAACGGGATTTTCTTTGGACCCATCACCTTGACCCAAACCAGCCAAGGCACAAAATAACTGATGAACCCCGCGATGGCCCACTGGATGGCAGGGGCTTTTTTCTTTTCAGCGGTGACATAGAACCAAACGGCAAATCCAATGGAAACAATTCCGCCAATGCCTCCCATTTTGTCCTCCTCTTTAGGTTAAGATTGAGTCGTCACGATCATTCCGGATATGCACCCGGCATAGGCTACGATACAAAATTATCGTGAATAGTTCACCCCCCCATTGTGGTGGATAGAAAAAATCCGTAGAATGAACCCATATTCAAGCGGGTGTAGCTCAGTGGTAGAGTTCTTGCTTCCCAAGCAAGCTGTCGTGGGTTCGAATCCCATCACCCGCTCCATTTCATGAAAAACCCCGCTAAGGCGGGGTTTTTTATTTGGCAACCTTGACGATAGGGCTAATCAGGCTCGGGTCTGTTCAATGATGGGGTCAAAACGCTCTTTTTGTTTGTAGCCGAATTCGACAAGATCGACCCCAATGCCCAGCAGGGTGTTTAAAAGCTCTGTCATGCGCGAAACCTTAAGCCCCAGATAGCCCAAAACGGCGATGCCAAAAATCACCGAAATGACCGCTGGAATGAACAGTGAGGCTAGTTTTACCGAATACCACAGCACCGCGAGCGGGAGCATCAACAACACGCCGATGTAAAGCAGCACTAGGGTGATAAAGACCAGCGAAACGGCGAACTGGAGGATTTTGGCCACAATTAAGTTTAGTTTCATGATTTTATTTTCCTCACTAACTTGCTGTTAAAATTATGATCGGGCTTGCAGGCTGGCAATGAGGCCAAAGCCTGCCCACACAAGGCGGGATGCAAGGTTCCAATTGTACCTATTCTTCCTGCATTCTAGCATAACGACCCGCCAAGGAAATTTTTCAATTCCAAGTTTGGCAATATTCACAGCCATCTTTTGACATGGTGCGTGAACCCGGCAAATTCGATGCCAAATATGCGTTCCAACCTGGCTTCCTCGTAGGGTATGAAAAGCCGGTCGACAACCATGAAAAATCCCACAGGGCTAAGAAAATAAAACAGCGAGCCGGTAAAAAAGGCAACGCTTGCCAGAATAATCACGAGTCCCAAATACATGGGATTGCGGGTAAAGCGGTAAGGCCCGCTGGCGACCAGGGTGCTGGGTTCGCCAGTCGGGATGGGGGTCGTCTTGTTCTGGAAGAAATGCAACCAAGCCCAAAACACCAAGGCCAAACCCGGCAACGCAATCACCGAGCCTAGAGTCGGTGCGTAAATGTCCACCGGGATTGGCAGCAGCATATCCAAGCCTTTGCAAAGCACCAGCGTCAGCAGCGCGTAAACCGGGGGAGGGATTTTTATCAGGCCGTTCATATTCATGCTCGCCTAAATTATCCGTTCAATTCCTCAAACCGCGCTTGCAGTTCAGGGATGATGCCATTCAATTCCGCTGTATCCCGCACTGCCTTGACCAACAGCAGATTATCCAACGTGGTTTGGATCATCCAAGCTGCCTTGGCGCTCGCCATTAATTTAGGCAGCACCCGGACAGCCATTTTCCAGTCCTCGCTGATCACGCTCAATTCTAATACCGTTGCCAAATCCCAGTAATCGCTTGACGACGCCCCGCCGCGCCGGGCAACGCCAAAACTGACCATGGGCGCAAGGCGCTGCGCTTCCTTCAGCGCATCTTCGCCGCCCTTCTGGATTAACAAAGTGACGGCATTGACCCCTGGATAGTAATCACGGGGGTCGCTCTCGAAGCCTTTGCGGTAGGCATCAATCGCATCATCCAAGGCTGCTTCGGCCATGATGCTGCCCTTCTTCTTCAGTTCCTTATAGCGGTCTTTGTGTATGCGCCCTAAAATCCCGAAGGTTTCCGGGTCGCCGCCTTTTTCCTTCACCAATTTTTCGATAATGGACAAAGCTTGGTCGCGGTCAACAGGCTGATTGCGTCGGTTCAATGCCAAGGCCCGTTGCTGGCGTACCATGATATTGGATTTCAAGGAATCTGGGAAATTGTCGGAAAGTGCGATCATTCTCCCCCAAGCACTGGCATCCCGGTAGGAAAGCATTAAGTCCACTAATACAGTGGCCTGGGCAACCTTCAGATTGCCCAAACTCTGCTCAATCCCGAACAATGCAGCCTCACGTTCTTGATCGGAGGGCTTGGCCCGTGCTTGGGCCAAACGGTCTCGAAATTCGTCGCAATGGCGGACTTGGTCTTGGAAGATTTCGGTGACTTCGTGGGGCAAGTCGATGGCAGGAAAGCTGGGAATGAGTTGAAAGATCGGGCTATCCTTGGAGGTAGGCCCGTTAATCGCCTCTTTCAATCTCGCTAAAATGGCTTCCTTCAATTTGGCGGCATCCTCATCCGTTAAATGGCCTTTGTCCAAGTTGTAAGGAATGGAGCGGACCAATGCAACGTCGAAGGGAATGTTATGGATGGCCGCGAAAATCGGCACAGTGGTGAAAGGTTTTGCGGTATGGCGTATGCCCATTTCGTAAAAAACATTGGGGTTGGCCAAAGTCATGTCCACCACCACATACTCGGACAACAGCAAGCGGCCAAACATCGGGATTTGAATTATTCCACCGGTACGCTCTTGGTCACCACGCACTGGCTCCAGTCCGGCTTCTTCAATGGCCGGGCGTATCGCTGCCTCGTAGATGTGGTCGAAATCCACCTCCACCCCGCTTGCCAAATCCGGCTTTTTCCCGAAAGGCATGTCCACAAAACAAATTGCTTTATTACTCATTGACTCGCTCCTGAAGTGATACTTTATGATGCTTCGGCATTTTCATGCTTGCCCACGACCTCGGCCACACGCTTTCCAGCAATGCTTGGCGAGGGTTCATTAAGGAATTGGTAACGTCGCAACATGAGTGGGATTTGCGACCAATCAAAATCCTTAGTGATTATTGGAATTATCCGTTTTTTTCCAGCGATTGCCGCCCCTAACTCAAAAAAAACCCATTCACTTTTCAAGATATCAGGGCTAATAACCATGATTAATGTTTTGCTATCCCGCAAGGCTTTTTCAATGGAATCTTGCCATGTATCTCCCGGAGCGAGTTCATCAGCCGACCATGGATGGAGACCTTCTTTTCGCAAAGTGGCCACAAATTCTGACACCCATGCCCTATCCTTATGTGAAGAGGAAATAAATAAATCGCAAGTTTCGTCACCCATTCCGACCTCCTTCCGTTACCACCCGAGAGCCGAGTTGATTGATATATTGGTCTATGTCGTTTAGCTTAATGATGTCTCTTTTCTTTAAGAAAACCGGCGCATTTGGCTTCGACATGAAGTCCATGACCGTAAGCCCATGCAAGACAACAATAATGGGTATTCTTTTAATCCACGCCGCCCCGATTTCCGCCCATACATAAGGCCTATCAAAAGCCCATGGCGTGAATAACACTAACATCTCGTCGGCGGCATCGAGAGAATCGCGAATCCCTTCTTCAAACTCCGAACCTACATCAATATCAGCCTCGTCTAAGAAGGGTTTCGCCCCTTTCAACGAAATCTCTCGAGCAATTTGACGGGCAACCCAAGTGTCTTCACCGGAATGGCTTACAAACACAAGCCTAGATGTTTCTGAATGCAAAGCAAGCCTCCTTAAAGCCCGACCAGGACACCCATCGGGATTGATTAGTCAAAATGAATTACTCATGCCCATGCGAGTTTATGACGTTCTACGCAAGAACTCGACAATCTCCCCGACGGCGATATGCTGGTTTTCCGCATCCCGCCTCCCCTTGTACTCCAACGTGCCTGCGTCCAGCCCCTTGTCGCTGACCACGACACGGTGGGGGATGCCGATTAACTCCATGTCGGCGAACATCACACCGGGGCGAGCCTTGCGGTCGTCGAACAGCACTTCGAAACCGGCTGCCCGCAGTTCGGCATAGAGTTGTCCGGCCTTCTCCATGACCCTTGGAGAGGTGTGCATGTTCATAGGCAGCAAGGCGACATCAAACGGGGCCAAGGCTTTAGGCCAAATTATGCCCTTGGCATCGTAGTTCTGCTCAATGGCAGCGGCGACCACGCGGGTAATGCCTATCCCATAACAACCCATCATCATAACTTGCGCCCTGCCCTCCTCATTGAGGACGGTGGCGTTCATCGCTTCGCTGTATTTCGTACCCAATTGGAAAATATGACCTACTTCGATGCCCCGGGCGATGCCGAGCGTACCTTGTCCGTCCGGGCTGGGGTCGCCATCCACCACGTTGCGAAAGTCGGCCACATTGTCCGGTGACGGCAAGTCACGCCCCCAGTTGACACCCGTGTAGTGTTTGCCGTCTTGGTTGGCACCGCAAACAAAGTTAACCAAAGTCGCCGCGCTACGGTCAACATACAGCGGAATGGCCAATCCGATGGGTCCTAATGAACCGGGTGCGCAACCGGCAGCGGCACGGACTTCTGCCTCAGTGGCAAAGCGCAATGGGGAAGCGATATTTGCCAGTTTGGTGGCCTTCACTGCGTTCAGTTCATGGTCGCCACGCAACAAAAGGGCAACCACACCCTCATCCGCACCTGCCACGAACAAGGTTTTCAAAATCCGATTCGGCGCGACCTGCAAAAAGGTGCTGACGGCTTCTATGCTATGTTGTCCGGGCGTGTCCACCAAAATCAAGTCAGAGGGTGCTTCAGCGGGCAATTCTAAGGCCAGCGCCTCGGCCTGCTCCACATTGGCGGCGTATTGGCTACCGCTGGAAAAAGCGATGGCATCCTCGCCGGAATCCGCCAACACATGGAACTCATGCGAGTGGCTGCCGCCGATGGCCCCCGTGTCGGCCAGCACCGGGCGGAACTTCAAGCCCAACCGCGTGAAAATAGTGCTGTAAGCCAGATACATGGCATCGTAAGTCTGTTGCAAGGATTCCTGATCCAAATGGAAAGAATAGGCATCTTTCATCAAAAACTCGCGGGCACGCATCACCCCGAAACGCGGGCGGATTTCGTCGCGGAACTTGGTTTGGATTTGGTAATAATTGACCGGCAACTGCTTGTAGCTTTTGATCTCGCCCCTGGCCAAATCGGTGATGATCTCCTCATGAGTCGGCCCTAAGCAAAATTCGCGTTCATGGCGGTCCTTCAAGCGGGCCAATTCCGGCCCGTATTTTTCCCAGCGCCCGGACTCTTGCCATAGTTCGGCGGGCTGGACGACCGGCATCGACACTTCCAAGGCCCCGGCCTTGTCCATTTCCTCACGCACCACCCGCTCCACCTTGCGCAGCACTTTCAAGCCCAACGGCAGCCAAGTGTAGAGTCCGGCAGCGAGTTTTCGGATCAAGCCCGCCCGCAGCATGAGTTGATGGCTGACGATTTCGGCGTCGGAGGGGGTTTCCTTCAAGGTGTTCAGGGGAAATTGGCTGGTGCGCATCGGTTCAAGTTTTCCGTCAGTTGAAATATCCGCCTATTCTAACGGTTTGGCCTCTTCACGTCAGCATTGCCAATTGCGAACGCCAAAATTCCAAGGCACTATTAACTCAGCGAAGAGTCTTTAATACGGACGAAGGAAGGCAAACCCATCGAACGGATGCGCGTGCCTGTCATGGATGGGGGGCTTGGGCATGGGTTTGGGCAGGATGGGTAGGTCAGGAAAGGTCTGTCCGCTGGGCGAAGTCGAAGCTTGTCACCCGACGATCCGGGGATATGCCGGGTGCGATGAAGCCGCGCCTAACTTGCAAATAAAATTAAGTAAATAATATCCATGAACGAAACAAATACCGTAGACGATAGCTGCGTACAGCCCATCCAAGAACTCAATGTTGGAGAAGCCTTGGAATTAGCCATTTTCTTACAGCAGCAAAATCGGCATACCGAGGCCGGGAATTTATATTGCCGCATATTGGAACTTTCCCCAGACCATGCCGATGCATTGCATTATCTCGGAATTACCAAATATTTCCAAGGTGATAAGAAAAAAGGCATGGAACTTATTGAGTATGCCTTGTCAATAGCACCTGACTATCTCCAAGCTCATAATAATTTAGGCAATATGTATTTGCAACAAAGACAATATGAAAAAGCCGAGGCATGTTATCGGAAGGTGCTTGAAATCAATCCTGAATTTAAGACGGCCCATAATAATCTTGGCGTTGCCCTAAAAGAGTCAGGAAGGATTGTTGAAGCGGTTGATGTATTGTTGAAGGCGATCCAACTGAACCCCTATTCAGCGATGCATTATCAAAATCTAGGCAATGTTTTCAGACAGAAGAACGAGCTCGGGAATGCAATGGACGTGTATTTGGAAGAACTGGCAAAGCGGCCTTTCACCCCGGATACCTACCGCCTTTTGAGCGTCTCACTCAAAACCTGTGGTGAAGATGAAAGGGCCGTGCAGATTTTGCGGAAATTGCTGGAGTTTGACCCGGATAATCCGTTGGCACTGCATACCCTTTCGGCGTATACCGGTGACAACACCCCCGCTAGGGCAGATGACGAGTATGTCCGGGAAACCTTTGACCGCTTTGCAGGAAGCTTCGACTCTGTGTTGAAGAGCCTGGACTATAATGCGCCTTTTTTGGTGGAGAAGGCGTTCCGGGACATTTCTGGCATGAGCCATTCGCTTGCCATGCTGGATGCAGGTTGCGGCACCGGTCTATGTGGACCCCTGCTGCGTCCTTGGGTGGGTCGATTGACAGGTGTCGATCTCTCTGGCCGAATGCTTGAGAGGGCTAGGGAACGCCAGGTTTATGACGAATTGATCGAAGCGGAACTGACCGCATTCCTGAATCAATCGGCTACAGTTTTCGATGTGATTGTTTCTGCCGATGTCCTGTGTTATTTCGGTGATTTATCGCCCGCGTTGGCTGCGAGTGGCAAAGCGTTAAACCCTGGCGGGTATCTCATCTTCACCGCCGAGAAACTGGATGCTGAAAAGGAAATAGGCTATCAGCTCAATGCCCATGGCCGTTACAGCCATTGCCAAAGCCATATTGAACATAGTCTCGCAGAGGCCGGTTTAACCGTCATCAGGCTTGAGTCTGCCATTCTCCGGTTGGAATCCGGCAAGCCAGTGGCAGGTTTCTTGGCGATGGCCCAAAAGCCTGCCAACTGAAATGAATCGCCAACAACGCCGGGCGGTTGAAAAACAGGAGCGCAAGGGGAAAAGCGTACTATTGAACGATAGTCTGACCCAAGCGATTAAATCTCATAAGGAGGGCAATCTTTCCGCTGCGGAAAAGACCTATCGTGCGATTCTGAAAAGCATCCCTCAGCAACCTGATGCTTGCAACTTCCTGGGTGTGCTGCTACATCAATGTGGACGCAGTTCGGAGGCAATCACCTTTATCAATCGTGCCATCGCCGCCAAGCCAAATTATAAGGATGCCTATAATAATCTTGGGAATGTCTACAAGGAAACCGGGGATATGGAAAAAGCCAAGGAAACCTATCGCAAAGCCATAAACCTTTCTCCCGACCACTCTGTGGCATTGAATAACTTAGGGGTTGTGTTGAAAGACTTGGGTGAATTTGAAGAAGCTATCGCGTCCATCCAAAAAGCCATTGCGCTGGAACCCAACCGAGCCGATTTTTTCCATAACCTTGGCAACGCCTATCGTAAGCAGGGGGATTTGAAGAAATCTGCCGAGGCTTGCCGACAATCCATTGCATTGCAGCCTTATCAAGCCGATGCCTATAAAAGCTTATGGCGGACTCTCTATCTCGCCCGTGATTTTGAGGAAGCCGCCAAGGTATTGAAGCAATGGTTGGAATATGACCCTGACAACGCCATCGCCAAGCATACCTATGCTGCCCATAGGGGGGGCGAGTGGGTGCCTGAACGCGCTTCCGACGAGTATGTGCAGCAAACATTCGACAATTTTGCCGGCAGTTTCGATCAAGTGCTGGAGCGCTTGGACTACCGTGCGCCGAGCCTGGTGGCTAGGGCGGTGGGCGATATTCATGCAAATCCCGCAAACGAATTGATTGTGTTGGACGCTGGTTGCGGCACCGGGCTTTGCGGTCCACTGCTGAGACCCTACGCGGCAAAGCTGACGGGTGTCGATCTTTCACCAAAAATGTTGGCCAAGGCGGAGGGGCGGGAGGTTTATGACGAATTGATTGTGGCGGAGTTGGTCGGCTATCTGGAACAACATCAATCCGCTTTTGATATGATCGTCTCCGCAGACACCTTGGTATATTTCGGCGAGTTAATGCCATTCATGCAAGCGGCCAAAAACGCTTTGATGCCCGGCGGGCATTTGGTTTTCACCCTGGAGAAAAGCGAGATCGGGGAAGATTTCAAATTAAACATCCATGGACGGTATAGCCATGCTCAGAGCCATGTTGAGCAGGTTTTGGCCCAATCTGGCTTCCGTATATGTTTGCTTGAAAATGAAGTATTGCGCAAAGAGGCCGGTCAACCCGTCGTGGGTATTTTAGTGGCGGCATCTTTATCTACATAACCTCTGTATTTTTAAACTTAATAATCTAATGTGGAATTTCTTTTCGTGTCTAAGCGACAGTTCATTAAAAAACCTAATCAATGTTGCAATTCCTGTCATGGAAGACGATGCCAGAAAACAAGGTGCTTCTGAGGCTGATATAATTATCTCCAGAGCCATAGGATTTCATCCCTCGGATGTCAAGGTTTTCAGGCAGTTTACTACAGAGTATAAATACTTATTTGTGATTCGCTGTCCCAAGCCGGATGCAAGGGCTTTTATTGGCATACTCCCACCCAAACCCGCTACGGTAAAAGAAAAGTCAAATAGTGTCGGCATTGTCGGAAAATCTGACCATAGGCATTTTGGCGATGTCAATATTAAATGGTATGTCTCCGATTATGATTTGATGTGTGTCTACAAAATATCATCATCTGGTGAAGCATTGGAGAAAGTGTTTTTTTCCGGCACTGATCCTAAAAACCCGAAAAGCCCATTGTCACTTGAGGCGGGGAAAATCTTCCGCAATCTTAACTCAAGGTTGAAAAATAAACGGCTCTTTGGGAATTTGAATGGGTGCAAAAAGTCATTTTTAAACAACAAGTTGAACATGGCCTTAAGGTGTTTTCACCATGACAGAGTATATGCTGAAGTATAAGCAGACAGTATTACCATACCACTTTGCTTTCCTTGAG